>NZ_JACSJX010000001.1:678287-1017431 GCF_018617345.1 Exiguobacterium sp. s131 | reverse complement strand
ACGTGGTGTTCAAGGCATTACAAACGGTGTCGTCAAAACAGGTGACCAAATGATCATCTTGCTCGATTATGAGCGAATCGCGCTCGAGTTGTCACGTAAGGACATCATGGCTCGCGAATCTGTGAAGCGACTCGGCGCTCGTGAGCGCTCGAACAAAAACATTTGGATTGCTGAAGATTCAGAAATGCTCCGCACATTGATTCTCGACACGTTGGATGACGCGGGGTACTTCAATACGACTGTCTTCAATAACGGGAAAGAGGCACTCGATGCGTTTGAACAAGAAGGTGCCGAGTGTGACCTCCTCATCACCGACATTGAGATGCCACAGATGGATGGACTTCATTTGACGAAGCGTCTTCGTGAGATGGACCAATACGCAACACTTCCAATCATCATCTTCTCGTCACTTATTTCAGATGACTTGAAACATAAAGGGGAAGCCGTCGGTGCGAACGCTCAAATCACGAAACCAGAAATCGGAATGTTGATTGCAACGCTCGATGAATTTGTAGGATAATAAAAAAGTTTGCGACTTCTCCGTCGCAAACTTTTTTTATGTGAATTGTTCAAAATGCGTATTCCATTCGGTTAAAAAACGCTTACTATGCGATTCGATGGTTGCCAATGTTTCAGTCGCTCCATCTAGATGTGCATTTTCTCCAGCCACTTCAAGGTCGTGGAAAAGAAGCGCCGTCTGTTCTAGACCAACTGAATAGGAGGCCCCTTTCAATAAATGGGCGAGTTGCTCGACGCGAGAATAATCTTTCGACTCGACTGCCGATTGAAGTTCAGGATACTTCGCCTCGAACTGCTGGATATATGTGGTTGCAATTTTATTTAAGAACTCAATGTTTCCGTTTGCGATTTGGTGAAGCTCTGCTAGTTTTTCTTCATTGAACAGAGCGTCTTCGGGCATTCTAGTCAATATAACCCCTCCTCAATAAACGATATTCCAATCGTTCCCTCTAACTGTAACACGTTTTCGAGAGAAAACAAAAAAACTCCTGCTTTGGATTGCACTCTTCATTTTGGCTACCTATAATAAGATTGAGTTAAGGTAGGAGGAAGATGCATGCTGACGATTTACCGTACTGACGCATCAGGCCATGTGGATGAAATCGAAGACTTTGATAAAGGAAGCTGGATCCAACTCGTGAACCCGACAAAAGATGAGGCCGATCAAGTCATCGAGGCGTCCGGTATTCCAGAAGACTTTGTATATGACCCACTTGATATCGAAGAGAAACCACGTTTTGAAAAAGATGATGAAGGACTTCTCATGATCATCGACGTTCCGTATGTGGAGGAAGATGATACAGGTCGCACGTATAATACGATCCCGCTCGGTATCATCGTGACCGGACGACATTTCATTACCGTCTGCTCGCGAGATCTCGACGTGTTGAATTTGTTCGCTAACGGGAAGGCAAGACTGTTCCGAACAAACTATCGTAGTCGCTTCGTCTTTCAGATTTTACATCGTGTGAGCATGACGTATTTGCGCTTCTTGCGTCAAATCGACCGAAGAATGGACGAACTCGAGCAAGAGTTGCAGCGTTCCATGCGAAACCAAGAGATTTTCCAGTTGATGAACCTTCAAAAATCTCTCGTCTACTTCATGACTTCGTTAAAAGCGAATGATAGCGTCTTGGACCGAATCGTCAAGACACCGAGTTTGGAGAAGCATGAAGAGGACGAAGAACTACTCGAAGACGTTTTTGTCGAACACCGACAAGCGATGGAAATGGCATCGATTTATAACGACATCATCAGCATCAAGATGGAAGCATTCGGATCCATCATTTCGAACAATGTTAACTTCGTCATGAAATTCTTGGCATCCATCACGATTGTCCTCAGCATCCCGACAATGATATCTGGAATTTTTGGGATGAACGTTCAAGTTCCATGGGAAGGACAACCGTTCGGATTCATCATGGCCATCACGATGATGATTGGATTTTCCGGTCTCGCCTTCTATATCCTTTGGCGAAAGCGATATTTCTAGCAAAAAAGAGCCTGACGCACGTTGCGTCAGGCTCTTTTCATGTGATTTTGACCGTGACGAGACATAAATCGTCTTCAATTTCAATCTTTGGCACAAGCTGTTCAGCGACGTGACGACTATAGTCCAGACCATATGTGGAAACGTCCTTTTCTAGCCATCGAATCCCATCATCGATATCTTTGCTGTAACACTCCATGAGTCCATCCGTATACATATGAAGCGTCATATTCGGTGTGATGTCAATCTCTTTGGATTCATAATTCGGTTCCTCGAACATACCGACTGGTACCCCTGTCGTCTCAAGACGACAGTTTCCTTCTTCTGACGTCACGATGACAGGCGGATGACCCGCATTCACATATTCGATTCTACGTTTTGTCGTGTCGATGTAGCAATAGACCGCCGTGAAGTAGCTGTGCATATCGTCACCCGAGAAGAGGAACGTCATCTGACGGTTCAACTCCGTCATGACGTCTACCGGATATTGCACGTTCCCGACAAGCCCAGGTAGGATTGAACGGATTCCCATCGTGATGAGCGCCGATGAGACCCCATGTCCCATGACATCAAAGATGATGACCCCGTATCGGTCCGGTGCGACCTGAAACCACGCGTACATGTCTCCGGCTAGTTTTTTAGAAGGCAGATAGAGCGCACGAACATCAATCTCTTCATTACTGATTGGTGGAGTAAGCGCACTCTGTTGAATCTTTTGGGCAAGGTCCAAATCATACTGAAGACGGGCCTCATAAATTTTCCGTTCATCAACAGCCGCCTTATAACGGAGGGCAGAACGGATTCGTGCGAGTAATTCTGTTATTTTGATTGGTTTGGTCGTGTAATCTGACGCTTCCGCATCGAGTCCCTCGGCAATCTGCTTCTCTTCCGTTCGTCCGGAAACCATGATGACCGGCAACTCTTCAAAGTCAGCCATCTGCCGAATCCGTTTGCACGTCTCGATTCCTGAAATCCCAGGCATTTCGACATCCAACAGGACGAGATCATACAGCGATGCGGCTTGTGGGGCCATCAGTAAATCGAGCGCTTCTTCCCCACTCGAGACCGATACCGTCTCATAGTCGTGCTGGTGAAGCAGTTGCTCAAGTACGAGCGTATTGACCGGTTCATCATCCACAATCAAAATCGCCATGACTATCCCTTCCTTCTCTACGTAGTAATCTATATCGTATTGTACCATATCTTTTCACTCGCATACGACATAACCGTCTATTCATTCTAGTTGAAGAACCTGTCCACTGTTTGGCATACTGAAGAGAGAAAGTGAGGGGTTCATATGGCCTGGATATTCGCCGTAAGCGGTTTAATTATTTTACTCGTCCTCATCGCATCCATCGTCGTCATCCAAAAAGGATACGCCTATAAAGACAATAAAGACGACATCGTGCTCGACTATGACGAAATCAATCGTCGCATTGAAGATGACAAGAAGAGAGAAAAGACTGACCAGACAGAAGGGCCGCTCTAATGCGCGACCCTTTTTTATTTGAATTCAAATCGAAGTGTACCTTTTTCTAAATACAATGAGGCATTGAATGTCTTGTCTCCCTTTTTGAACGTATGGACGTTCGACTGCCCGCCATTGATCATTTGCTTCAACTCATCTTTGACGAGTCCGACGCCAAGCACTTGTTTGGAGACGGTGAAGCGACATCCTTCCCGATAACCGCTGCACCCGATGAACTTTGGATGTTCGACAAGCCCTTTTCCACAATTCGGACAGACACCAAATGATGCCTTCGGTCGAGTCGTTCCTTTCTTGCCATAACGTTTCGCCTCAATCGTATAGCCCTCTGGATTAGCCGCCTCTACTCGCGATTTCGCTTCTTCGACCAAATGAACGGACATCTTCTTCGCTTGTTCAATGAATTCGGCAGCGGATGCCGATGCTTGACCGATCTCATGGAGTCGCTTCTCCCATTTCGCCGTCATGGCGGGTGATGCCAAAATACTATCTCCAAGGACATCAATCAACAGGCGACCCTTGTCTGTTGGAACAAGCTCTTTTTTCTGAAGTTGGACATAGCCTCGCTTCTTCAATCCATCGATGATGTTGGCACGTGTAGCCTCAGTCCCAAGACCCTCTACTTCTTTCATGATATGAATCAGCTCTTCGTCATCGAGTTGTTTCCCGGCGACTTTCATCGCCATAATGAGCGCGCCCTCCGTATATCGCTTCGGTGGCTCTGTCTGTTTCGACAACACTTCAACTTTCTTCTCTTTTAATTCTTCACCGACCATCATCGCCGGAAGTTCGACATCTTTTGATTTCATCTCAACGACTTGTCGATAGCCAGGACTCACAACGACGGTTCCTTTTGCTCGATACAAGTCGCTTCCATCAATCAAATCAACCGTTGTCTTCTCGAGCATCGCTGCGGGAGCAAAGGCC
Source organism: Exiguobacterium sp. s131 (assembly GCF_018617345.1). Lineage (GTDB taxonomy): Bacteria > Bacillota > Bacilli > Exiguobacteriales > Exiguobacteriaceae > Exiguobacterium > Exiguobacterium profundum. The sequence goes on along the minus strand of NZ_JACSJX010000001.1, from coordinate 1,013,010 downwards.
GCAAGGAAGCGTCGATTGATCAAATCATACAGTTTCGCATCATCCCCACCGAGTCGAGTGACGTCACCACATGCCTCCGTCGGGATGATTGCGTAGTGGTCACTGACTTTCTTGGCATTGACATAGCGTCGATTTTTCGACGGGTCCTCAGTCAATAGGTCACGAAGTCCGGCATAGGCTTCGGACTTTAGCAGTCTTGCCTTTGTCTGTGGAAATAGCGTTGCCTCATCTGGTGTGACAAATCCCGAATCGGTCCGAGGGTAACTAATCCACCCTTTCGTATATAACTTTTGAGCGATATCAAGTGTCTTTTTCGCTCCGAATCCGAAGCGTTTCCCTGCCTCCGCTTGTAATCCGGATAAACTGAACCAAAATGGCGGTTGCTCGATTTTTTCTTCTTTGTCGATTGTCTTCACAATCGCAGTTCCAGATGCCCGTTTGACGACCGCATCGGCTTCCTCACGCGTTTTGAGCTTCGTTGTCTTTCCAAACGTGTACTTCGCTTTGAACGTGCCTCGACCTTTTGCAAGTGTCGCCTCGACTTCGAAGTATGGTTCTGGCACGAATTGTTTGATTTCTCGTTCGCGATTGACGATTAAGGCAAGAGTCGGGGTTTGCACACGACCGAGCGAGAATACGTCTTCAATCCCAATTGTCTTCAACAACGTCGTATAGGCACGAGACGCATTCATCCCAACGAGCCAGTCCGCACAGGCGCGGCTCATCGCCTCATGGTAGTATGGAATCGTCTGTTCACCAGGCAACAGTTGCGAGAATCCACGATCGACTGCTTGCTCCGTCAAACTCGAGATCCATAGTCGAGCAAGCGGTTTTTTGTTACCTGCGAGTCGGAGGATCAGACGAACGATTGCTTCCCCTTCCCTTTCGGCATCCGATGCGATGATGACATCAGTAATCGAGCGATCATGGAGCCATTTTTTGATGGCATAGAACGGTTTCGACTTCCCTTTTGAAATACGATAATCAAATCGTTCTGGGACAATCGGAAGTGCCTCGTACTTCCACGACTTCCATTCCGGACGATAGTGCGACGGTTCTTGAAGTTCACAAAGGTGACCGACCGCCCATACGACAATCGCCCCTTCCGGGAAACGGGGACAAGGTGAGATTTCAATCTCGTCTTTTCGCTTTTTTGATGGGTAGGGAGCAGCCAACTTTTGAGCTTGTGATGGCTTTTCCGCAATGATTAGTCTCATAAGAACTCCTTACTTTGCCTCCTACATAATGGCAAGACGTACATGATTAGCTAGCTTCTACTATGTATTTTACTATATCAAGTCAAAGATGGACACATCGAGAGGGGAGCATTTGTTTGCTATTTCTGAATCATGTCTTGCCTCGTGGCTGTTTTCCGATATTATTAACAGAGAAGTACAACTGTGAAGGAGTGTCGCCATGTCTTATCTCATCTTGTTCGCTGCTGTCTTTTTCTTATCGACGAGCGTCCTCTTCGTCAAATGGACGTCGGCACCTGCCGAGACTGCCGCATTTTACCGTATGCTGTTCACGTGTCTCATGTTGTTACCGTTTGTCGATTTCAAATCACTCATCACCACTCGCCTCATGACTCGCTACGCTCTGCTCCTTAGCGGAACGTTACTGGCGTTTCACTTTTGGCTTTGGTTTTTGTCACTCGATTACACCACGGTTGCCAGCTCCACACTATTTGTCACGTCGAGTCCAATTTTTGTGTTGATCGGGAATGCACTCATCTTTAAAAAGAATCCGACTCGAAAAGGACTTGCCTTCGCGCTCGTCGCTGTCCTTGGGGGCATGCTCGTCGCTGCGGGGGACGTTCAACTCGGCCGTGAAGCCCTCTTCGGAGACCTACTCGCCTTGATTGCCGCCCTATTGATTGCAGGGTATTGGCTCGTTGGGCAGCATGTACGAGCTTCGATGAACACGAATACATATTCTTTTAGCGTATATCTCGTTGCGACGGTCGTGCTTTGCTTCATGTTGCTCGTTCGCGGCACGACATTCACTGCCTTTGAATCCATCAACTGGTGGTACTTCCTCGCGCTCGCTTTCTTCCCGACAATCCTCGGGCACAATCTGTTCAACTATGCGCTTGCCCGTGTCAGTGCGACCGTCGTCAGTATCACGATTCTTGGAGAGGCGTTGTGGGGAATGCTGTTTGGATACGCCTTCTTCGGAGAGCGACTTGGACCGTTCCAATGGATCGGTGCGATCGTCCTCCTCGGTGGGATATACTTGTTCCTAAAAGAAGACGCCCGCTCGACACGAGCGGACGTTTGATCATAAGTTTGTCGCTTTTGGATTTACATCACGTGCTTCTTTATCTTCTTCTGAAGGACGGAATAATAATTTACGGTCCCAGAATGCCAAAGCAACAGCCGTCAAAAATGTCATCGCATCAGCGATTGGGAATGCCAACCATACGCCGAACACTCCGAGGAACGACGGGAGAATAAAGACGAGCGGAATCGTGTAGAGCGTCTGACGTGAAAGGGACAAGAACATAGCGACGCGTGCTTTCCCGAGGGACTGATAGATTCCATTGACGAGCATCTGAACACTCGGAAGGAAGGAAACGGCGAACAAAATGTGAATCGCCGTCACACCGCCAGCAATGAGCGCCTCATCCGTCGAGAACCAGCCCATGAGTGTTTGCGGGAATAGCTGCAGAATCAACCAAATGATGACAGCAATCGCAATCCCGGCCCGCATCGCCGTCCAAATGGTTTCACGCATTCGGTCGAATCGCTCTGCACCGTAGTTATATCCAACGATTGGTTGCATCCCTTGGACGATTCCCATGATTGGCATACCAACGAGCGCCATGAACTTGTTGATAATGGCGAAAATGGCCAATTCTTCGGTCCCGCCGTACGTACCGAGCATCACGTTGACACCAACGAATAAAATGGATTGGGACACCATCATGATGAACGAAGACGAACCGATTGCCATGATTTCTTTTATCTCATCGAATCGAATCCGGAACTGACGCCACTTGAAGCGCAGTTCCGTTTTTGGTTTTCGGGCGAAGAAGAAGCGCAGCATCAATACGGAACCGATGACTTGGGCGAGTGCCGTCGAAGTCGCTGCCCCGTACATGCCCCAGTCGAACGTGAAAATGAAGAGCGGGGTCGTCACGAGGTTGACGAGAACGGTCGTCAGCATGACCTTCATTTGATAAGGTGCCTGTCCTTCAGCACGAACCATCGCACTCGAAGCGAGTGTGAACATGAAGAATGGTGAGCTAATCAAGACAACTGATAAGTACTGTCGGCTGAGATCCATGATTTCGGTCGTCGCACCGAACACTTTTAAAATTTCATCTAACATAAAGAAAGCAGAACTGACCGCAAGTGCCGCAAACAGACCGACGAGGACAAGTACGTTCAAGAATGTAACGGCTGCACCGGCATCGTCACCGCGTCCAAGCTTCCTCGAACTGATAGACGCCCCACCTAGACCAACGGCACTCGACACGGCCATTAAAATCATCTGAATCGGAAACGCAATCCCGATGGCAGCGACTGCCGATGCACCGATCCCTCGGGCGACAAAAATCGTATCAATGATATTGTAGAGCGCCGTCACGAGCATCCCAATCATCGCCGGAAGCGATAACTTGAAGAGGAGTCTGCCGATGGGCTCAGTCCGTAATTGCTCCGTATTTTGGTTCATTCTTCCATCCCTCCGTCTCTACTTCTTAGGGTAGCAGGATTGAACGGAACGGGCGACTATGTTGGCTCGGTGGATGTGTCAAACGAGCGAACGAGCACGCACACCTTTTCGCTTACGCATAATGTAATCGGTCGCGACTGGCCGATCCACTTTTACACGAATTGTCATCATCGCTTGGTTAGCAGACTCGAGGAGGTGACCGTCCACATCCTCCATCGTATCAATGACTTGTGAAAAACGAACAAATCCGGGTCCGAAAAATTCAACCTCTTCACCGATTGAAAAGTGATTCCGCTGTTCGAGCGTTGCCATACCCGTCGCAGGGTCGTATGAGATGACACGAGCTGCAAACGCAAATTGCGGAATCGAACGAGGTTTCCCGAACAATTGCTCTTTTTCAGTCGGGATCCCGTAATAGAACCCGGTCGCGAGCTCACGTTGGGCCGCTTTCCAAATTTCTTCTTCCCATGCAGGGTCGAAGACGAAATGCTCTGGATCTTCACAGTACGCATCAATCACTTGACGATAGACGTTACACACCGTCGCGACGTAATGAATCGATTTCATTCGTCCCTCAATCTTCAAACTATCGACTCCTGCCTCCACCAAGTCAGGAATGTGGCGGACCATCGATAAATCAACTGAACTCATCGAGAACGGCTCTTCGTCACGCGCTTCCATCTCTTCTGTTAGAAGATCACCTTCTTCAAAGAAACCATATTTCCAGCGGCATGATTGGGCACATCCCCCACGGTTGGCATCTCGTAATGTCATGTGATTTGATAACGTGCATCGACCGGAATACGAGATACACATCGCCCCATGGACGAACGTCTCAATTTCGACATCGACTTCCTGTTTCATTTTAATAATTTCATCCATCGATACCTCACGAGCCAAGACGATTCGTTCGAGTCCTTCTTCCTTCCAGAAACGAAGGGTCTCGTAGTTTGTCGCCGAAGCTTGGGTCGACAAATGGACGGGCAACCCTTCTGCTTCCGTAAGACAAGTTTCAATCATCGCTGGATCCGAGACGATGACTGCATCGATTCCGATATCTCGAAGTGTTCGGAAGAAGTCACCTGCCCCCTCGATATCGCCTTCATGCGTCACCATGTTCGCAGCGACGTATACTTTCGCGCCGTACGCATGTGCGAAGGCTACCCCTTCACGCATCTCGTCATAACTGAAATTACCGGCACGTGAACGTAACCCGAACTGCTGTCCGCCGATATAGACCGCATCGGCACCATAATGGATGGCCATCTTTAATTTCTCTAAGTTTCCTGCTGGCGCTAATAATTCTGGACGTCGTTTCATCTTGATCCCTCACTTAATCTCTTCTGGTTTTCGTAACCACAGTCCCGTACCGAGACGGAACGTTTCCGGTTGAAGCTCGTGAAGACGATGTTCCATCTCTACACGATCAAATCGACCGTTCAACAAATTCGTCCGGGCATAAGTAAACAACTGAACGATTTCAACAAACTGGTCCCCGGCGTGCCATCCGTCTAGCTTCCACGTGTGAAGTCCATTTTTGACTAACGTCGGAAGCTGACCCATGAGCGTCAAATCCTCAGAGAAAATATGGGTGCCGTTCTCGTCCTCATAGATGGGATAACGACTGGTCGTATCTGCCGGTTCGCTCATATAAAATTCGCGTTGTTTTGCTTCTTCAACCGGTCTTCCGAGTTCGTTAAAGTAATTCGTCACGAGTGGGCGTTTAGAGTGATGGATGCATGTCGGACCATATACTTGTACTTCAACAGGAAGTCCGATTTGCTGCTGGATCAAGACGAGTTCTTCGATTGTCACTTCGCGGGCGACGACCGCTCCAATCGCTTCGCGTTTCCCCCAAAATTGGATCTGTTTGGCGGATGTGACGAGCGTTTGGGCATCATACCAATACGGAATCTTTGCCTGTCGAATCAAGCGAATGGCGCCGGGGTCTCCAGCGGTGACATCATCGACTCCTATCGTTTTCAGCGTTTGCAAATAATCTTTTAACTCTTCAATGTGGTCATTGTGCATCAGGTTGTTGACGGCTACCGTCACTTCTTTCCCATACCGATGGGCAAGTTGTGTGACTTCTCTCACAGCATCGATTGTCCAGTCACCTTTTTGTCTCAACCCAAACCTTGAATTTCCGATATATAGTCGGTCCGCGCCGGCTTTGATTAACGCTTCTGCCTGATCAACGCTTTGCGCCGTAGTGACGAGCTGAATCATCATATTTGTTCTACTCCCTACTTTGTGAGTCTAATCACATTTTCTTGCTATACTTTAGCATATGTTTCAATGTGCGAACGGAGCAGGATTTTAACAACTCGTGAAGAATTCAGTAACAATGTATGACTTTTCATCAAAGGAGTGGATCATGTTGTCAAAGACAGCTTTAATCACCGGCGCCTCGATGGGCATCGGTCTAGACTTGGCCGTACTCGCCGCTCGCGACGGCTACGACTGTATTTTAGTATCTCGGAACGAACCACGATTGCATGAACTAAAAAAAGTACTTGAGACACGTTATCGCATCAACGTACATGTCTTTGCTCTAGATTTGGCAAAACATGGCGCAGCAGTCCGATTGACGACGATGATTGCCGAAGCTGGCCTCACTGTCGACTTTTTAATTAACAATGCCGGGTTTGGCACGTCCGGCGCGTTCGCCGACCTTGATGCTGAGACAGAAGCCGACGAGGTCCGATTGAACGTCAATACGTTGACCGAACTGACGAAAGCCTATTTGCCTGGCATGCTCGAACGTGACCACGGATATGTGTTGAACGTTGCGTCCGTCGCTGCCTTCCAACCTGGTCCATATATGGCCGTCTATTACGCGACGAAAGCCTATGTCCTCTCATTCACTGAAGCGATTCATGCCGAGGTAAAAGGTAGTGGCGTGCATGTGAGTGTATTATGCCCTGGCCCGACGGATACGAACTTCTTTAATCGTGCCGGGAGTGAATTATCATTCTCGAAAATGCCATCTCATCTCGTCGCCTTCTTCGGATACAAAGGGGTGATGAATAACAAGCGTGTGGTCATCCCTGGACTCTCTAATCAGTTATTGGTCGGGGTCGCCAAATTGATGCCACGAGCTCTCAGTCTCGAAGTATTGCGTCGCGTCCAAAAACCGGCTGATGGAACACCTGCTGAATCGACCACATGAAAAAGGAGCGACCGCATCGGGTCGCTCCTTTTATGGTTCAGAGTGTAAGCGAGAGACGTTCACAAGCCGGTGTAGAAATACACCTGCCGGAATCATAGTCATCAGCGCTGTAGCGATGACGACTCCCCACGCCATGACGGCATCGAGCGTCAGGTCTCCTGACGTGAGCTGGTCCATGATGCTCAGTTGTTCCACGGAAAGCACAATCATGAGTGCTGGCCACACGCTCGCCGCAAGGATGCTGATCATGGCAAAACGGGCTCTCGTGTAACGTTTTGCCAATAGAATCAGGTTTAACAAGATAAACAATAGTCCTACGAGTAGAAACATGCCGACTTCTGTGAGATTGATATATGCACCCATCCGTCGTTCACCTCACTCAAAATGATATGACTATTGTATATTTACCCGAGCTGACGAAGGAATATGCGCTCGAACAACGGACGGATTAAAAAGAGGAAAAAGACGTTCGATAGCCCATGTGCCAAGTCAAACGGGACACTGAGTAGAAGCAGCTTCCAAAAATCAGCTCCAATCACTTCGAAGAACGCTAAATTGGTCGTCCATCCATATATAAATCCGGACAAAAAACCAAACAGAAGAAAAAGGATGTTCGACTTCATCCATAACGGTCTAAAACTGCTGACGAGCGTTACGATAAGGAGCCAGCCTAAAAATTGATAGAAGACGAACGGTCCGATCCCGAGCAACAGACCTGACAAGATGGGTACGAAGAGCGCAAGGACCGCCGCAGCATTCAATCCAATACATAGTGCCGTCAGCATCAAAATGGCTGTCGTCGGTTGTACGTTCGGAATCGTCATGAAAAGCCAGCGACCGATGACTGCGAGTGCCAAGAGCTGCACGAGCGGTTGAACCGGGAGATCGGATTTTTCAAATCGATACAGCACCAGGATGGCAATCAGAATGGCGAGGACGTATGTGACCATAGCGTACTCCGTTCTTGAAAGAGTGACCGTTCTCCTTGAAAGACCACGCGACCACTCGCAAGGTAAATCACGTCCGTCGCTTGGTCGACTAACGCCAAATCATGGGTCGCACAAAGCACGCGGGCTGATTCGGACTTTTTCAAGAGCGCTTCAAGGAACGCCGTACGTTCCCCATTCGTTAAATCCACCGTCGGTTCATCGAGCAAAAGGACGCTTGCCGAGTCGTTCAGGACGGCTTGTAGTTGAGCGATCCTCCGGTTCGATTCTTTCGGAAACGGACCGTATTCCGTTTCGGCAGGAAGATAGGCAGCTCGCTCCCCCCGCTTCACCCGTCCACGAAGAGGGCGTCTGCTCCTTGCTAAAAGTTCGAGCAACGTCGATTTTCCACTTCCGTTCGTCCCAATACAGACGGTGAGGCCCGGTTCATTTATTTGGACCGTCACTTCTTCAATGGCATAAGTCGCCTGAAGCGGATGACGATAGGATACATCGGTCGCTTCAATTCTTGGTATCGTCTCCGATTGTCGGAAAGTGATTTTCATGTCTTCAGACGATTCTTGCGCCCGTTCCGTATAACCAATCCGAACACCGAGACCGGAAGTACGACGAAGTAGCATCTCTAGATGTTCTCTACGGAATTGATCGAGGTGGCGGAACGGTTCGATAAGTACAATTGCTTCGGGCTGATCTAATAGAGCATAAGCGACTTGTACAATCTGTTGCTCACCGCTTGAACAGGCGTCAAACGCTTTTGGATACAGGGCATCGATTTGTAAGAGTGAGGCGAGTTCCGCCCCCCGAAGCGAATCAACACGGGATAATAAATGACCAACTTTTCCTGAGAATGGTTGATTCATTCTGATGACTCGAGGACGATACCGCTCGATATATGCCTCGAGCGACCCGTCAACGGTAGAAAGCCATTGCATCACGAACACCTCCTTTTGTGACGTATGGATAGATGAGCCATGGGATGATGGTCCACTCGAGTGATACGTAGCCAATCAAGCCAATCATAAAGAGTTGGAGAACATCCTCAAATCGGAATCGACGCATCGGCTCGACCGCAAATCGTGGCTCATGCCTTTGGCTATTAATGCCAATCTCGATTGCTTCTTGCCAGGCTCCTTTCGGGTGACTTCTGAGCGACTGACGTACCGCTCGTTCCATCGAAGGAATAAGTGCCCACGCCCCGTACAAGAGGGAAGTTGAACGGGGCCATTTATAGAGAAGTGGGAGCAATCGTTCCAATCGAACAATCCGAGAAATCCACAGCATGCCAAGTAAGAAAGTAGCCAACTTCAATAGCTGACGCCATATGTAAGTGAGCGATAACTCCCATCCGAACAATGCAGGGAAGACCGAGACGACAGCAAACGCAATCAATACGATGAGCATCGTCCATGGAAACCGACGTTCAAGCATGAGCAAAAGGACAAGGCCGATGACAAATACTGTGACATCATGGATATACGTCAGAATGAATAGATGGCTGAATAGAAAGAAAAGGAGCGTGACAGGATGTCGCCGCTCCCAATCTGCCTCATTCGAAGAAAGCAATCGCATCTTGTTCAAACCGCCACTGAATGACATCCGTCGATTCTACTTCTTTAGCACCGGCCCCTTCATCTCCGGGCGCGCCATTAAAAGCAAATACCCAGCCTGACGATTGTCCTTCAGATTTTTCTTCGATGCCTTCGATTGCCGTCACGTACGACATGTCTCCGCTTCCTGTCACTTCGAGGTCAAGCCCTGTCGCTTTCAATGCGTCGAGCACGGTCGCATCCTCTTCCAAACAGACGCTCTTCTCTTGATAGAGCGTCTCTTCCGTCGCCGCATTGTATACGGAAATGGTCGGACTTACATCGCACGCCTCTTGTTGGGCTTCTTCTCCGCCACATCCGACAAGAAGTGCGGTCGCTAATAGGGAAATACTCAAATACGGTTTGATCATTCTGTCAAATCCTCTCGTTGATGTATCGAATAATTATATAGTATCGCAAAACGTTCGCCTGAACTTCGTCCTTCCCGTGTCAGTCCGACGAGTTGGATGCTGTTTGCGAGGACTGGTTCGCGCTGGAGCCAGAACTTGACCAATTCATTGTCCCGATTGATCATAAGCATCGATTCGTTTTCGAACGTGTACATGTCATACAACCCATCATAGGAAAGTTGTAACACTGGGGCAGAAACGACGTCAGTATACTCATCCCATGAAGGACCTCGTAACGTCGACAGCATGTGGTCGAATTCGACAAGCTTTTCAAAAAAGGCCTGTCCAGATTCTTTACGCAGTTCATCGACTTGTTCATACGAAAGTTGTCCTGAGCCGTATGTTACACGGATCTGTTGGAACGATTCGGCTCGTTCCACCATGAGTAAGTACTCAATTGATTGAACGTTCCCTTCTCGGTCGATCTGTAGTTTCCCACGATCTAATTTAATCGATTCACTATTGATTCGTTGTAACAATTTTTCAGTCATGTCATCAAACGATTCATCCGTGACCGAAACGGCGCCGATTTGTTGCGATTCGGAACGAAACCCGGATTGATCGAATAACGGGACAAAAAGCAAGACAAGAAAAAAGAAGAACCCTAACAGTGCCCCATACCATTTATACCGGCTGTTCTGTTTCGGAAAGAACAAAAAAGACAATAGAAAGCCAATCGGAATGTGAAAACCGCCGATGGGGAAAGACACGATTCCAAGCAGTGAATAAAATAAGAACTTTGGAAAAAAGTTCGCTTCCGGCTCTTTTAATTGATTCAATCGAATCCCTAATAGAACGCTGATTACTAAAAAGGCTGCCCATACATAGAGTTGAATGGTCACATCACTCCCCCACTGTATATTCTAAAAAGTCCGTCGCAACGAGACTCGATGGAAAATCCGACACAACTTCTTGAACAAATTCTTCCTCTCGTCCGACATAGCGTGCTGAGATGTGTGTCACAATCAGCTTGCCGACGGCGCACGCATTCGCTAGAGCGGTCGCTTCACGTGTCGTCGAGTGACCATACTTCCGAGCGAGCGCTTGTTCCGCCTCCATAAACGTCGCCTCGTGAACGAGGAGGTCTGCTCCATCCGCCAACTTCTGCGCGTTCTCACACGGGATTGTATCTCCTAAAATCGCTACGATTTTTCCCGGAATCGGTTCAGTGACGTATTCTTTAGAGTCATACCATTTTCCTTCAAATTCAAATCGGTCTGATTCTTTGATGGTTCGATAAATCGGTCCACTTGGAATTCCGAGTTCTCTTACAAGATCGACGCGTAGCATGCCCGGTTTTTCTGGACCATCGATTCGGAAACCGAATGAAGGGAACCGATGCTCTAATTTTCGCACAGTGACGAGATGGTCGTCTTGTATGAATGTGTCCCCGTCCGAGTACTCGATCACGGTCAGCTCGTATCCTAGATGTGAGCCTGTGACACGCAAAGTAGCTTCAAGCCATTTTTTCAATCCTTTTGGTCCATAGACGGTCAAGGGGGCGGTTCCATCGAGTGCCGAACGAGTCGATAAGAATCCAGGCAATCCGAATACATGGTCACCATGAAGATGCGTCACCCATACCGCTGTCACTTTTCTCGGTTTGATTTTCGTGTAGAGCATTTGATGTTGTGTGCCCTCTCCACAATCAATCAGCCAGGTCACGTTCGATAAATCGAGTGCAAGCCCTGATACGTTGCGCTGTTTCGAAGGCATCCCCGACCCAGTTCCCAAAAACTGTAACTTCATAAATATTTAAGTCCTTTCTTCAAACCGTCCATGCTATACTTGACGTAATCGCTGAAAAGGATGTGATTTGTGATGACCAAGGCAGAACAACCCGAATCGATTTATGAGACGATTCGAGAACGAGCAGCTTTGATGAATCGCTTGCACCAACAGGAACAAGGCACCTCTATCCGCATTCACGACATAGCGATCGAACTTCATTGCACAGACGAGTTGATTTTAGAATCACTGGAGTTCGCAGCATAACGAGTACGAACACATACGAAGAGCCGACGAATGGTCGGCTCTTTTTTATTGCTTAGGTGATGCGACTTCTTCAACGATTGTCACGACATATTCGACGAGTTTATACAACTCTTCAAGTGGCATGCGTTCGTTCGTCGTATGAATCTCTTCATAGCCTACAGCCAAGTTGACTGTCGGGATTCCGCCACCTGCGATCACGTTCGCATCCGACCCTCCACCTGAATAGAGGATTCGTGTCGGGCGTCCGATTGTCTGGGCCGCACGTTTCGCAACTTCAACGACTTCGTCGCCTTCTTCAAACTTGAATCCAGGATACATGATGTCGATGTCCACTTCGGCACGACCACCGAACGACTCAGCGACCTCGATGTACGCTTGTTTCATCGTTTCCGCCTGTTTCTCCATCTTCTCATGGATGAGGGAACGGGCCTCAGCAAGAACTTCGACATAGTCACACACGATGTTTGTCGCGCGACCCCCTTCGAAACGTCCGATGTTGGCTGTCGTCTCTTCATCGATACGACCGAGCGGCATCTTCGCGATGGCTTTCGCTGCGATTTGAATCGCCGAGATTCCTTTTTCAGGTGCGACACCAGCATGAGCCGTCTTCCCGTAAATCTTCGCGTTCACTTTTGCTTGAGTCGGAGCGGCGACAATGATGTCTCCAACTGGTCCATCCGAATCAAGGGCAAAACCGAACTTCGCATCGATTTTCGATAAATCCAATACTTTCGCACCGACGAGACCTGATTCTTCCCCGACAGTGATCACGAACTGGATTTGACCATGTGGAATTTGTTTTTCTTTCAATACACGCACGAGTTCGATCATCGCAGTGAGGCCGGTCTTGTCGTCTGCTCCGAGAATCGTCGTACCATCCGTGACGACATATCCGTCTTCGATGCTCGTCTTGATTCCTTTACCTGGAGTGACCGTATCCATGTGAGCCGTAAAGTAAATCGGATCAACATTTTCTTTCGTTGCAGGCAACGTGATGATCAAGTTGTTACCAGAGTGTGCCGTCTTCGTTGATGCGTCGTCCTCGTAGACGTCGCAGCCAAGCTCTGTGAATACACCTTTCAAATGTTCACAGATGATCGCTTCTTCCTTCGTTTCTGAATCGATGCCGACCAATCCTAAAAATGTGTCGAGCACGCGTGTCTCGTTTACCATAAACAACATCCCTCCATCCAAACATTTCTTGACCATTATATCAAACTCCCCTGGATTGCACGAATCTTTTCCATTCTGTACAATGATGGCAAACACGTATATGGAGGCAGACCATGAAGAAAAAACAGAAAAGACGACAACGCATCATTCAAATCGGCGTCGTCGTCATCGTCTCAATCTTTTTAATCAGCACGTTTCTCTCGAGCATGACCATGTTCTTTTAAGAGCAAGATGTATCGCTCTTTCAAGATCAAGTAACTTTTTACATCTGATAAAATATTTAATAAGGATGAGCGTACCTCGAATTCCTCACGCGTCGTGGGGAGAGGTACGTTTTTTCGATAATGCTCAATCATCTCTTCTAGCTCCTGTAAAAAGACAGAGGCATCGGCATGCTCGTTCACATGATCCCCGACTCGACGTAAGAACGTCGCGACCGGTTTTGCTTCATTGACGACCATCGTGATTTCTCTGGCGTTATCAGCGACTCGTTTGAGAATATCATACTGTCGTTCACGCATTCGGAAGTATAGATAGTCCATGTCCTCGTTTCGCTTTCCGATTGAGTTCCCCATACGGCGAAGAGCTAAATCTTTCCCCTCTTTCAGATAGTCCCGCGTCTTGATGAGCATCATCGAGTGATTGTTATAGATGCCCGTCTCGACACATGCCGCCACGTCATAATACAGAACAGCAAGCGAACGGTCGATATTCTCTTTAATCCGTTCAATCTCACGGTCAAGCGTCGGCATATACATGTTGACGACGAGCCCGACACCGACACCGATTGCAATGAGGAATAGCTCATTGATAAATAACTCGAGTGTAAACTGTGCCTCGGTGTAGAGGTGGGTCAAGATGACGACACTCGTAATGAGCCCGTCTTGCAGTTTCAATTGTTGTACGAGTGGAATGAAAATGACAAAATAAAGTGTGAGCGTCACCGGTGAATAGCCGAGTAGCGTGAACATCGCCGCACCCATTCCGATGGCGAGAAGACTTGCCATGACTCGTTCATAGGAGGCGCGAATCGATTTTTTACGCGTCTCTTGAATACTTAAAATGGCGATAATGGCTGCAAATACAAAATAATCGAGATGAATTGTTTCGGAAATGAGCATCGCGATACCTGCTGCGACCGCGGTCTTTAACGTCCGCGTTCCAATTTTCATACTAATTTCCCCCTTCTCCATCAAATTGTTGACTAAATCAACTCGTTTGGCAATTCAAAAGTTTGGAAGTGATTTGATTGAAACGAAAGAAAAGACTTAAGGTTTGGCCGATGATTGCGACACTTAGTCTCGCCATCGCAGCCTTTTTATGGATTCAATCTTCCCGTGAAGACACCTACACCGTCGAAACGGTGACGAATGGCGACCGTGTCACGAGGTCGTTCGAATCTCTCGCAGAAGCAAAACGATACATGACGGCCGGTAAGAACCGGACATTGTTCTCCCCCTCTGGAGAAGTACTCGATTTTACAGGTACCGGAGTCGTCGTCACTCCGAGTGATGCTATCACAAACTTATATAAAGATGCATCATTTAAAACACGACAATCCTATGTCGCTGGTGGCACGAGACTTCAACTAATTGAGCGCGGAGACGATCATCTTAAAGTACGTATCTCCGGGGCGGATGTGTATGTCAAACCGGATCAAATGGCGTTATTTCCTGAAGCAGTTGTGAAGAGACGTGGATTTTACGAGATTCGAGAAGGTGACGTCTACCATACGGTGGAAGCGAACGCCAATCTCGCCGGTACGTTCCTTGTAGGTCCGACAGAAAAAAACTCGGATGACCGTTTTTACACAGAACGTGTCCAAGACGTCTTCGATTCTCCTTATCAATTTGCATCGATTCGCAAGTCGTCCCCATATTCGGCTGACGAGTTTGATCAATATTTAAAATCCATCGATTCACCACTCGCTGGGGAAGGCAAGTCTTTTAAACGGGCAGAAGATACGTATAACATTAATGCCTTATTCCTGCTGGCGGTTGCCGGGCATGAGTCCCGATTTGGAACGTCCGATATCGCTCGGGACAAGCGGAACCTATTTGGGTTCCGCGCGACAGATGACGACCCGAGCGGGAATGCGACATCCTTTAAAACAATTGACGCCAGCGTACAAGCTGCTGCTGAATTGTTTGCGACTAAATATGTCACTGGGCCATATGCTCGTGGCGATTATCCTGGGAACAAGCAGGAAGGCATCAATATCTTCTATGCCTCCGATCCATACTGGGGTGAGAAAGTTGCCGGTACGATGTACACGATCGACCGTGAACTCGGTTTGAAGTACTTGAAAAAAATTCAATGAAAAGTAGCCCGGCTCATACGAGTCGGGCTGCTTGACGTCTGTATACGTTTCAGGACAAAGGAATGATTCAATATGAATCAACATCTTATTGAAGGATTTTCACATCACAAGACGAATAGTATAAATGAACGACCATTCATTTTTGAGGGGGAATTAAGATGAAAACGATTTGGATTACCGGGGGATCATCCGGCATGGGGAAAGCGATGGCATTAAAATTTAAACAGGAAGGATGGAACGTCGCTATCAGCGGTCGAAACGAGGAACGACTACTAGAAGCGATGAACGATTTGAATTCAATCGATGCAGGTCAGGCGATGAGTGTGCAACATGACGTTCGTGACTATGAAGGATGCGCGAAAGCACTGGCTGACATCGTATCCGCTTATGGACCTGTACACGCACTCATCAACAATGCTGCAGGGAATTTTGTGTGTCCGACTCTTGATTTATCTCCTAATGGTTGGGCAAGTGTCATCGACATCGTCTTGAACGGGACATTCAACTGCACCCATGTTCTCGGGAAACATTGGGAAGCAGATGAAATCCGTGGCGGCTCCATCATCAACATGGTCGCTTCCTATGCGTGGCAGGCAGGTCCTGGTGTCGCACCGAGTGCGGCAGCGAAAGCAGGGGTCTTGAACTTGACGCGAACACTCGCGGTTGAATGGGGCTATCAATTCGGCGCGCGGGTCAATGCCATCAGTCCTGGACCGATTGAACGGACAGGCGGCGCTGAAAAGCTCGTCTCCCACGTGAAGGAAGTGGAGCGTATTCGCCGTAATGTCCCACTTGGACGTTTTGGGACACCGGAAGAGATTGCGGACCTCGCTTACTGGATGGCATCAGACGAGATGCGCTATTTAAACGGGGATTGCATCTCTCTTGACGGTGGTCATTGGTTGAACAAGCATCCATTCTAATCAAAAGGACGACCGAATATACTCGGTCGTCCTTTTATATGTCCACCCCATCCCATTCTTCATGAAACTGTTCTAGGAACTGCTGCATGAAAGCATGACGTGACATCGCTATTTGTTTTGCTTTTGCGGTATGCATCATCGACGCCAGCTTCAACAGCTTGTCATGAAAATGTTGAATGGCACTCTCTTCCGACAAATCGAGCGGAGTTTTGCGAGAACCCGCGAACTGGAACGTTCGCGCAATCCCGATGGCCCCCATCGCATCAAGACGGTCGGCGTCTTGCAAGATTTCGCTTTCCCGGCTCGTCGGGGTCTTGCCTTTTGAGAAGGAGACCTCATCAATCACCGCCATCACCAAGTCCACTTGCTCTTCAGTGATGTCAATTGAGGACAGATGCTGTTTGACGAGACCGTTCGGACGACCGAGCTTATGATCTTCCACGTCGTGTAAATATGCCGAGAGGAGGAGAACCGTCCGATTGACCGGTTCATCCTCCATTAAACGTTCCACTAGTCGGACGACACGCGTAATGTGGGCGACGTCATGACCCGACGCGTCATCTGCATGAATCGTTCCGATGAACTCTCGCGTCGCTTGAATCACGTCCATACTTAAATCTCGATCGTCGTATTCGGTTCAATCAAGAGACCTCGACGGTGCAATTGGTCACAAAACGCCTGAGCATCTTGTTTAATCGGCGGGAACGTATCAAAGTGGATCGGAACGACACGTTTCGCTTGAAGCCACTGCGCCGCATCTAATGCGTCTGTCGGTCCCATCGTGAAGTTGTCTCCGATTGGAAGGAACGCGACATCGATTTCAAACCGTTCACCGTACATCTTCATATCGGAGAAGAGACTCGTGTCTCCAGCGTGGTAGAGCGTCAGTTCGTTCGTCTCGATGATGAATCCGGCAGGCATCCCCATATAGACCGGTGTATCCCCCATGTCAAAGCTCGAACTGTGGAACGCTTGGGTCATCGTGACACGCCCGAACGGAAAGGCATGACCTCCCCCGATGTTCATCCCGTGAACAGTGAAGCCTTTTTTCTCGTAATACGATGCGAGTTCATGTGTCGCCACAATCGTCGCACCCGACGATTTCGCAATCAATTCGACATCCTCGATATGATCGAAATGAGCATGTGTGAGCAACAAATAGTCCGGACGTAGTGTAGAAGGGTCTATTTCCGTATGAGGGTTACTCGTCAAAAATGGATCGATCAACACGTTTACGCCATCAATCTCAAATCCTACAGTCGCATGTCCATAATAGGTGATTTTCACGTGTATTCATCCTTCCTTCGTAAGTTCAGATTACAACACTTTCTCCAAGAAACGTTTCGCCCGGTCGGTTTGCGGATTCAACAACAGGTCAGCCGGTTTTCCTTCTTCCATGAGAATCCCTTCATCCAGGAAGAGGACGCGGTCTGCCACTTCACGGGCGAAGCCCATTTCGTGTGTGACGACGACCATCGTCATCCCAGTCTCAGCCAACCCTTTCATAACGTCGAGTACTTCATTGACCATCTCAGGGTCAAGTGCCGATGTCGGTTCATCGAACAACATGACGTTCGGTTCCATCGCCAAGGCACGCGCGATGGCGACACGCTGTTTTTGTCCACCCGAGAGTTGGCTCGGATAGGCATCGATTTTTTCAGAAAGGCCGACACGTTCGAGTAATTTCTTCGCACGTTCCAGCGCTTCCGCCTTGCTGACTTTTAAGACGTTGATTGGTGCATACGTCAAATTGTCCAATACGCTCATATGAGGGAACAAGTTGAACTGTTGGAATACCATCCCAATGTTTTGACGCGCCTTCGCGACGTTCGCCCCTTTTTTCGTGAGCTCGAATCCGTCGACACTGACCGTACCGCTCGTTGGAATCTCAAGCATGTTCAAACAGCGTAGAAATGTCGATTTACCAGACCCGGACGGTCCGATGACAGCAACCACTTCACCACGCTCGATCGTCGTCGTGATTCCTTTTAACACTTCTAAGTCACCAAATTGTTTGTGTAGGTCTTTTACTTCGATCATCTTCCATCACTCTTTCTTAACCGTTTTTCTAGACGTTGTCCAAGATACGTCAAGATCATCACTATCGTAAAGTATATCACACCGGCGAATAGAAGCGGTTCGAAGTAGATTGCCTTCTGCCCACCGACGATTTGCGCACGACGCATGATATCGAGCACCCCGACCGTCGAGACGAGGGCAGACTCTTTCGTTAATGTGATCATCTCGTTCACAAGAGCAGGCAAGATGTTCTTGAACGCCTGTGGCAAGATGATGGAACGTAACTGTTTGACATACGGGACACCAAGAGCATCCGAAGCCTCCCACTGTCCTTTATCTACTGCTTGGATACCCGCTCGAATAATCTCTGAAATATACGCCCCCGAGTTGAGCGAGAAGGCGATGACCGCTGACTGGTACGGTGTCGTGATATATCCCGTCAGTTGCGGCAATCCGAAGTGGATGATGGCGAGTTGCAAAATGAGTGGTGTCCCACGGAACACCGCTGTATAAGCATGTCCGATAAAGTTAATCAGACGATTCGGGACAATTTTTAATGTAGCGACAACAATCCCAAGTGAGATCCCAATCAATGCCGAGACGATCACCACTTGGAACATGACTGGAATCCCCTCAAGTATATAAGGGATCGAATCATAAATCCGGCTAAAATCCATAGTGAGTTCCTCCTAAAAAAGGGCTGACCGATTCATCTTCAGTCAGCCTCGTACGATTCATTATTCGGCTGGCGCAGCCTCTTCTTCAAACCATTTCTGTGCTAACTCTTCGATTTCTCCACTGTCGATCATCTTCTTCAACTCTTCGTTGAATTGATCGCGGAGTTCATCATCTTTACGGAAGGCAGCAGCAGAACCTGCTTCTTCTTCGTCCACAATTTCAAATGTCGTCAATTCACTATCTTGCTCGAGGTATTTTTTCGCGACCGTATCTTCGATGACCATCGCGTCAATACGTCCTGTCTTGATTTCTTGAATGATCTCAGGAATCTTGTTCAACGAGACGATCTCAGCATCTGTGATTTGATCTTGTGCAATCCCTTCTTGAATCGAACCGAGCTGGACTCCGATCTTTTTCCCCTTCAAGTCTTCAAGTGATTGAAGCGAATCATCTTTTGACATGATCAAGTTCACCGCTGTGAAATAAATATCTGAGAAATCGGCATTTTCTTTACGCTCTTCTGTCGGAGTCATCCCCGCCATTACGAAGTCGACTCGACCTGCATTGAGGGCTCCAAGTAAGCTTCCGAAATCCATATCTTCAATTTTCAATTCATATCCCATGTTCTCTGCCACTTTTTTGGCGATATCGATATCAAATCCGACAATCTCGTCGCCATTCGCTGTATCGACGAACTCATATGGGAAGTAATCGGCACTTGTACCCATGACGATGACTTTGTCATCCTCACCATCGGTCGATGTCGATCCTCCTTCGTTCACGTCTGCCCCACACGCGACTGAGAACGCGGCCAGTCCTGCTAAACATAATGCTAGAAAACCTTTTTTCATCTTCATCTCCCTTTCATAGTTGAATGATAATTATCAGAACATTAACAAAATTATGACATATGTGTGAACGTAGCTCAACTGTTCTATGACACATCAGTTGTCCGACTTGTGTCTTCAACCACTATATACACATAATTATTACTTGTAAAGTATATTCATGCAAATTATACAAAAAAGAAGGTCACATTCGCTCGAAAGCGAAATATGTGACCGTTCCATTGTCGCGTGACCCATACGGTTGCACCTGTTTGACCGAAGTCATCGGGATGGCACTATACACATGTGGATAACGTTCTCCATCCTCATCCAATTCATAATGTAGCAGCTGACCAAGTCGGTTGACGTGTAACGATACGAGAACGACCGCTTCACCCGAATACGACTTTTTGACGACCTTTCCAATCTGTTGCGGCGTACAACATTTAATCGTCCCTTCAGATTGAAGTGACGGTTCATTGATTTCACCGCGTGACAGGGCAATCATATATTCTGCCTCCGTCATGATTTTGATGACTGGTTCCATATACCCTGCCCCTTTTCACAAAAGCGCAAAGGCAGTGCCTTTGCGCCGATGCTTGATTATGCGAAGTAGATGTCGAACAATGTTTGCAATTGGTCGACGAGCTCTTCAGCAGTCGATGACTCGATTTCACTACGCTCTACCATCGTCACGATGTTGCCATCCTCAAGAAGTGCGATTGACGGTGAAGACGGCGCATATCCTTCAAAATACTCACGTGCACGATCTGTCGCTTCACGGTCTTGACCAGCAAACACGGTCACGAAATGGTCAGGCTTCACACCTTCCATCTTGTTGACGTATGCCGCAGCTGGACGAGCAATCCCGCCTGCACACCCACAAACCGAGTTGACGAGGACGAGTGTCTTCCCTTCTTTTTTAAGCGCTCCGTCTACTTCTTCCGGTGTCGTGAGCTCTGTGTATCCTGCAGCACGTACTTCGTTACGCGCTTGTTCGACTACATCTTGAAAATATAATTGAAAATCCATGTTGTTTCCCCTTTCGACATTTCGTCTGTACTCCCTTATTTTACGTCTTGTTCCACCTCGAGGACAAGTCTATCGCTCAATTCACGTTCTAAGAACGGGTCTGCCCCTAACATCTGTTTGAAAGCAAGGTAACGTGCCTTCGTCTCTGCGCTCGCCTGACGGTTCGTCAAGTAGGCACGAATCATGATATTTTTCGGCGTATGCTCGAGGTCGATGAATTCGAGCAGCTGGGCATCATACCCGACAAGTCCAAGCAGTTCAGCCCGAATGGAATCGGTCGCGAGTGAGGCGAACCGTTCTTTGATCAAGCCATGTTGGAGCATCACGTCTAAATTCGACGCTTGAATTTGACGATTCAATTCCTTTTGACAACACGGAACGCTCAAGATGACTTTCGCGCCCCAGCGGACGGCACGTGCCAAAGCCATGTCTGTCGCCACATCACATGCATGAAGGGTCACGACCATATCAACAGCTGTTTCCCCTTCATATTCATTAATGTCTCCGACTAAAAATTCGAGCCGTTCATATCCAAGATCTTTCGCAATCGATGCACACTCTTCAATGACCTCTTTCTTCAAATCGAGCCCTGTGATATGGACGTCATATCCTTTCATCTCATGAAGGAAATGATAGAGCGCGAACGTCAAATACGACTTCCCTGATCCGAAATCCAAGATTCGAACGGTACGGTCTGCCGGCAAGTATTTCAGTGAATCCTCAATGAACTCGAGGAAACGATTGATCTGTTTGAACTTGTCATACTTTTGACGCTTCACTTTTCCGTCCGTTGACTGAATGCCGAGTCGAATGAGATACGGAACTGGCTCGTCGAGTGGAAGCACGTACTGTTTTTCCCGATTGTGGCTCAGTTGAACTTCTTTTTGAGCCGTCTGCTTTTCTTTCAATGTCACTTTGAACTTTTTCGATAATTGGAACTGGATGTCGGAATCTTTTAACTGAAACTGTCCTTGTCGGAACGTTTCGAGAAGCTCATTCACTTCCGTGACAGCCTCATCTGGTGTCAAGTTTTTATGGTTCATCACCCGCTCATACTGATACTCGAACTGGATATGATACGCATTTCGTAGCATAACCGGTTTCAATTTGACCCGTCTGAGATCGCTAGATTTTTGACGGGGTTGACTGATGGTCGCCGACACGAGATGATTTGATTGTAAGACGTCTGCGAGACGCTCTTGTAACGCTTTATATTCCAATGGATTCAATCCTTTTTTAGAAATTTTGAAACATATCGTTTCACCTGTCCGTACATACTATTACACGAAGACGACGTTACGTCAAAGGAGGATACACATATGTTTAAAAAGATTTTATCATCAATCGGAATCGGTGCCGCAAAAGTCGACACACGTTTGAATGAAAGCCACTGTACACCGGGTGGAGAACTCACTGGAGTCGTCCATATCGAAGGCGGTTCGGTCGAACAATCCGTCGACAGTATCTATCTTTTCTTCAATACGTTGTATAAACATGAGGTGAACGATAAGTCGACATACTCGACGTTCACGATTGAAAAAATCTTATTGAATGAAGCACCGTTTATGATTGGTCCTGGAGAAGTGAAAGAAATTCCGTTCACAGTCAACGTCCCGTTCAATACGCCACTCTCTGTGAGCCAATCAAAATCATGGATTGAAACGGGCCTTGATATCGCCCAAGCCGTCGATCCAAAAGATGAAGATGCGATCACCGTACAACCGAATGCAGCTCAACAAGTCATATTAGATGCGATGGACGAGCTCGGATTCCGTTTGAAGAAAGCCGACACGGAGATGCTCCCGGCACGTCATCGTTCGGGACGTCTTCCGATTGCCCAAGAACTCGAGTATTCAGCGAACGGTTCGCGATTCGGTCGCCAGTTAGACGAGGTAGAAGTTGTGATTCTACAAGACGAGGATGCCATCGAATTGCTCATTCAAGTCGACCGCAGTGTCCACGACCTCGGAAGTCTCTTTGCTGACTTGACGGGAACGGACGAGTCGACTCATCGTGTACGCTATGACGCTGCACGTTTATCAGTAGCTGAAGTTCGTCGCGACATCGAATCGATGATTGAACAATCGATTTAAGGAAATCACTGACACGCCATTTCTATGAATGGCGTGTTTTTCTGAGGTATTGAATTTAAGCATCCATTTTTTTACAATGATCATATGGAATAAACCCTTTTCTGGAGGTGACTACATCTTGTTTGCTTTAATAATGATTGGGAGTCTTGGTCTTGCAACGCTTGCCTTACCGATTCTAGAGACCAGTCTTTCTGAGTCACTCGCCTATTTCACGCTTGGTGGACTCGAAGTGCTGATTGGTTTGATTGCCATGTATCTCATGCGAAATCCGTCGACAAACGCCTTATCATTCATGAAGTTCATGCCCTATCTTGTACTATTGATTCATTTCCCTACCTCACTCCTTTTGCTTTGGATTTCTTCGGTCAGACATGATGGGGTTTCTGCATTTTCATTAAACTATATTTTTATATACTGAATGTTCCTTCTCGGGTTCGTCGTAGTCAGCAGATTGACGTACCGTGTCCATCAACGACGATTCGAAGGTGCATGATTAGAAAGGATGATTCTACATTGGATCTACTTCAATTTCTTTACGACCGAGCAATTCCACTCACACTATTCACGACACTCGGCCTATTCAGTCTCATGTTTGCGTTCGCACTATATAAATCCAAACCACGACTCTCCAAAGGACTCGTCACAATAGGCATGTCCTTGTCGTTTCTTCTCTTACTGATCTCAGCCGCAAGCTTCGTCTTCACGGTATTCCTTGGCTATAACTCATAAGAAATGGAGGCACCCCACTGGGAGCGCCTCCATTTTTTAATCAATATACGGTATATGTGTTTGGGTCAATCGACTCGAGCGATTGTTTGATCGCTTGTAAGAACTGACCTGCGACGAGACCGTCAAGGACACGATGGTCGACAGACATACAAAGGTTGACCATATCGCGTGCCGCAAACATTCCATTCATCCAGACCGGACGCTTCACAATCGACTCGACCGATAGGATTGCCGCTTGTGGGTAATTCAAGATTGGTGCCGATTGAATCGAACCAAACGCACCTGTGTTGTTGATGGTGAATGTCCCACCACGCATCTCTTCAGCCTTCAAGCGATTCTCACGCGCTCGCGTTGCCACGTCTTGAAGGGAAACGGCTAGTCCTTTAATATTCTTCTCATCCGCTTGGCGAATGACCGGAACGTATAGAGCGTCGTTTGCCGCGACGGCTACCGAGAGATGGATGTCTTGGTGAACTTTGATGTGATCTCCTGCCCACTCCGAATTCATCATCGGATACTTCTTCAATGCTTCGATGGCTGCCTTCATGAAGAATGGCATGAACGTCAATTTGACGCCTTCCCGTTTCATGAACTCGTCTTTCAATTTCGCACGGGCTTCGACGAGGTTCGTCACATCTACTTCAATCATGAGCCATGCGTGTGGAGCCTCGTGTTTCGAGCGGACCATATTGTTCGCAATCGCTTGACGTACCCCGGCTGTCGGAATCGATTCATAACGGCCAGATGAAGTCGATGATGATGCGACCGGTTGTGACGGTTCAACGACAGGACGTGGTGCCTCAGTCGGAACGTCCAACTTCGTCTGTACCATCGTCTCTTGGACAGGCGCTTGTGTCGCTTGCTTAGAAGTCGATGCCGGACGTCCTTCTGATAAGTAACGAAGAATATCTTTCCGCGTGATCCGACCGCCTAGACCGCTTCCGCTCAGTTCATTCAAATCGATATCATTCTCGTTGGCGAGTCGGATGACTGCAGGAGAGTATCGACCGTTTCCACTTTGTTTTTTCGGTGCAGTGGCGACAGCTTGCATAGAGACGGATTCTGCAGGTGCCGTTTCTGCAATCGGTTCTGTCTTCGTCTCAACTGCCGCTTCCTCCGCGCTCTCGACTTCCATCGTCAATACCGGTGTCCCGACGCTGACGGTCTCCCCTTCTGGAATGAGAAACTCTTTGACGACTCCTGCGCTAGTCGCCGGAATCTCTGCCGTCACTTTGTCCGTCATGACTTCCGCGAGTGGTTCATATTCTTCCACACGGTCTCCCGGTTTGACGAGATAGGTCGTGATCGTGCCTTCTGTCACACTTTCACCAAGTTGGGGCATGGTAATCGTTTGTTCCATGGAGATGCCTCCTTAAAACGCCGCGAGCTGACGCGCCCGCTCGGCAATTTTTTCTGGGGATACGATAAAGAATTTTTCCATAGGTGGTGCATACGGCATTGCCGGCACATCGGGGCCAGCCAAACGCTCAATCGGCGCATCGAGTTCGAAAAGCGCCTTCTCCGCGATAATCGCCGCCACTTCTCCGATGATGCTTCCTTCTTTGTTGTCCTCCGTCACGAGTAGCACTTTACCAGTCTTCTTGACCGATTCGATGATCGCTTCTTGGTCGAGCGGGTAGACGGTACGAAGATCAAGGATGTGCGTGCTGATTCCTTCTTCTTCGAGCGTTTTCGCAGCCTCTTGTGCCATATGCACGCAAAGACCGTACGTGATGATCGTGATATCGTCACCTTCCCGTTTGACAGCGGCCTTACCAATTTCAACCGTGTATTCGTCCGTCGGCAATTCCGCCTTCAAAAGACGATAGGCACGCTTATGTTCAAAGAAAAGAACAGGATCGTTCGAACGGATTGCTGCTTTCAACAACCCCTTCGCATCGACTGGGTCTGATGGAATGACGACTTTCAGACCTGGCGTCGAACTGAACATCGCCTCGACCGATTGCGAGTGATAGAGTGCCCCGTGAATGCCCCCACCGAAAGGAGCTCGGATGACCATCGGACACGTCCAATCGTTGTTTGAACGGTACCGAATTTTTGCCGCTTCTGAAACGATTTGGTTCACTGCTGGCATGATAAAGTCTGCGAATTGCATTTCTGCGATCGGTCGCATGCCGTACATGGCAGCTCCGACCCCGACTCCGGCAATCGCACTCTCAGCGAGCGGTGCGTCGATGACACGATCCTCTCCATATTTTTCAATCAACCCTTGTGTGGCACGGAATACACCACCACGAACGCCGACGTCTTCCCCGACGACGAAGACGTTTTCGTCGCGCTCCATTTCCTCATGAATCGCTTCATTGATCGCTTCGATAAACGTTTTCATCATTTTTCCTCCTCATAGACGTAATCCAGTGCAGATTCAGGCGATGCATACGGTGCTTTGTCCGCATATGTCGTCGCTTCATTCACTTCAGCATCGATTTGTGCATCGATTTCAGCAAGTGTATCCGCCGTTGCGATTCCGTCGTTCACAAGTCGTTGACGGAACAATTGAATGCCGTCCCGCTCTTTTAACCCTGCCAATTCTTCTGCTGAACGGTATGCTTTGTCATCATCATCTGATGAGTGTGGCACGAGACGTTCAACTTCTGCTTCGATTAGCGTCGGTCCTTCTCCGCGAAGTGCACGTTCACGCGCTTCCTTCACGACCGCATAGACAGCAATCGGGTCTGTCCCGTCGACTGTCACACCTGGCATGCCATATCCTTTCGCTCGATCTGACACGCGCTCGCATGCCAACTGTTTTGTAAGTGGAACCGAGATTGCATACTTGTTGTTCTCACAGAACAAGATGACCGGCAACTTATGGACACCTGCAAAGTTTGCGCCTTCATGGAAGTCTCCTTGGTTAGAGGACCCTTCCCCGAATGAGACGAATGTAACGAGCTCTTCCTTTTTCATCTTCGCCGCAAGTGCGATCCCGACTGCATGTGGGACTTGTGTCGTGACCGGAGACGAACCCGTCACGATGCGATGCTCTTTCGAGCCGAAGTGACCAGGCATCTGACGACCACCTGAGTTCGGATCTTCCGCTTTCGCGAATGCCGATAACATCAAGTCTCTTGATGTTTGACCGAAGTGAAGGACGACCGCCACATCACGATAGTAAGGCAAGACGTAGTCGATCCCTTTCTCGAGTGCGAACGCCGCACCGACTTGCGCCGCTTCTTGTCCTTGACATGAGACGACGAATGGGATTTTCCCGGCGCGGTTCAACTTCCACATCCGTTCATCGATTTTGCGGGCACGTACCATCGTTTCGTACATCGCCAATAAATCTTGTTTCGTTAAACCAAGCTCTTCATATGAGTTTACAGTCATCTGTTCCATCCTTGTTCCTCCTTAGGCGTGAATCGGTAATCCATCGACGGCAAGAGCCGCTTCTTGGAAGGCTTCGCTCAGTGCAGGATGCGGGTGCACAAGTTGTCCCATCTCCCAAGCCGTCGCGTTCAAGACGAGCGCGAGTCCACCTTCTGTGATGAGTTCGGTCGCTTTCGGTCCGACGATATGAACACCGAGAAGGTCGTCTGTTTCTTTGTCCGAAACGAGTTTGACGAATCCGTCGGCTTGTCCTTCAATTCTTGCTTTTCCGAGCCCATTGAAACGGTACGTTCCTGTCTTGACGTCATGTCCAGCCTCTTTTGCCGCTTCTTCTGTCAAACCGACCGAAGCGACTTCAGGGACACTGTATACACAGCGTGGAATGAGCGCGTAATCGAGCGGTGTCGGCTCAAGACCGAGAATCGTCTCGACTGCCTTCACACCTTCTGCAGAAGCGACGTGGGCGAGTTGCAACTTCCCGATGCAATCCCCGATTGCGAAGATATGACGTTCTTTCGTCCGATACTGACTATCGACTTGAATGATGCCGTTCTCTACGACGATAGACGTGTTTTGAAGTCCTAAGTCTTCCGTGTTGGCAACTCGGCCAACCGAGACGAGGACACAGTCTACTTGTAACATCTCTTCCCCGACAGCAATCTCCACTGCATTTTCGTGAATCAATGTTCGTTCAGCGTCGACCGTCACGCTCTTCTTCACACGGACTCCGCGCTTTTTCAAAAGACGCTCCACTTCACGGGAGACTGCCTTGTCCTCGAGTGGGAGTAATCGATCTCCTACTTCGATCAATGTCACGTTCACATCTAAATCGACGAGCATGGACGCCCATTCGACTCCAATGACCCCTCCACCGACAATCGCAATCGATTCAGGAAGTGTTTCAAAATTGAGGAGGTCGTCTGAATTCAAAATCCGCTTGTGATCGAACGGCAATCCAGGAAGTTCACGAGGAATCGACCCTGTCGCGATAATCAATTGATTCGGCAAAATCAGTTCTGATTCACCGCTTTCATCTTCAACGGATACAGTCCCTGGTTGAGGTGAGAAGATGCTTGGTCCAAGGATCGAGGCTTTTCCGCGAAACACTTCGATTTTCCCTTGTTTCATCAAATGCTCGATTCCCTTTTCAAGACCAGCCACAAGATCACGTTTATACGTTTGAGCGCGTTCCATATTGAACGTCACATCTCCCGTCTCCACGCCATACGTCGTACTTTGCTTCGCCGTTTGATAGACATGTGCAGCTTTTAAAAGTGCCTTCGTCGGGATGCAACCTCTATGTAAGCAGGTGCCGCCTAACTTTCTCGCCTCGACGATTGCGACAGATTTCCCTGCCTGGGCCGCCTTGATTGCAGCCACATATCCTCCTGGTCCTCCACCGATGACGACAACATCAAATTCTCGTGCCATGTGTATCCCCCTCATAAACTCGTGCGGTCTCTTCGTTCTCGATGACGCGAAGTGCACCTTCAGTCAACGCTTTAAGCTCATCTTCACCCGGATACACGTGTACCGGCGCGAGATAAGTGACACGCTCCTTGATTTTTTCAGTCAGCCACTCGGAATATGCGATTCCGCCCGTCAGTAAGATGGCATCCACACGACCACATAATGTTGCGCCGTGTTTTGAAATCTCTTGAGCGACACGATAAGCCATCGTTTCATACAACAGTCTCGCCTCGTCATCACCTGATTCCACCCGTTGCTCGATTTCAATGGCATCGAATGTACCGAGATGAGCAAACAGACCACCTTGACCGACAATTTTCTTTTTCATTTCCGGTTCTTTATACCTGGTACTATAACATAGTTCTACTACCTGTCCAACAGGAATCGAGCCAGCACGCTCCGGCGCGAGCGGCCCATCTCCGTCGAGACCATTATTCACGTCGATGACTCGACCTGCCGCATGGGCACCGACCGTGATTCCTCCACCAAGATGCGCAACGATAAGATTCAACTCATTGTAATCGCTTCCATTTTCGGCCGCGAATCGTTTCGCGACAGCCTTTTGATTGAGGGCATGGAAAATGCTACGACGATTGATTTCCGGCATGCCTGTCTTTCGGGCCAATTCGCTCATCTCATCGACGACGACCGGATCAACAATGAAACTAGGAATCCCGTCAGCTCCCCCGATTCTCGAAGCGATCAGACCACCGAGATTCGATGCATGCATCCCAAAACGTCCGCTCGTCAAATCTTCACGCATGAGTTCATTGACCGTATACGTTCCAGACGTCATCGGTGCAAGCAAGCCACCACGACCGACGATCGCGGTCAAATCATTGACCGCGATGCCCGTCTCTTCTAACAAGGCGCGTACTTCTTGCTCACGATGAGGCAACTGCTCTGGAAGTGTGAGACCCGTCACATCGATTGAATGTCGGACCGTACGTGTCATCACTTCTTCCTTCCCATCAAACAATCCAACTTTCGTCGAGGTCGACCCTGGGTTGATTGCAAGAATTAGCCGTTTTGTCATCTTAGCGTCTCCCTAGAATGCTTTTTTCAACTTTAAGGAACTGGCTGCGTGAACGCGACATCATGTGAATCCGCTCTTCCGCCATCTTATCGGCCGCTACATGCGTTGGTACACCATCACGTTCTGCGATCTCAAAGACGCGCATCATGTTGTCATAAATGAGTTCGACTTTCTTCATTGCCCGTTCACGGTTGTAGCCTTCAAGTTCGTCCGCGACGTTGATGACACCACCTGCATTGATGACGAAGTCTGGTGCATAAAGGATTCCGTTCTCGTCGAGCACGTCTCCGTGACGATCTTCTGCTAATTGGTTATTGGCAGCGCCTGCGACGATTTGTGCTTTCAATTGCGGAATCGTTTTGTCGTTGATGACGGCACCGAGAGCACATGGTGCAAAAATATCACATTCGACCGCATAAATCTCATCTGGTTTGACGACCGTCGCACCAAAGTCTGCTTCTGCACGTTTGAGTGCTTCCTCATTGATGTCGGTCACAATCAAATGAGCACCCTCTTCGTGGAGGTGACGGCACAGGTTGTAGGCAACGTTTCCAACACCTTGAACAGCGACGGTTTTCCCTGCGAGCGAGTCTGTCCCAAATTTCCATTTCGCAGCAGCTTTCATTCCACGATACACACCATATGCCGTGACCGGTGAAGGGTTACCACTTGAACCGAATGCAGGACTGACGCCCGTGACGTAATCCGTTTCCATGTGAATGAAGTCCATGTCGGCAACTGTTGTATTTACATCTTCAGCCGTGATGTAACGACCACTAAGAGATTGAACATATCGTCCGAATGCACGGAAGAGCGCCTCTGATTTATCTGTCTTCGCATTTCCGATGATGACGGCCTTCCCGCCCCCAAGGTTGAGACCCGCTGCAGCATTTTTATATGTCATTCCTTTTGCGAGACGCAACACATCCGTGAGTGCCTCTTGTTCTGATTCATAGTTCCACATACGTAGTCCACCGAGAGCTGGCCCGAGCGTCGTGTCATGGATGGCGATGATCGCCTTTAGTCCAGACGCTTGGTCTTGGCAAAATACGATTTGCTCATAGTCCTCAGATTGTAAGACATCAAAAATACGGAAGCGTGGCTCAGTGTTTGTTTCCATCATGATTAATTCCTCCTGTTAAGTACGATTAATGTTTAGCATGTAACAAAGCGAACGCGAGCGAATATAGCTTCGCTTCGGCAGTATCGGCACGACTTGTCAATACAACAGGGGCAGATGCGCCGACGACAATCGCCGCTACGCTCGCCTCTGCGAAATACATGATTGATTTATAAAGGACGTTGCCGACCTCTATGTAAGGTACGACTAATAAATCGGCTTGACCGGCAACTTCACTGTTGATTCCTTTTTGCTTTGCTGCGACCATGTCGACAGCGTTGTCGAGCGCGAGAGGTCCATCTACGACACAGCCCTTGATTTGTCCACGTCGATTCATTTGGCTAAGTAGTGCCGCATCGAGAGTCGCATTCATTTGTGGATTGACTACCTCGACTGCTCCAATGGCTGCGACTTTCGGCGATTCGTAACCGATGTCATGCATCGCTTCTACCGCATTGTGAATAATTTCGACCTTCTCTTCGAGTGTTGGTGCGATATGAATCGCCGCATCCGTCACTCCAATCAACTTTTCACGATTCGGAATTTGGAATAGTGCGATGTGGCTGAGCGTCCGCTTCGTACGGAGTCCAGCTTCACGATTAAGGACGGCTTTCATAAATGTCGATGTCGACACCATTCCCTTCATGAGGACGTCCGCCTCTTTATTTTTCACAGCTAATGCGGCACGTCGCGCAATCTCAACGTCACCTTTCGCATGTAAAATATCGACGGCTGACTCATCGATTCCATGCTGTTCACATAACTTTCGGATGTCTCGAGCTTCACCGAACAAAATGAAGCGTGACAGTCCATGATCCGTAGCGAGTTTTACGGCCCGGATGACTTCTTCGTCCGCTGCCCCCGCAATGGACACGGTACAGCCTTCTAACTCTTTTGCGTTCGTCAGCATCCGTTCAAAATTCATCATTGTCCCCCCTTGCTCTCTACACTATATCATAAGCAAGTTTGTTTCCTAAATTGTAAGCGCTTTATAATGTGGATGACCATGCAAATTAATGCTTACCGTGCATAAATTTTCCTGCAAATTATTGCATGGTGTCGAGCTTGTTGTATAATGTTCGAATCGAAATCTTCAATCGGCGGGCTGCTTCTGATTTGTTGCCACTTGCCTCTTCAATTGCTCGTTCAATCAAATCGCGTTCATATTTTGCAACGGCCTCGTGAAACGTTCCAGATTCGACCACTTTTTGACTCGTGGAACGATTGGATAACTGCAAATGATGTGGGGCAATCCACTGCTCGGAGCTTGCCATATAAATCATCGCACGACCAATCACATTCTCCAGTTCTCGCACATTCCCTTTCCAATGCTGGCTCTTCAGTAATGTTAAGGCATCTTCGTCAACGCCGCGTACACTACGACCGTATTCTTGATTCAGTTTCCGGATCATCCGTTCACATAGTGCCTCGAGTTCATTTAATCGCTCACGTAATGGTGGGATATGGATCGGCATCCGATTGATTCGGTAATACAAATCTTCCCGGAATGTTCCGTCTGCTACTTTTTGTTCGAGATCGGCATTCGTTGCGGCAATGATTCGGACATCGATTGGGATTGCCGTCGTCCCTCCGACACGGACAATTTCATTTTCCTGGAGGACACGTAAAAGCTTCACTTGGACATCAAGAGGGAGCTCTCCGATTTCGTCTAGAAAGAGTGATCCGCCATCCGCTTCTTCGAAATATCCGTTTTTCCCGCCTCGTTTAGCTCCACTGAAGGCTCCATCTTCATAACCGAATAGCTCACTTTCAAGAAGGGTAGGTGAAATCGCCGCACAGTTCACGCGAATGAACTTTTTATATTTTCGAGGAGATTCTCCGTGAATGGCATGGGCGAACAGTTCTTTTCCTGTTCCCGATTCTCCGCGAATCAATACCGTCACTGGGGTCACAGCGGCAAGTTTCGCCTGCTCGATGACAAATCGCATGGCGTCACTCGTAGCAATGATATCGGCAAACTGATATTTGGCTTCTAGATTCCGGATGCGTGTTTTTGCCTCCTGTAATTCATCACGTAGGGCACGAATCTGAGATACGTCACGGATGACCCCAACCGAGCCTCGCAACTTTCCTTCAACGATGATCGGTTCTGCATTCACAAGAATATCTCGTCTCGTCGCCCCAATTTGCATCCGAATGTCTCGAACGCCTTGCCCGGTCGATAGTACTTTCAAATGGACGCTTTCCTGCATTCCGATATCTGCCGTCGCTGGTTTGTCGACCACATCTTCTTTTTTGAATCCGGTCAACCGTGTATAAGACGGATTGATCAAAATCGTGTTACCGTGATGATCTGCGACCGATATGGCCTCACTCGTACATTCAATGATGGCCTCGAGCATTTGTTGATTCTGTTTCAATCGTTCAACCACAATCCGAATAAATTCCCCTGGTAAGACGACCGCATCTTTGAAATGGTCCTTTAATTGTTCAAACGTTTGATGTTTCCCCGTCGTTTCGATGACAAAATCTAGTGTCGCATCCGCATACTGTTTCCAATCGTCCGCCACAGATATGCCATAACTTTTAGCAAGGGCTATTCCTTCTGCAGATGTATCAGAATCTACGACCGCTACAATCGTTGCAAGCGGCGAATCCATCAGCATATGAAGGACTTCGGTCCCCCCTTTTCCTGCCCCCACAATCATCAATCGTTTATTCATACATATTCCCCCATCATCATTCTTCTCTATTTCATGCTACTGAATCCGCACCTGATTCGCAAGCTGCCCAAAAATAGACCGTGTCGAACAGATCGATTTCTGTTAAAATAATGTATGGTAAAGGAGGAGATTGCATGCGTTTTATCGCGCTTCTAATCTTAATCGTCCCTGGGTTATTAGGTGTTTACGGAATCAAATTGCTACGTGATAGCTTCTTTTTGAAGACGAGCGCACCGTTTTCATGGTTCGATTCACTCGCTGCCGCCTCCATGTTGCAGGGGACCTTTGGGCTTCTGCTCGCCATGGGCGGGATCGGATTTGTAGCCGGCTATATTTTTAACCGCGACAAAAAAACAGGAAAAGTACAACGCCTCGACTCATAAGCACACAAAAAAAGGTTCCCTAACTTGACTTCATTTCAAGTGCGGAACCTTTTATTCATATTGAATTGTGATCACTACGGATGATCTCCTTTCAAACTACGTTACTTACTTTGACATGAAATCCAACGTCTTCTTAATGAAGAAGTATGAAAGAACTTTAGTAACTGCCGTCTTGCGTGAACGGAATCTTACCATTCGAGTTACTAACTGATTTACTTATCGGATCATGTCGAACCATCCATCGTGAAGTCGAACGCTTGCCATAAACTGTTCAACGGTTGACAACACTCCTTTTGGTTAACTGAACGATTGTTTTTTCCTATATCAACCCCTAGCTTCGAGTTGATGATAGAATCGCCTCGCGAATGAGCGACTGTCGCGACCTCACGTCGGGACATTAACGACTTGAGGTGTCGTTCCCACCTCTGAGCTATAATCGGATAGCGAACCGAGATGATTTGGTTTCTTCAAACGTTGCTCCGGAACAAGTTTGAAAAGCGTTCATCTGACGCTTGTCCAAGTAACTTGGTACATCTTTATTATAACAAAGGCCCACCATTTTGCAAGCGCTTTCTTTCATAAAGTAAATAAATCTTAAAGTAATTGTTTCATTAAAAAAGACTAAGTCCCATCACGACTTAGTCCTCATGAAATGATTCAATTATTCTTAAACGATACATACGTGACGAAGTACGAGATAAACTCCGAGTTTTTCGGGCTTCGCTCACGCTCCGGTCGCCCTTCGAACATCTCATGATCGCGCATGCCGTTCTCCCATGCCGTCTTGATTGCATGACGCATTGCTCGTTCTACACGAGAAGATGTCGTCTCATGCTCTTTTGCGACCATCGGATATAATTCTTTCGTGATGAGACCGAGCAAATCTTGGCGTTCTCGCACGTAAATGACAGCTTGACGGATATACTTGAACCCTTTGATTCGCGGAGAGATTCCGAGTTGCTGAAGCAGGAGTGAGATTTCAATTTCTTCTGGCGTCATTCCGTCGAATTCTCGATTTGTTCCTTCTGACAATTCACGAATTTTCGTTAATAACTGTTGAATATTGAACGGTTTGACGAGAAAATAAGAGGCCCCGAGTTGCACGGCCTGTTTCGTCACTTCATCTTTTCCAAACGCGCTCAACATGATCACTTCCGGTTTGTCATCACCTAATTCTTCATTTAGGCGTTGCAATACTCCGATTCCATCCAAATGCGGCATGATAATATCGAGTAAGAGTACATCCGGTTGGTGTGTCTTGACGACATCCAAGCATGTTTCTCCATCGTGTGCCGTACCTACGACACGAAGATCAGGCTCAGATTCTAATTGTCGGCTCAACAAATCGACGATTTCTCGATTGTCGTCCGCAATACATAATGTAATCACTTATGACACTCCTTTGATGAACTTCTGTTTTACTTGTTGTGACATCTCAAGTAATTCTTCGACGTGTTGCTTCGTCAAGTCTGTCATTTGAGCGCCAGCAATCATGCGACCCAATTCGTCGATTCGACTTTCACGGTCGAGGGACGTCACATTTGTTTTCGTCCGTTCATTCGTTTCGGTTTTAGTAATGTAAAGATGTTGGTCTGCCATCGCAGCAACTTGTGCCAAGTGCGTGATACAGAGGACTTGAGAGCCGACAGAAAGTCGGAAGATTTTTTCACCCATCGCCTGCGCGACACGTCCAGAGACCCCTGTGTCGACCTCGTCAAAAATAATGGAGGCCACTCCAACCGTTCTTGAAAAGATTGATTTGAGTGCGAGCATGACACGGGAAAGTTCTCCTCCTGAAGCGACTTTTGCGAGCGGTTTGAACGGTTCTCCAACGTTCGTCATCATGTAAAACTCTACGTCATCTAAACCATCTTGTTTAAGCGATGTAGTTTTAAAACGGACCTCGAACGCTGTTTTTTCCATATATAGTTCTTTCAACTCTCGATGAATCGCATGCTGAAGCGACTCCGCAGCCATCTTACGCGCTGAAGACAGTCTCATGCCAGCTTCTCTTGCAATTTGCTCTAATCGAATGAGTTCATTTGAGAGCGTTTGTAAATGCTCTTCACGGTTCGTCATCGACTTCAATTCATCCGACACTTGTTCGCCGTAGGTGATGACTTCTTCGATGGTCGTCCCATACTTTCGTTTCAATTGCTGGAAAAGAGCCAATCGTGACTCAATCTCATCCAATCGAATCGGGTCAAATTCGAGCGAATCTAACTGGTCCCGGAGTTGAAACTTTGCATCCTCCAACAAATAATAAGCGTTAGAGATTGTCTCCGATACAGATGTCAAAGACGAAGAGAGCTGTGACGCCTCTTCCATCTCGCGCATCGCCACTCCGATTTGATCGAGTCCATTTGACTCCTCGGCAACCGCCTCATACGAGAGACGAATGTGTTGATGAATGCGTTCAAAGTTGGCCAATTCATCCCGTTCTTCTGTCAACGCCT
Organism: Exiguobacterium sp. s131; assembly: GCF_018617345.1. GTDB lineage: Bacteria > Bacillota > Bacilli > Exiguobacteriales > Exiguobacteriaceae > Exiguobacterium > Exiguobacterium profundum. The sequence continues at coordinate 976,931 of NZ_JACSJX010000001.1, read as the reverse complement.
GTTCTTCCCCAACTTTTAATTCAGCCGCTTCGATTTCTTTCGTTTGAAACGACAAAAGATCCATTCGTTGAGCAAGCTCCTGCTCACTTTGACTAAGACGCTTCAATTCATCGGCGACTTGTTTCCAGGCCGCAAATGCCGTTTGATATTCCTCGACTAACGGACTGATTTCTTTTTCGGCGAAATGGTCTAATATGCCAAGGTGAAATTCCGCATCCATTAAATGTTGATGTTCATGTTGACCGTGAATATCGACCAGGAGCCGTCCGAACTCCCGTAACGTCGAGAGCGGCATCATTTTCCCGTTCACACGGCAGACGCTCTTCCCGCTACTATGTAGGTCTCGACGTAAGATGACTGTCCCATCTTCAACATCGATGCCATATTGTTCGGCCGCTTCGATGACCGGGTGATCCGGTTCAATCATGAACAGACCTTCGATTTCAGCTTTATCTTGACCATATCGCACGAACTCACTTGAGCCACGTCCTCCAACAAGCAATCCAATCGCATCCAACAAGATCGATTTACCGGCACCTGTCTCACCCGTGAGCACAGTCATACCTCGATTAAACGGAATGTTTAATTCGTCAATAATCGCAAACTGTTTGATTGATAGTTCTGCTAACATACGTACGTTCACCTCATAACATTCCGAGTAGTCGATCGATGATTTGCTTCGCTTTCTCTTCATCACGTGCAATCATTAAAATCGTATCATCTCCACACACCGTTCCAATCAATTCATCCCAAGATAAATGATCGATCAAGACACCGATTGCATCAGCATTTCCCGGAAGCACTTTCATGACGACCAAATTTTGAGCAGAATCGACCGAGACGAAACTGTCACTAAGGATTCGCTTCATTTTACCGTATGGATTAAATCGTTGATCCGCAGGCAAGCTATATTTATACCGTCCATCGTTCAATGGGACTTTGACCAGATGTAACTCTTTAATATCCCGAGACACGGTTGCCTGTGTGACCGGATACCCCGAGCGACGTAGCTCATCCACTAACTCATCTTGCGTCTCGATTTCTCGATTCGACACGATGTCTCGAATTTTAATCAATCGCTGTCCTTTGTTCATAAGCGCTGACACCTCATTTTTCGTTTCACATACACATTATCATTCTAAAGTATTGTCGAAAAAAGGTCTAGCATTCCAGGTGGGATTTCCACCATTCCCCATCTAGTAGACGAGTAAAGGAAAAAGCTACAGACGACGAGGTCTGTAGCATCATTTTATCCCTTAAGTTTGGCATGGGCCGCGTTTACGACCTCTTCGACTTGTAGCGATGGCGAGACGCCACCTACTCCTGTGTACCGAGCGAAGAGAAGAAACTCGATGTTCCCATCCCCTCCAGTGATCGGAGAGTAATCCAAAGCTTCGACAAAGAAGCCTTCCGATGCGAAGTATCGGACCATATCGCTTGCGACTCGTTCATGGACGTTACGGTCCCGAACAATTCCTTTTTTCCCGACATCGGCCTTCCCTGCTTCAAATTGAGGTTTGACGAGCGCCATGACGACACCGTCTTGCTTCAAAATTTGTTTCAACGGTGGCACCATCAGACGAAGCGAGATAAAAGAGACGTCAATCGTTGCGAAATCTGGTTTAATCGGGAACTGATCGGCCGTCGCGTGGCGGAAGTTCATCCGCTCCATGACGACGACGCGATCATCGCTCCGTAGTTTCCAGGCAAGCTGATTATAGCCGACATCGACCGCGTACATTTGAGTCGCGCCGTTTTGAAGCGCACAGTCCGTGAACCCACCCGTCGATGAGCCGATGTCGATTCCGACTCGTCCAAAGACATCGAGCGGGAAGACGTCGAGCGCTTTCTCGAGTTTCAAGCCGCCACGTCCAACATAAGGAAGAACTTGTCCCTTCACTTCGAGAGGGATATCATCAAACACTTTATCGCCCGCCTTGTCTAGACGTTCTGTCCCACTATAGACGAGACCGGCCATGACCGACCGTTTTGCCTTTTCCCGTGTTTCAGCAAGTCCACGTTCGACGAGCAATACATCTAATCTAGTTTTCTTTCTTTTTTCCATAATCCCTCACACATTCTGTCGATTTGTCTCCATGACGAACCGTTCAATCGATTCCGCCATTTGGGCAGGTCGCAGTCCAATCTCTTCTAGGAGCTGGTTGACACCGCCATGCTCGATATATCGATCCGGAATACCGAGACGTTGAATCCGTGGAAACGCTCCGGCTTCATTCGCGTGTTCAAGCACGCTACTTCCAAAGCCACCGGCGAGAGCAGCCTCTTCTAATGTCACGAGCGGAATCCCCTCTGCATAAAGTGAAGTCAGCATCGCATCATCGAGCGGCTTGATGCTACGACAGTTAATGACGCGCACACTGAGCTTACCTTCTAATAGTGCTCGGACTTCGAGGGCGTCTTGCACTTGGGGACCGAACGTCAAGATAGCGACATCTGTCCCTTCTGCCTCGACTTCCCAATCATCGAGTGAAATTACTTGAAGCGTCTCACTCATCGGAACACCGATCCCTTCGCCACGCGGGAAACGAATCGCAATCGGTCCACCATCGTAACGGAGTGCAGAATAGACGAGTTGTTGTAATTCTTCTTCATCTTTCGCCATCAAAATTCGAATGTTTGGCACGTGACGCATGAAGGCGATATCGAACACACCTTGGTGCGTCTCTCCATCCGCTCCGACAAGTCCAGATCGGTCAATCGTGAACACGACGTTCAAGTTTTGACGACAAATGTCATGGACTAGTTGATCATACGCGCGTTGGAAGAAGGTCGAATAAATCGAGACGACCGGTTTCAACCCTTGCGTCGCCTGTCCCCCAGCGAGGGTGACCGCATGTTGCTCGGCAATTCCGACATCAAACATACGCTCCGGGAATTTCTTCGTAAAGCAATCGAGTTTCGAACCGACACTCATCGCTGGTGTGATCAACGTCACCCGTTCGTCTGACTCAGCCACTTTCGTGATCGTCTCCGCGACGACTTTCGAATAGCTTGGTCCTTTCGGTTTGCCTTTGATGACTTCACCGGATTCAATTTTATAAGGTCCAAGACCGTGCCATGTTCCGACACCGTCCAATTCAGCCGGACGATATCCCTTCCCTTTTTTCGTAATGACGTGGACGAGAACCGGACCGTCGATTTTCTTCGCGTACTCAAGCGTTTCGAGCAAGTCTTTCAAATCATGCCCATCTGTCGGCCCAAAGTAAGTGAAGCCAAGTTCTTCAAAGAACGTTCCCGGAATGAGAGCAGATTTTAAGAGGTCCTTCACCCGTTCCCCGCTCCGTTCAAGTGAACTCCCGACGAGCGGGATGTGTTTGATGAGTGACTCCATTTCTTCTCGAGCATGCTTCAACTTGCGCGATGCCCGGATACGACCAAGCATATTATGCATCGCTCCTACGTTCGGCGCAATCGACATCTCGTTATCATTTAGAATGACAATCACGTTCTGTTTCTCGGCACCGATGTGATTGAGGGCTTCAAGTGCCATCCCCCCAGTCAAAGCACCGTCCCCGATGATGGCGATGGCACGATCGTTGGCGCGCCCTTTCAATTCATTCGCAATCGCAATCCCCATGGCTGCAGAGAGGGAAGTCGAACTGTGCCCTGTTTCCCACACATCATGCTCGCTCTCACAACGTTTCGGGAAACCACATAACCCATTGTATTGTCGGAGAGTATCAAACTGGTTCGTACGTCCTGTCAAAATTTTATGAACGTATGCTTGATGACCGACGTCCCATACGAGTTGGTCTTTCGGACTGTCAAATACACGGTGCAAGGCAAGCGTCAACTCTACAACTCCCAAGTTTGGCGCCAAATGCCCTCCCGTCACTGCCAATTTTTCAATCAAGAATCGTCTAATGTCTGAACCGAGCGATTCGAGCTCTGATACAGACATCCGTTTCAGGAACGACGGGTCTTGAATGGATGTCAAGTCCATAATGACCATCCTTTCTCCTCACATTTTACTGATTCGTACCTTACATTTTACAAGAATGTGACGGCATATGCCACACATTCCCCAAAACAAAGGTGACACGATGTGCTCATCGTGTCACCGAGGTCAATGATTTCGTTTCACTACAAATGATAGCATCTCAAGAAGCAACGGCGCTGGAACTGAAAGTGATTCAATTGCAGCGTGTGCCGCTCCCACTTCTTGCTCAAGAGCTTGCTTCGCTCCCTCTAAGCCGAGAAGCTTCGGATAAGTCGTCTTGTCATTCAATTCATCTGAGCCGACGCGTTTTCCGATTGCTTGTTCATCTCCGACGACATCGAGGATATCGTCTTGAATCTGAAAAGCGATGCCAAGATGACGTCCGAACTGTTTGAGGTGCATCCGATCTTCCACCGATGCCCCTGCCAAAATCGCACCGGCTTCAAGTGCATAGACGAGTAGCGCACCTGTCTTCCGTTCATGAATGGATTGGAGCTCTTCAAGTGTGACGTCGTTCCGCTTTTCAGCCAGCATATCATCCAACTGCCCACCGACCATACCTGAGCTACCGGCCGCCAATCCGAAAATACGAATAATCTCGACGACATCTAGCGCAGGGAGTGACATCTGTGTGAGAATACGGAATGCGTCCGTCAATAAGGCGTCCCCAGCCAAAATAGCGGTCGCTTCATCAAACTGACGATGATTGGTCGGTCGTCCACGACGAAGATCGTCATCATCCATGGCCGGCAAATCATCATGGATGAGTGAGTATGTATGAACCATCTCTAAACTCGCCGCCACCTCTCGTCCTCGCTCGAGTGACATGCTATACGTTTCAAGGACGGCATAGACGAGAGCAGGACGAATGCGTTTCCCGCCAGCCTCTAAAGAATACGTCATTGCGTCTCGTAATCGTTTCGGCATCTCACTCGACTCAATGAGTTCCTGCATCGCCAGTTCGACGGTCCGTTTCCACTTGTTCAAGTCATCGGTACGGTTCATGCGGATCCTCCTTTTTCACGAAGCGTCCCATCAAGTTCTAAAATTTCATCCATTTTTTTCTCGGCGGCAGAGAGTTTTGTCTGGCACAATGCAGACAAGCGGACACCTTCCTCATATAGGGTCATCGCTTCCTCTAATGGGACATCACCGCTCTCGAGTTGCGCGACGATCTGTTCGAGGCGCTCGAGCGCCGCCTCAAATGTCTGTTCTTTCTTCGTCACCGACAATCCTCTCCTTCACCTCAGCGATTGCATGACCATCCCGAAAACGAATCGAGACATCACCATCGCGTAATTGTTTCACGTTCTGCACATAGATCCCATCTTGTTCGATGAACGTATATCCACGTGACAAGACGGCGAGTGGACTGACTGCATGCAATCGTCCAACCTGTTGTGCAAATTGAAGCGTTGCTTGTTCTAATGGCTTCGTTCGACGGAGTCGCTCGACCATATTGTTGACTTCTTCCCCTTGCTTGGACAACGTTTTTGAAAATCGTTTTACATCTAGCTGCTGTGACAACTGACGGAGCTGATGAGTGGCTTGGGTGAGATGTCGCCTCATCCCTTGCTCGAGACGGATTTCCGACTGGGCGAATCGTTCCCGTTTCTGAGATATCGTGTACCTCGGTGATTTTAATCCATAGCTATTGATCATCCGTTCCACACGTGTTCGCGAATCATCCAATTGGTCTCTGACGGCTTTGTGCAGATGGTTGTCTAAACGTTCTACATCTTTTCGCTGCGCATCAATCATCGCGGTAGCGAGTTCAGCCGCCGCTGTCGGAGTCGCAGCCCGAACATCGGCAACGAAATCCGAAAGCGTAAAGTCTGTCTCGTGACCGACAGCAGAAATGATAGGAATCGTGGACGCATAGATTGCCTCCACCACAACATCTTCATTAAATGCCCAAAGCTCCTCGATGGAACCGCCACCGCGACCGACGATGAGTACATCACAATCGGTGCGTTCGTTCATCCAGCGAATGGCCGACGCGACTTGTGGTGCCGCCATTTCTCCCTGTACAGCTACAGGTGCGAACGTGATCGCCACATGTGGCGCACGACGACGAAGTGTGGTCGCGATATCGTGTAGCGCCGCTCCTTTTGGAGACGTCACGATCCCAACGCGCTCTGGAAACATCGGGAGCGGGTGCTTCCGCTCCTCGTCGAACCAGCCCATCTCCTCTAGTTCACGCTTTCTCGCCTCATATCGCTCAAACAATAGACCGATTCCGTCTTGTCGCAACAATTCGACATATAGTTGGACATCTCCCGTAGCCTCATACATCGTCACCTTTGATACGGCGATGACTTTCATTCCATCTTTCGGTTCGAATTGAAGTTGTTTGGCATCGCGAGAAAACATGACGGCTTTCATCCGAGACGCGTCATCTTTCAACGTGAAATAACAATGACCGGATGAATAACGTTTGAAATTTGAGATTTCACCGATGACCGCGACTTGTCGAAGCAATACATCATCATCAAGTTGTCGCTTCACATATCGAACAACTTCAGAAACCGGGAGTGGCTTAGCCACGTGATGCAACCTCGACCGTATTATGCATGAGCATCGTGATGGTCATCGGACCGACACCACCCGGAACTGGGGTGATGGCACTTACCTTTTCCATAACAGCTTCATAGTCCACGTCACCGACTAGACGACCTTCGACCCGATTGACTCCGACATCGATGACAAGCGCGCCCGGTTTGACCATGTCTGCTGTGACTAAACCAGCACGACCGACCGCGACAATCAAAATATCCGCTTGTCGCGTCATCTCACCGAGGTCAGCTGTTTTTGAATGACAATATGTGACCGTTGCTGATTCATTCAAGAACAACATGCCTACCGGTTTACCGACGATTTGACTACGACCGACGACGACAACGTGCTTTCCGGCAATCTCGGTTTGTGTTTTTGCGAGATGTAAGATACCGTGCGGCGTGCACGGAAGTAACGTATCGAGACCGAGCATCATCTTCCCGACATTCTCAGGATGAAAGCCATCGACGTCCTTTTCAGGGGAGATACGCATGATGACTCGTGATTCGTCGATGTGTTTCGGCAAAGGAAGTTGCACGAGAATCCCATGAACTTCCTCATCCGCATTCATCAAATCAATCAAGTCGAGCAATTCCTTCTCGCTAATCGTCTCATCAAAACGGAGGACTTGTGAATCGATTCCGATTTCTTCTGCCGCCCGTTCCTTCCCGCGTACATAGCTATGACTTGCTGGGTCATCCCCAATCAACACGACTTTCAGCTTCGGTACGATGCCACGTGCGCGAAGTTCCGCCACACGCTCTTTTAACGTTTCTCGATATGATGCTGCCACTTGTTTCCCGTCGATCACTACTGCCATCTCTCTCATCCCCCGTTGTCTTTAGGTTTTTCTGTAGTTGGTCTGGTGTCTTATCTCTATTTTTTAGTCTTCTTTAATGATATTTCCGAGTACGCCATTCACGAGTTTGCCGGCTTCTTCGTCCGCGAACGATTTCGCGAGTTCGACCGCCTCGTTAATAGTGACGTTCTCTGGAATCGTCTCGACGTATAACAATTCGAACGTTGCCATTCGAAGAATCGTACGCTCGACGTTTCCGAGGCGATCTAACCGCCAGTTTTTCAAGTTTTCAACTAGTAACGCATCGATATCTTCAATATGTTCTAGCGTCCCTGTGACGAGTTGTTCGTAAAACGGATCAGACTCTTCTCCATCCAATGCGAACTCGATTGCTTCGTCCACCTCTAATTTAGATACTTCGATTTGAAAAAGCGTTTGAATCGCTTTCTCTCGTGCTTCATGACGTTTCATTCAGTTACTCTCCTTTTACATGCTTTCATTGTGATAGTTTAGCATAAAGCACTCATAAATTCAGTACAAAAAACCAGGAAACCGAAATAATGTTCGGGCTTCCTGGTTCACGTTATTTTGCCAATGACATTTCTTTTTCAACGAATTTCGTATCGAACGTACCGATGCGGAACTGCTCATGTGCCATGACTTGTTGATGAAACGGAATCGTCGTTTTAATTCCCGAAACCGTAAACTCATCCAAAGCACGCAACATTTTCAGAATGGCCTCATCACGCGTTGGTGCATGAACAATCAACTTCGCTACCATCGAGTCATAGAACGGCGGGATCATCGCTCCTGCATAGAGTCCGCTATCGACACGGACACCCATACCGCCTGGAACGATATATTGGTCAATCTTCCCTGCCATCGGACGGAAGTCCATAAATGGGTCCTCCGCGTTGATTCGACATTCGATGGAATGTCCTGAGAACGTAATGTCCTCTTGTGAGATAGCAAGTGGATGTCCGAGCGCCACTTCAAGCTGCGCTTGAACGAGATCGAATCCTGTGATCATCTCGGTGACGGGATGCTCGACTTGGATCCGGGTATTCATCTCCATGAAATAAAACTCGTTTGATTCTGGAACGTAAATGAACTCGATTGTTCCCGCTCCCGAGTACTGAATGGCTTTTGCCGCTTTGACGGCCGCATCCCCCATCAATTGACGTGTCGTTTCATCAATCGCAGGTGATGGCGCCTCTTCAACTAGTTTTTGCATGCGACGTTGGATTGTACAATCACGTTCACCTAAGTGAATGACGTTACCGAATTGGTCGGCAAGAACCTGCACTTCAACGTGACGGAACGACTCGATGAACTTTTCGAGATACACGTCACCATTCCCGAACGCCTGCTTCGCTTCTTTACGTGTCGCGACCAATCCTGAAACGAGTTCGTCCTCGTCTCGAGCGACGCGAATGCCACGTCCTCCACCGCCGGCTGTCGCCTTGATGATGACCGGATAACCCATCTCACGTGCGAGTTCCATCGCTTCTTCGTCTGTGACGACACCACTTGAACCTGGAACGACAGGAACCCCTGACTCGATCATCGTTCGTTTGGCTTCATCCTTGATTCCCATTTTGCGAATCGCATAGCTGCTTGGGCCAACAAATTGAATTCCACACGCCTCGCACATCTCAGCGAACTCGGCATTTTCAGCCAAAAAGCCGTAACCCGGATGTACCATCGTCGCATCCACGGCGCAGGCGACTGATAAAATATTTGGGATATTCAAATAGGAGTCTTTCGATGGATTCGGACCGATGCAATAAGCCTCGTCAGCCAGATGAACATGTAACGCTTCACGATCTGCCTCAGAGAAGACAGCGACCGTCGGAATATTCAATTCTTTTGCTGCACGTATGATTCGAACCGCGATTTCCCCGCGGTTAGCAATTAATAATTTCATAACGCCCTCACTTCACGCTGAAGAGCGGTTGACCGAATTCGACGAGATCGCCATCGGCGACTAACACCTCTACGATTTCGCCACTGATTTCCGCTTCGACATCGTTAAACAGTTTCATCGCCTCTAGAATACAAACGATTTGTCCTGACTCTACACGATCGCCGACGTTCACGAACGCTTCTTTATCCGGTGCCGGACGTGAATAGAACGTTCCAACCATCGGCGAGGTGATAGTACGATAAGACGCCTTTTCTTGCGTCGGTTCTTCTGTTTGTTCATTTACTTGAGGAGCAGGCGCAGGCGGTGCGAATGCTTGTGTCTGCATGATCGGCGCGCTCACTGTTTGTTGCTCTTCTTTCTTTAATGACAGTTTGAAATCAGATGTTTCAAGCTCCATTTCATGGACTGATGATTGGTCCAATAATTGAATAAGCTCTTTAATTTGATCGATTTGCATCTTTCTTACCCCCTGTTTATACCTGGTACTAATCTCTCCTTCACTATAACTGGTCAGACCAATGAATGCAACGAGAAAAAAAGAGCACCCATTCATTCGAATGAGCACTCGTAAGGATTAACCGTTATAACGACCCATGAACTCTCCAGTACGTGTATCGACTGTCACTTTTTCACCTGGTTCGATGAAAAGTGGCACTTGAATGACGTGTCCTGTTTCCACTGTCGCGTTTTTCTTCACGTTCGAGGCCGTGTCACCTTTTACGCCCGGGTCTGCTTCGACGATCGTCAAGACAACGCTCGTTGGAAGCTCGATTCCAAGAATCTCCCCTTCGTAGTCCGCGATGCTGACTTCCATGTTCTCAAGCAAATATGGAAGTGCTGATTTGACTTGAGCGCTTGTCAATTCAAGTTGCTCGTATGATTCATTGTCCATGAAGACATACGTGTCGCCCATTGGATAGAGATATTGCATGCGTTTACGCTCGATGTGTGCGCGTTCGATTTTTTCTCCACCACGGAACGTCGTTTCTTGGATTGCACCGTTACGCAAGTTACGCATTTTCGTACGAACGAATGCCGCTCCTTTACCCGGTTTTACGTGTTGGAACTCGATGACTTGCCAAATCGAACCGTCAGACGTTTTGACCGTCAATCCTGTTTTTAAATCGTTAACTGATACCATATTGATTTCCTCCTAAATTCAGATGAAGCTTATGCCTCGATCGTAATTAACTCTTTTGGCGACTGTGTCAGACGGTAGCATCCGTCTTCTGTGATGACGACATCGTCTTCAATCCGGCAACCACCGACACCGTTGATGTAAATACCCGGCTCGATTGTCACGACCATACCAGGTTCGAGCACCGTTTCCGAACGGAACGATAATCCTGGGGCCTCATGCACTTCCATTCCAAGACCATGTCCTGTCGAGTGGCCGAAGTACTCGCCATATCCAGCTTCTTTAATAATATCGCGTGTCAATGCATCCGCCTCAATGCCAGTGATTCCGGCACGTGTGCCTTCTACACCAGCAAGTTGGGCACGAAGTACCGTATCGTAGATTTGACGCAACTCATCCGAAATCGGACCGATTGCAAGCGTACGCGTGATATCTGAGCAGTACCCTTTATAGTAAGCCCCGAAATCAAGCGTAACCAATTCTCCAGTTTCAATGACTTTATCACTTGCCACACCGTGCGGTAGCGCCGAACGGAGACCCGAGGCGACAATCATGTCGAACGATGACGAGTCGGCACCTTTTGAACGCATGAACATTTCGAGTTCGTTCGCGACTTCTCTCTCGGTACGACCAGGACGGATGAACGTCTGGATATGGGCGTACGCCGCATCAGCGATTGCCGCAGCTTCCTTCATAATCTTAATCTCTGATTCATCCTTAATCAAGCGCAGTTTTTCTACGATTCCAGACGTTTCGATAAGTTGAGCTTCCACTTCTTTTTCATAGGCACGATATTGCCCCACTGTCATCGCATCCTGCTCAATGCCAAGGCGCTTGATGGATTCACGTGACACGACATCTGCTACCGACTTAATGAGTGACGTATCAAGCTCGATGATGTCATACCCTTTCACTTGATCGTTCGCCTGTTCCGTGTAACGGAAGTCCGTGATAAAACTTGCCGAATTCGACGTGATGACGATGACACCGCTCGATCCTGTGAAACCAGATAAGTAGCGGATATTCTCACGTTTTGTGACGAGCAACGCATCAATCTCGTTTTCTTCTAACTGTGCTTGCAGTTTGTTTACGCGTTCAATCATGTCGATTCCTCCAATGTTCGATTAGTGCATGCATCGCTAACGTATAGCTCGTGAGTCCAAAACCGGTAATGACACCGATACAGACGGCAGCAAGTTTCGACTCATGCCGAAAGGCCTCGCGTGCATGCACGTTCGAGATATGTACTTCAACGACCGGGGCAGCGATAGCGGATATGGCATCCCGGATCGCGATCGATGTATGCGTATAGGCACCCGCATTCAATATGACACCCTCATATTCAAAAGCGTCATGTAGCGCATCAATTAAATCTCCCTCATGATTCGATTGTTTAAAGGTGAGTTCGACGTCTTCTGGAGCGCGCAGCATCAGTTCTGCCGCCAATCCTTTCAACGACACATCGCCATATACATCCGGTTCACGACGACCCAGTAGATTTAAATTCGGTCCATTTAAAACTAAAATCCGCAACCTTCTTCCCCCTCGTTCGTCAAGTCTTATCTATTGTAACAAATTTATCGAAAGAACGTGAATCGAGCCTTCTGCCCTTTCGTTTTTTTTACAAATCACGGTATAATTCAAGTACAACATTTGAAGAATCGAGGAAAGTGAATGAATTCTAAACCAACCATCCCAGTCGGGGGACAGGCGCTCGTGGAAGGTGTCATGTTTCAAGGCCGCTCTGAAAGCGCATCTGCCATCCGGCGAAAAGATGGCTCGATCGAAACATTCGAGCAAGCGCGCATTCTTGTCCCTTGGGTCCAATCTTTAAAAAAAGCACCTTTCTTGAGAGGGATTGTCGCGCTGTATGAATCGTTAAAGAACGGTTCTGCACATATGAACTTTGCGAGCGATCGATATGATGTCGACCCGAGTGAAGATACGAACACTAGCGAAGACCAAAAACAGAGCATATGGATGATTGCCTTCATCGCAATCGTCGGTGTCATCTCATACGTGTTTGGTAAATTGATTTTCAATGTGACGCCTGCACTGCTCGCGGCTATGTTTCAAGACGTGCCTTTATTTTCCGGACATGTGATTCAAAACCTCCTTGAAGGGGGAATAAAATTAGTATTGTTACTCAGCTACCTTTACTTGATATCATTGACGCCACTCATTAAGCGTGTCTTCCAATATCACGGTGCTGAGCATAAAGTCATCAATTGCTATGAGTCCGGTCGTCCGGTCACGGTTGAACAAGTACGCCAAAGCTCGCGATTGCATTATCGTTGTGGCTCGAGCTTCATTTTATTCACCGTCTTCGTCGGTATTGGCGTTTATATGATTGTGCCAATCGATCCGCTCTGGTTGAGACTCGTCAGCCGAATCGCGCTATTGCCGGTCGTCATCGGAATCTCATTTGAAGTCCTTCAGTTTACCAATCGTTTCCGCGACCATCGCTTTCTGTCATTCCTCGGCAAACCGGGCCTGTCGCTCCAATTATTGACGACACGAGAGCCGAATGATGAGCAGATTCAAGTCGCGATTGAAGCATTTGAGACATGGGAACGAAAAGAGTTAGGAGAATCGGTCATTCATAGAGAGGGATAAGAGGAGGAAGCACCATGATCAGACAAAGAGTCGGTTCGATCGCTGCAACAATCGTGTTTATCCTTGGCTTCATCGGGGTCGGGCATATGCTTGCCACCGATCCGGGTCGCCTGTTTAGACAATTGTTGTTCATCGGGATATTCGGGTTAGTTTTTTATGTGATCTATCGCGTCTTCATGGCACCACGTATGTCTGCAGAAGATGCACGCTATCGTAAAACCGCGCAAGCCTCAAAAAAACGAATGCAGGGAAGTCGTGGTCCTCAAGTCAAACCTTCCGCTTCCGCTAAAAACCGGAAAGCGAAGAAACCTAGTTCGAACGTCACCAAGTTATCTAAACGTTCAACCGTACATCGTAGCAATCCTCCACACTTAACGGTGATTGAAGGAAAAAAAGGCAAGAAGAAAAAGAAAGCAAACATGTAAAGGAGCGCCGCGGCGCTCCTTTTTATGTCGTCTCTACATATCCGATATACGGAAGATTCCGATATTGCTCCGCATAATCGATTCCATATCCGATGACAAACTCATCAGGAATTTCGAACCCGACATAGTCTGCGTCCAATTGAACGAGTCGGCGCGCCGGCTTGTCGAGAAGCGTACAAATTTTCAACTGCTTCGGTTGATGGAGCTCCATATGTTTACACAAGAATTTCAACGTCTGTCCCGTGTCGATGATGTCCTCGATAATGACGACATACTTTCCTTCCACATCTAAATCCAAGTCCTTTCGAAGCTGTACACTCCCACTCGAGACCGTCTTTTTCCCGTAAGAAGACGTCGCGACCGTATCGAGCTGAACGCTGCCATTCATATATCGCATCAAGTCTGCCGCAAAGACCATCGAGCCTTTTAACACGGCGACGATCACGATCGGTGTTCCCTCTGCATCGTTCTCAATTTCTTCAGCCAACTCTTTCACACGTGTTTGAATCTGCTGTTCATCAAACAGTTTTCCTTTGATTTGAATCTCCATTTATCCGGCGAATGTTCGCCGTCACCCCCAATCTATTCAATCCACGATTCATCTTAACATAATGACGATTAAAAAATATACATTTTATGATAAATATGAATGATTCGTTCGTATTTTAACGATGATGAACCAAATAAAAAGCGCCAATCGAGTTCGATTGTCACTTTTCACATATTATTCCTCTGAAGCTCGCTCTTGTTCCCGAAATTCTCTGAATTGATCCATGAGCTCAGGCTTATCTTCAAAAAATTCCACGAACTGTGTCATACAGTCAAGTGTGTTCGAGCTGAGATGGTGTTCGATTCCCTCGACATCCTCGTACACATCTGCTTCATCCACTCCGATTAGACGTAAAAAAGACTCGAGCATCGCATGACGCTCGACCAATCGCTTCCCTACTTTTTGACCTTTTTTTGTAAGCATGAGACCACGATATTTTTCATACACCAGATATTCTTCACGGTCCAGCTTTTGAACCATTTTGGTGACAGAGGAGGGATGGACCCCTAAATGTTCCGCAATATCAGATACACGCGCATAGCCTTTCTCTGACATCAACAAATAAATACGTTCTAAATAATCTTCCATACTCGGTGTCGGCATGGGCACGACCTCCCCTTATGTTCCGGTTTCCATTCTTTATTTTATCCTAACTAGAGTGAAATCGAAAGGGAAAGCCCCGATTGATTGAGTCAATCATTGTCTCATGACCTTAAATTCATTATAATGAGATATGGTAACTTTGAAAGAGAAGGGAAGAACATCTATGGGACTCGAAACAATCCTCGTTATCCTCCTATGGGTTGCCTTGATCGCCTACATCGTATGGCGTTTCATGCCAGCTCGCGGGTTGAAAAAAATGAAACAAGAAGAATTCCGCGCCTCACTCCGTAAAGGTCAGTTGATTGACGTGCGTGAACCGAATGAATACAAAGGTGGACATATCGTTGGTGCTCGGAATATCCCGGTCGGCCAAATGAAACTACGCATGAAAGAACTGCGCAAAGATCAGCCGATTTTGATTTACTGCCAAGGTAGTTCACGTTCAAACCAGGCGGCTAAACTCCTGATGAAGAACGGATACAACAACATCTACATGCTCGAAGGCGGCTTCAAAAACTGGAAGGGCAAGATTAAAAAAGCATAAAAAACGGGCGGGTCGATTCAATCATCGACTCGCCCATTTTTTATTTTACAGATGACGCCTCACGACGCTCATACTTTAAGACCGGTTTACGGGCAGCGAGTGTCTCGTCCATCCGTTTGACGACCGTCGTATGAGGAGCCGTCTGAACGATTTCCGGATTCTCTTCCGCCTCTTTGGCAATCTGGAGCATCGCATCACAGAACGCATCAAGTGTTTCTTTTGATTCTGTCTCTGTTGGTTCCACCATGATACATTCCTCGACATTTAACGGGAAATAGATTGTCGGTGGGTGGTAACCGAAGTCAAGAAGACGTTTAGCGATGTCGAGAGTACGAACACCAAGGGCTTTTTGACGTTTGCCTGACAAGACAAACTCATGTTTGCAATACGTATCATATGGCACGTCGAACACATCTTTTAGTCGCGCGAACATATAGTTTGCGTTGAGGACCGCTTCACGTGATACCCGCGTCAATCCTTCTGCGCCCATCGTCTTGATATAGCTGTAAGCTCGGACGTTGATCCCGAAGTTTCCATAGAATGGTTTGATTCGACCGATTGAATGTGGTCGGTCGTAATCGAGACCATATCCATCATCTGTTTTCGTCACGATCGGAGTCGGTAGGAATGGGATTAAGTCACGTTTTACTCCGACTGGACCTGAGCCTGGACCTCCACCGCCGTGAGGACCCGTGAACGTCTTATGCAGGTTCAAGTGAACGACGTCAAAGCCCATGTCCCCCGGACGTGCGATTCCGAGAATCGCGTTTGAGTTCGCGCCATCATAATAAAGCTTCCCGCCAGCTTCATGAACGACTTTTGAGATTTCAAGAATATCCGCTTCGAATAGTCCGAGCGTATTCGGGTTTGTCAGCATGAGCGCAGCTGTATCCGCTCCAACTTTTGCCTTCAAATCATCCAAATCGACGAGACCGCGCTCATCCGACTTGACGGTTACCGTCTCGAATCCAGCAACGACTGCGGACGCCGGGTTCGTTCCGTGCGCCGAGTCTGGAACGAGTACTTTCGTACGAGCCGTATCCCCATTACGTTCATGGAACGCTTTGATCAACATGAGTCCCGTCCATTCCCCATGCGCCCCTGCCGCTGGTTGGAGTGTGACTTCGTCCATCCCCGTGATTTCAGCGAGTTGCTCCTGTAAGTCCACCATGAGTTCGAGCGCACCTTGAATCGTCTCAACCGGTTGCAATGGGTGAATATGTGCAAAGCCAGGAAGGCGAGCCATATCTTCATTCACTTTTGGATTATATTTCATCGTACACGAACCGAGCGGATAGAAGCCTGAATCGACCCCATGGTTTCGTGTAGATAGAGACGTGTAATGGCGAACGACATCGAGTTCAGATACTTCCGGAAGTTCCGCCGCCTCTTTTCGAATCATCGTAGCCGGTAACAACGTCTCAATGTCAACCTCTGGGACAGTCGGTGTCGGCAAATTATATCCAGTCCGTCCTTCACGTGATACTTCAAAAATTAGCGTTTGCTCGTGTTGCATTATTTCATCCCCCCAACCACTTCGACAAACTGATCAATCTCTTCTTTCGTGCGCAATTCCGTCGCGCAAACCAACATCTGTGTCTGACGCTCCCCTTCATACGTACCAAGCGGTAGACCACCAATCATGCCATGCTCGAGCAGATGGCGCGTTACTTCTTCTGCGTCACGTCCAAAATCCACCACGAACTCATTGAACATCGGTCCTTCGTCCACGATGTTGAATCCTGCAGCTTTTAACGCTTCTTTCATATAATGAGCAGTTTGAATATTCCGAACGGCCATATCACGAATTCCGTATTTCCCTAGAGCGGACATCGTGATTGAGGCAGCCAATGCGTTAAGCGCTTGGTTCGAACAGATATTGGATGTCGCTTTATCACGACGAATGTGCTGTTCACGCGCCTGGAGCGTCAACACGAATCCGCGTTTGCCGTCCTCATCGACCGTTTGACCAACAAGTCGTCCCGGTAGTTTACGCATCAAAGATTTTTTGACCGCGAAGTATCCACATGACGGTCCACCAAAACTTTGCGGAATACCGAATGGCTGTGCATCTCCGACCGTGATGTCCGCACCGAGTGCTCCTGGTGACTCAAGAATTCCGAGGGCGAGCGGGTTGCTCGAAACGACGAAGAGCGCACCCGCTTCATGAGCCAATTCTGCCAATGTTTCTAAGTCTTCAATACGACCGTAGAAGTTTGGATATTGTACGACAAGACACGACGCATCCGTCAAATCAAGGTCTGACACATCCGTCACCCCGTTCACCACATCTGTGTAGTCAACGGATAGCCCCGGTCCGTCAGCATACGTACGGATTACGTCCTTCGCTTCAGGATGCACTGCACCAGAGACGACGACACGTTTTTTCTTCGTCTGTGCGCTCGCTAGGTAAGTCGCCTCAGCGAGAGCCGTGATTCCGTCGTACATCGAAGAGTTCGCGACGTCCATCCCTGTCAATTCACAAATCATTGTTTGGAATTCGAACATCGCCTGAAGTTCACCTTGTGAAATCTCAGGTTGATATGGCGTATACGCCGTATAGAATTCAGAACGCAAAAGCATATGGTTCATCACACTTGGCGAAAGATGATCGTACATCCCTGCTCCAAGGAAGCTCGGGTATGATTTCGTATGTTTGTTTTTATCAGCCAACTTCGTCATGTGACGAACGAGATCGATTTCCGGAAGCGGAGCCCCAATCGCCGCCAATGATGCTTGTTCGCGAAGTGTTTCTGGAATATCTGAAAGAAGCGCTTCGATTGAATCGACGCCGATTGTCTCTAACATGTCTCGTTCATCTTGTTCGGTCATCGGTAAATAACGAAATTCCATTCTGTTCATTCTGAATCCCCCTGTTTCATTTCGTTCGTTTATAGAAAGGTGTCGGTACGCGTTCGGCTTCAATCTTTTTGCCACGGATGTCGATGACAAAACGATCTTCATCTTTGTAACGTGCATCGACTCGTGCCCATGCGATTGATTCATTTACAGTCGGAGGCATCGTACCGGTCGTGACAACGCCGATTACATTCCCATCCAATTCAACTTGCGCCCCTTGGCGGGCAATCCCACGACCGAGCAATTTCAATCCGATCAATCGATTCGGAATATTCTCTTTTTGAGTGACGAGTGCTTCCTTACCAACAAAGTCAGTATCTAGCTTGACGGCAAAATTGAGATTCGCTTCGAATGGCGTGACCGACTCATCTAACTCATGACCGTAAAGCGGCAAGCACGCTTCGAAACGTAATGTATCGCGTGCGCCCAGCCCACATGGGGTAACACCCTCGGTTTCAAGCGCTTCCCAAATGGCAGAAATCGCTTCTGCTCGAGCATAAATCTCGAAACCATCTTCCCCAGTATAACCACTTCTAGAGATGATCGATGGCACACCCGCAACGTCCCCATTCATGAATTTGAAGAATCCGATTTCGTCGAGTACCACATTTGTGATAGTTTGAAGTACGGTTTGTGCATTCGGTCCTTGAATCGCAATCTGACCATATTCATCAGATTCATTTGTCACAACCACGTCACCCTTGACGTATCGACGAATGTGGGCTTCGTCCTTTTCAATATTTGAAGCATTGACGACGAGCCAATAAGCGTCCTCATCTAATCGATAGACAAGCAAATCGTCCACCACACCACCGCCTTCAAGACAGAGAAGGTTATACTGGGCTTGACCAACTTTAATTTTCGAGATATCATTCGTCACCAAGTTTTGAACTTGCTCAAGCGCATCCGGCCCTTCGATTCGAATTTCTCCCATGTGAGATACATCAAACATCCCCACGTTTTGACGTACAGCCAAATGCTCTTCTTTAATCGAAGAGAACATAATCGGCATTTCAAATCCCGCAAAATCAACCATCTTCGCCTTCGGTTCGATCAAATCGAACAAAGGCGTACGTTCCAAAGTAACCTTTTCCATAATATCCCCCAATCCCGAACATAAAATGCTTTTGTTTTTGAAATCTTTCGTTTTCCATTCCACTTTAACAATTTTTATTCCTTCTGCATAGGTAAAAAAGCGAAAAAGAAAAAGGATGAAAAACGAAAACGTTTTCATCCTCATTATTTCATATTTTCGACTCGGTGGAAACGTCAGAACGTTCAATTCCCGCTGTCCGTTTGATTTCATGAGTTAGCTCAACGGCGGCTTGCTTCAATTCAATCGATTCATTCTTCGCATTGACCCCAAACTCTTTTATTTGAGTAACAGATCGATTGATCGCATCCACGTGTCCTTTAATTTCATTGACCTGTTGACCAATCACATCCGCCCGAATTTTAAAACGTTCCGTCAGACGATTCAAACGACCAAATTCTGGTTTCATTTTGTTTTTGAACAAGAGATAACCGTATATCCCAAGTCCGATTAATGAAAATACGATGATGGCGAAATTAATCCAGATCATACTTTTTCCCCCTTTATACGGATGATTTGCTTGGCGATGTCTTCAGGCGGTTGAGATGCATCGATGGATACACTCGCTGTTCGATATAATCGATCGCGTCGTTGAAACAACGTCTGAACATCCCCCCGTCCTTTTTTAACAAGTGGTCGCGCAGAATCTTTGATTCGTTCCCAACACATGTCGAACGGAAGATTTAAATGGATCATCGTACCACGTTCTCGCATCCAACGTATATTTTCAGAGCGCTCCACCACTCCGCCACCGGTCAGGATATAGTCAGCAGTGACTTGTTTCAGTACTGTTGATTCAACATCACGAAACGCAGACTCACCAAAACGGTCAAAATATGTAGTGATATCCATTCCAGTCATGGACTCAATGACTAAATCAAGATCGATGACCTCCCCATATTCTTTTAGAAACGAGAATAAGGTAGATTTACCTGTACCCATAAACCCCACGATATAAAACGGATTATCATTCATAAACCATCACCTCTTTATGCCGTTCGCCGGATGTTAACACAATGTCCACTTCAGTACGATTAGGTGCAATCGGACGACACGTCAGAGTTCCCGTCTGTTTATGCAACGTTAACGGTCGTTCAGCGCAACGCTCCTTCGCCAGTAACAAATGCGATTCAAAACGAATCGCTAAGATTTCCTCTGACAGTCGCCTCGTCGTTCGTTCCACATCAGTATACCAAAATAACGCGGCGCCGAGTAACCAAACAACAATGGTCAAGGTGATGACGAGAAAGAAGCCTGCTTCATGCACATGACATGCCGCTCTCTTCTGAACGATGAATCTTTCCATGAGATTCGAAATCCCTTTCCGACCGTTTCGACATGATACTGGTCGATTCCTCTTAAAAAGAGTAAGTTTCCTCCTCCATCTCCGACCATAACCAAATTGCCATTTACTTGTTTGATCGTCCATGACCATCGCTCCTCATCCGATTTGACGAAATCACCCCGTAATCGTCCTTCGTCAACACGACAGTTCTCGCTATCCATCAGACGGCGCACAATCAGTTGAGGTGTCGTATGATGATTCCATTTAGGCTGTTCATAAAGATGTTGACCGAGCGTGAGCAGTTCCACTAAAAGAAAAAGAAACATGGGAAGGATCAGCAAAACGAACGTCATTTCAATCATCGTAAAGCCTTTTTCATAATGTCGGCAGACAAAATCCTTTCTCACACACTTGCTCACGCCCTGTCGGTTCAGTGGCTTCAAGCAGAACCTCTCCTTGTAATCGTTCATAGATGAACAGCGTATCACTCAACCGTTGGATTCGTTCGTTCCCCTGCATGACAAATGATGTCAGAATGAAAATCCACCCCATGACGACCGCAAGACTAACACTTAGCTCCCATAATGAGAAACCCGATTCATCCACTTTCACGAATAATCACCTCCGGTTCATAAGTCCCGATTCGAAATTTGAGCGTCACCGATGTCTTTCCACTGACGAATTTCCATTGTCCCGCATAAGAAGCTGTCGCTTGTGAAAAGGTCAAAGTGTTGTACGTCGGAAGATATACATCCACACCATCAGGAACATCAACCTCCCTGACTACCTCTCGCCCACACACAATCAGATAAGTTTGTTGTTTGGAAATCCAAATCAATCGCGGCACACAATCTCCCTCTTCTGAAATATAGGGAAATTGCCCAGCTTCTTGAATATTCGCTACCAATGAATCCGTAAAATTGTAGAGTTCCATTCGTTCGAACGGTCTCGTAATCGGTGCACTCATCAATACTAAGAACGACAATACGAGAAGTACCCATGTCATTTCGACCAAGGTGTAGCCTTTCATTGTTTTTTTAAGGAGCCGTCAGTCGGTGAATACGTATAGGCGGAGGATTGACAACTATAAACGAGTGGGTCTGCAGCCGACGCACGCTTAATCACTTCTAACGTTTCAGGATAGGCTTTATGTTCCGCGTAATGCAAATTGATTTCAGATTCAACGATTCGAACGCTACCTTCGCAACTCACTTGGTCAGCACGAGATTTCCCGTCCGACAAAGAAGGGACAAGTAACAAGAGAAGAACTGATATAATGAGTAATACTGCCGCCATCTCAACTAATGTGAACCCACGCTCTTCCTTCATTTCATCTTTCTCCTTTCACAATTGAGCCATAATGAGTTTGACCGGTAAATAGAGTGTGTAAAAAAGAACACCAATCATGACACTGAGGATGCCGTATAAAGACGGTTCAATTTTCTCAATCAAACCCCGACTATATTGCTCCATCTCTTCGAATACTAGATCTCGATGAAGAGACATCAATTTACCGAGTTCCCCACTCATCGAACCCACACCTAATAGACTCACGACCTCATGATCGATAAACGGTTCACACCTCGTCGCCGCTTCAATCCCTTCACCTTCAGACATGCGATGGTGAATTCGCTTGGCCATCTCTGCCATTTCCCCCTCTTCCTCGGCTAGCCGACTGATAATCTGCCTAATATTCGTTTCAGTATGTTGGAGCAAGGACAACTCACTTACAAACACATAGGTCATATAGAGTGTTTTCCCACGTCTCCATACGTAAGAAGGGAGCTCTACTCCTCGACGATGGAATCCATATATGAGAACCGCGATTGCCACGAATATAGAAAACAGTACAGGAAAGAACCAATTCGACAATAGAATCGACCCCACACCGCCATGCGACGAGACATCTACCATCCCCATTAATTTCGGGAAAATGTATAAGGCATAAATCATGCCTAATGCAAGTAGGATGAAGAAGATAATCAACGGATAGCGAATTAGCCTCCGCAACTCCTGCTTTAACCGTTGTCGCATCTCGAGCACCATCGCCACTTGCGACAATCCATCCATGAATCGTCCGTTGCGGTCCGCCGTATGTAAAATCTCTTGCATCTGCCGATTCGTGATCAAGATGGAAAATACTTCAGACAAACTCACACCCGCTTCTAGACGAATCCTCATCTCTCGAATACAGTCTTTCATTTTTCCCTTCTCATGAAGTTCAAGCGTCTCCATGGTCACCTTCAATGACACACCTCGTGATTGTAGACGGAGAAAACGATGAATCATTCGAATCGATGGGATTATCGGAACGTTGACCATTCGCAAGTCACCTCCTGATTTCGAGTCAGTACACACCAATGTCTTTCCACGGTCGCCATACCAAGAAGTTGTGTCAGCCGCTTTTCTCCATCTTGAATCGATGCGGTATGAAAGGTTGTAATCGTCAAATGACCACTGAGCGCGGCATCGTATGCGACCATCAATTCTTCATCTGTCCGCACCTCACCAATCACGATAATATCTGGGTCGGCACGAAGCGTCTCTTTCAACAAGTTTCGATGGCTAAGTCCAGCTTTAGCATTCACTTCCAACTGAATGACACCATCGACCATTTGTTCAGGAGGGTTTTCAATCGTCACAATCCGCTCATGCTTCAGCTGATTTAAAAGGGCATACAGTACCGTCGTCTTGCCCGCTCCGGTAGAACCCCCTATAAAGAAAAGACCATGATGTGATGCCACCACTTTCTGAAATCGTTCTACATCGTGTGATCGTAACAGATGCTGGAGTTCAAACGTGTCATGGGGAATGCGCCAAGACATTGACGTCTGGGCGAACGACGGGAGAAAGGTCACCCGGATGACATCCTGATTCAATTCATAGACACCCGATTGTGGAATACGTTGATTAGATTCAGGTAGTGAACACCAATATCGCATATGAAGTGTAAGTCGATCATACAGCTCGACATCCATCGATTGAAGTGCAGCAAGCTTACTAGCAGAGCGAACTTGAACCTTTACTTGGTTTGCATCGGGTATAAAATGAAGATCACTCGCACCGATTTGACGTGCTCCATCTACTAGATCTTCAATGAGTTCCTTCATATCGTTCACCTCGAGACAAGCATAAAAAAAAGCCCACTATGTTGAAAGTGGACTTGTTTTATGAAACTTGAACCGCTGAAGTGTTGTGGCGACGAGCATATGTTTCGATTGAGACCTTGTCATATCCGACAATCACTTCTTTTCCATCAGTTAAAATCGGACGTTTCAAAAGCTTTGGATTTTCGCTCATCAGCTTCAGAAGCTCACTTAATTTCAAATCCTCCACGTCAACATCGAGTTGCTTGAAGGCCTGGCTTCGCGTCGCAAGGAGAGAGTCGACTCCTTCCTCACTGATAGCAAGGAGCTGCAACAATTCGTCAACTGTTGGTGCATCTCTGAAAATGTGACGCTCACTCACTTGAAGTTCTTGTTCTTGTAAAAACGCTTTCGTCTTCCGACAAGAAGTACAGCTTGGATACGTGTAAAACATTAGTTCTGATGCCATTTTTATGTTCCTCCCTCATTCAACTTTCACTTCGCTCATTTTGTATAAGTTGATTATACATCTCTATACCCCGTTTGTACATGTTTTGTGCAACTTTTTTATAAGTTTTGTACAACTTTATTTACCGAAATGATTTCACATATTTTTCACGATTATTTTGCTCAATTATCACGTTTCCATAGCATTTTTTCGAATGTGTTGGTAAAATAGTGAATGAGAATGGAATAATGCACGTATGGGGGGATTAACATGGCAAGAATGTTTCGTGTCCTAGGCTTTTGGACTGGACTAGTAGCGGCACTTGCTTTCGTAGGCGCACTAGGCGGCGACCAAAGTAGTAGTGAACATACTGGCGACTTTATCGTTATGGGACTTGTCTTCTTAGCACAAACGATTTTCTTCGTCGCTCTTGGTTACTTAAAACTAACTGAAAAAACGTATGTATATGTCTTCGGCGCGTATTTGACAATTTTCTTCGTTGTCTTTACGTATTGGAGCAACTTCCAAATGTAAAAAAAGATTGTCTCGCCGGAGACAATCTTTTTTTATGTGAGGAACGGATTTGTCCGCTTTTCTTCTTCTAGCGTCGTCATAGGACCGTGCCCCGAGTATAACGTCGTCTCATCGGAAAGGAGCTGCTTCATCCGATCGATGGACCCCATTAATGTCGACTGGTCTCCACCGAACAGGTCTGTTCGTCCGACGGATTGCTTAAAGATCAAGTCACCACAAAAGGCGATTCTTTCATCATCCATATACAATACGACACTCCCTGGGGAATGACCCGGCGTATGATAGATTCGAAATACGATGTTCCCAATTTCTAATACATTACCTTCGTAGGTTTTTTCTGCCGGTTTCATCGACGGTATCGGCAAGTTGAACGCAGAAGCGCCATTCTTTTCTCCATCTGTCAGCCAATCCGCTTCTAAGCGGTGTACATAGACTGGTACCTGGTAACGTTCACGGAGCGCATCGATTCCTCCGATATGATCGAAATGTGCATGAGTCAACAAGATTGCTGAAAGTGTACCGAAACGTTCGATTGTATCGAAGAACCTCGGGTCATCCGTTCCGGGGTCAATGACGACGACAGTGCCGCCTTTTTCAATCACATAGCCGTTCTCTTGTGCCAAGCCAGACGTAATCTTTTTGATTTGCATAGCATTCATCCCCTTCTTATTCAAAACAATATTGTGGCAAAATTGTTTCGATGTCAACCTTTGCTCGACAGCGACTCTATAATCGGATAAAATAATAATGATATTTCAGTGAAATTTTTATGAATTTCATGACGTATAATTAAAGGGGGAACTCGTCATGCATTTGTATGAACCGTTCGGATGGATTTCCGTCTTCGTCGCGATTGTGGCTATTTGGGGAATGCTTCGTTCATTCCAAAAACGCCAATTCTTTCCGCTCGTTTTTGCAGGTTTAACTGTACTCGTATTCGGATTCTTTGGTGTCGCCACGTTGATCTACGGTGGAATTCCAGGTTAATGATTCGCATATGCAATCATCAAGCGACTTCGGTCGCTTTTTTTATGCCTTTTTTTACGTTCATTCCTCTGTTACATAAAACGGACCAAATCACTATGTGACTTGGTCCGTACTCATTATTCTTCAGTTTGTTCTTTGAAACGGAGTAAGTCGGAGTAAATCAAATCATCGTTCATTTGCAAGATTTTTTCCGCTTCTTCCGTCATCGGACCACATAACGACGTATCTTCGACTACTTCACCAGAAGTCGCGTTATAACATGTCGACTGTGTCCAAACATATTCATCCGTCACGACCGTTCCGTCGCGGAAAATCGCGCGGCTGTTTCGATTTTCAGAGAATAAGTCGTTTCCGAATCCAATCGTATCTGACGTGTCGATTCCGAGTAAGTGCAGGATGGTCGGCTTCATGTCTACATGACTACCGATCGTTTCATGAACTTCCCCTTCTTTCTGGTCAGGCAAGTGAATGGCAAACGGAACTTGTTGCAATTTCGCCACGTCGAATGGTGTCAACTCATCTTTCCCAAGTAGCTCTGCCATCGCACTGTTGTGGTTCGTCGAAATACCATAATGGTCACCGTAGACGACAAAGATTGTATCTTCCCACATTCCATTCTCTTTCAACTGGTCGATGAAGAGACCGAGTGCGTAATCCTGATAAGCTAGTGCTTGCGGGAAGTTGTTCAACGTAGTTGAGCTCGTCTCAAATTTTGGTACAAGCTCATAGTCTTCACTTGGCATCGTGTACGGGAAGTGGTTCGTCAATGTGATGAACTTCGCGTAGTATGGTTCAGGCAATTCTTGAAGCATTGGAATGGATTGCTCGAAGAAGCTATCATCTAAGAGACCCCATTCTGTCATATCTTCAGGATTCCCGAGGTCATAACTCTTTTCATCAAAGAATTGATCGACCCCAATATTTTTGTACATTTGATCGCGGTTCCAGAACGATTTGTTATTCGCATGGAACACGGCTGAGTAATAATTTTCGTCCTTGACCAACTCAGGGAGCGCTTGATATTCGTTATCGGCGTTCGTAAAGTATACAGCACCACGCGGGAGTCCATATAGTGAGTTATCGAGTGCGAACTCAGCATCAGAAGTCTTCCCTTGACCGACTGTATGGTAGTAGTTCGGCCAGTAGTGAGATTCTTCAATCAGTTTGTTCAAGTTCGGCGTGATGAACTCTCCATTCGGCGCCTTCATGTTGTGAGTAAAATTCTGCGCCGATTCGAATGAAACCACGATGACATTTTTCCCTTTATATTTTCCGAATAAATCCGGATTCGGCGCCGCATAGTTTTGACGGGTGAATTGCTCAATCGTTGCGAGTTCTGATTCATCCGCCATCGCTTTTTGAGCCGATGTTTTCGTTTGGAGCATGGCATCATACACATGGAAGTTAAATGTTCCAATGTTTTTCACCAACAGCTCACGGTCAAATGAACGAGTCAACAATTCAGGTCGTTCCGTTTCTGCTAGCGAAAGGTTGAACAAGAAGACAGAGACCGCTACAACGAATGTGACGAGCGCACGTCGATGTGAAGCTACATTCTCTTTCATGTTCATTCGCCATAAGATAAACGGAAGGACAAACACGTCACCAAGAATGATTAAATCTTTCCATTCAAGAAGCGAAGTGAATGATGTCGATAACGTCTCCATGTTCGATGGTTGCATGATGACAGGCATTGTCAAATAGTCCGTGAATTCCCGATAATACACGGCGTCCGCAAACAAGATAAACGATGCGATCGCATAGAGCGTGTAGAGCACCCATTTTTGTTTGTTTCCTTTAAAGAAGAAATGGAAGGCAAACAAGAATAGTGTCGAACTGATCGGGCTAATCAGTAAGATAAAAGCTTGTGCGGTATTTTCAATCGGAATGTTGAAGAAAAATTGATAGACGATATACGTCTTCGTCCAAAGCAATAACGTAAAAATCCAAAATAGACGATATTCTTGAAACGAAGCGCGGACCGTGTCGTTCAGTCTCGTCGATAGCTTCGAAAAGCGTTGAGATGAATTCATCTGACGGTCTCCTCCTCTTTTCAGTTTTCGGCATGTTTTAGTTGCCATTCTTTATTTATATTTGTTCATTCATTGTACAATTCGGATTGAATAGTACACGTCCAGTATCAAGTCCAAATCTTACCCCTTTTTTAATAAAAAATCAACTGTGACGTTACAAATTTTACAATATCCCATACCCTTTCCCACAAAAAAACACGCCTGCAATGTGCAGACGCGTCCGTTTCATACTCGTGTCGGAAGGAAGTGTTTCCGTGCCAGCCACGCACATCCAATCACACCGGCATCGTTTTCAAGTTCAGCGATTTTGAATGTTGTCGACTCGTAAACGCGCTCGAGCGCAAACCGTTTGAACTGTGCATCAAGCGGCTCCAATAACGCGTCGCCAGCTTTTGAGACACCCCCACCGATGACAATCATTTTCGGGTTGAGCGTGTTCGCGATGTTCGAGATGGTCAAGCCGAGGTATTCCGTCATTTCTTCAATAACTTCTGTCGCGATCGAGTCACCGGCTTTATATGCTTCAAACACGTCACGTGCAGTCACTTCTTTCAACTCGTTTAATGAAGTATCCTGATTCTTACGCTTCTGTAATGCTAGACGTGAGATGCCGGTCGCTGAAGCAATCGTCTCGATACACCCGAGGCGACCGCAACCACACTTCACAGCTTTCGTCTCGTCTCGTTCCACGGTGATATGCCCGATTTCTCCGGCCATTCCTGCCGTCCCATGAACGATATTCCCGTTCGTGATCACGCCACCACCGACACCTGTACCGAGCGTGATCGCCAATAATTCTGACGCCCCTTCGCCGGCACCTTTCCACATCTCACCAAGGGCCGCGGCGTTCGCATCATTTTCGAGCACGGCCGGAAGACCGACTGCTTTTTCGAACTCACTCACGAGTGCAAAATCTTTCCACCCGATGTTCGGAGAATATTCGACAACTCCTTCTGAGAAGTCGACGAATCCTGGTGCCCCGATTCCCGCACCCGCAAAATCTTCTTTCTTCTTACCTGATGTTTGTAAGTATGTTTCAAAAGAAGCTGCGATGTCTTTTGGAATATGTACACCATTCTCTCGAATATCCGTTTTGACTTCCCACTTATCCGAAATGATGCCGTTCATGTCTAAAACGGCCATCTTCACCGTCGTACCACCGATGTCGATACCTAATAACCATTTCATACCGTTCACTCCTCATCTCACCTAAATCGCTTTCATTGAATAGTGTACACTATTATCCCCTTAGTGCAACCCTTTGCACTAAGGGGATTTCTGTCAATTCGTTGAATTTTTTAATTCGTGGGTCAAAATGATTTTGGCCGTATCGTACACACGTTGTTCGATGATGCCCCCTTCATACAATTCGTCGAGTTCCATCATCATGAGTGAGATTTCAGCATCCCGTTCTCCGATGTAAATAATGGTACCGAACGATTTTAAAAACTGTTGGACATCATAAAAGTTTTTCATGCTTCTTCCTCCATCGTCGATTGTACATAACGATTTAACAATTCTCGCGTTGCTTCCATTGATGACAGATGCGTTCGCTCATAACTATGGCTCGATTCGATTCCTGGCCCAATCAAGGCATGTCGCACATCATACCCTGCTCGAATCGCCGCTGACGCATCTGACCCATAGTACGGATAAATATCTACCTTATACGCGATCTCATGAGCTTTACATAACGCCGTGAACTTCCGTCGTAACCCGATATCATACGGTCCAGATGAATCCTTGGCACAAATCGAGACTGTATACTCATCGGAATGCTGTCCATCCCCGAGCGCACCCATATCAACGGCAATGTATTCCACGACGTCTTTCGGAATACCCGCGTTCCCTCCAAATCCGACCTCTTCATAATTCGAGATCAAGAAGTGAACGGTATGCGGTAAGTCATAACGGATTAAGTCTTTCGCAAGGTCCAATAGAATGGCGACCGACGCCTTATCATCCAAGTGGCGTGATTTCACGTATCCTGAAGAGGTCACTTGAAAGCGAGGGTCGAATGAAACGAAGTCCCCGATCTCAATCCCAAGCGCCGTCACATCTTCACGAGAATGCACTTTTTCATCCAATCGGACTTCGATGTTTGATGCAGATCGCTCGGCAGAGTTCGTGTCCTTATAGACGTGAACACTTGACTGATGGATCAAGATCGTTCCTTCAATCGCCTCTCCTTCTTCACGGTGGACGAGGCAGTTCTCTCCCTCAATCGCCGTCCATGCGTATCCTCCCACTTGAGTCAAACGAAGACGCCCGCTCGGCAAGATGTCTTTGACCATCGCACCGAGTGTGTCCACGTGTGCCGTCAACAGACGCGCCTTGCCAGAACGACCTGAAAATGTGGCCAGCAGTGCCCCTTTATGTAGACGTGACGTCTTGACACCCAGTGCATTCAATTCTTGCTCCGCGAAGCGGATGGCCTCTTCCGTCATCCCGGAAGGACTCGGGATGTTAACGAGTGTTTTTAATGTTTCAATCATTGAATTCTCCCCTTACCAAAATCCGTACCCGACGAATAGTCCAAACATCGAGATGGTGAGTACGGAAAATAAGATTCGTTGTATACGGTTCTTCTCATCCGGTAGCCCGACGACCCCCGAGACGACAAAACCACCAATCAGACCTCCCGCATGCGCGAAATGGTCAAGACCTGCACCTAATACAAACGCAAGTCCTACGTTTAATCCTAACATAATAAAGAGCGGAGGTCCGAGCGTCTTCATGAAGAGAGAACGATCCCGCAACCCAAAGTACAAGAGCGCACCGACCAATCCAAATAGCGCCCCTGAAGCGCCTGCTGATATCGATTCGCTGAATGCAAACGATGCGGATGTCGCTAATATTCCACTGAGCAGGTAGATGATTAAAAATCGTATGGAGCCGTACATCCGTTCGACGAGCGGACCGAGCGACCAAAGTGCAAACATATTAATCGCAAAGTGGAACCAACCGATATGCAGGAACATCGGTGTAATCAAACGCCACCATTCCCCTTGTTCAATCAACGGGTTCACTTTGGCCCCGAATGCGACCAACGTGTTTGGATCAAGCGTCGAACCGACCGATTCGGCTAACCACATGACTAAAAAGGTGACGAACAGTAGCCCATACACCACTTGTGGTTTTCCGAAGGAAAATCGTTTCTTCAGATCCGCTTTCTTTTTCCGGTCGAGGGAGACCGCTAGCAGTCGGAACCGGTCTTCTTCCATAGTCGGTGTGCAAATCGAACGGGACAATGTCACTTTCGCAGGGATTTGAAACGTCAACGAGTCTACACGCTCTTCATCCACGAGACGCTCACCATAAACATGAATGGTCAATCGTTTCCGCCCGATGCGAGATAAGCGAAATGCGTTCAAAATCGCGTGTATATCCATCCCAACGTGATTCGCCCATGCTTTTTCAGTCTGAATGAACAAATCATACCGATCACCTGCTTTCGTATCGAATAAGATGACCGCACGGGAGGGTTCGAGTATGCCTTCAATTCGCCCACCGTTTTCGACCTTTCGATAAATATCTTCCCAAAAACAAGTTGTCGCCAACGAAACCCCTCCTCTCTCTCAATTCTATTGTAAATCACGACACGACCCACGACCAAACGATGATTCGTTCTATATGTATAAAAACCCGTAACCAAATGGCTACGGGTTTCCAAAGGATGGAGATTACAAGACAGGTTCCATCGTTTTCATGAGTACGTTCGCAGAATGTTGCATTTTCTCATGCTCTTCTTGTGACAACTCAATCTCAACGACTTCACGAACGCCTTGACGGTTGATGATTGCTGGTACACCGATATGGATATCGTGCAATCCATACTCACCATCAAGATGGGCACCGACTGTCAACAACGTGTTCTCGTTACGAAGGACAGCCTTGACCAACCGAAGGAGACCGAGTCCAATCGCATAGTACGTCGCACCTTTACGTTCAATGATATGATATGCTGCGTCACGAACGTTGACATAGATGTCTTCAAGGTCTTCCCAGCTGTACTCATCATGCTCTTCAAGTAGTTGCTCGACCGATTTTCCATATATACGAGCGTTGCTCCAGGCAGCAAACTCAGTATCACCATGCTCACCCATAATGTAGGCGTGACAGTTACGCGGGTCGACGTTGAAATAGTCTCCGAGCATGTAACGCAAGCGAGACGTATCAAGCACTGTTCCTGAACCAAAGACACGATGTTTCGGAAGACCAGAATATTTCCATGCGAGATGTGTCATGATGTCGACCGGGTTTGAAGCAATAATGATAATTCCGTCAAAACCAGAGTCCATGATCTCTGAAATCATAGATTTCATGATCTTCGCATTTTTTTCAACGAGATCAAGACGTGTTTCACCTGGACGCTGTGGTGCGCCAGCCGTGATGACTACGATGTCAGCGACGCCACAATCCGAATAGTCCCCTGCCCAGACGCGCATTGGTGATGAAGCGAATGAAACCCCATGGTTCAAGTCCATCGCTTCTCCTTCTGCCTTGGCTTTATTAATATCGATGATGACAAGTTCTTCACATAGACTAGCTGTCGTCAACTGGTAAGCAAAACTCGCACCTACTGCCCCTGCCCCTACAAGTGCGACTCGTGTTACTTTAGCATGATTTAATGTTTCCATAATGATTCTCCACCCTTCAAACAATCTGTTTCATGTTTTTGTTATCTCTGTTACAAATAGATTGTAACATCATTCACAAACTCTAACTACAGCGGAAACCGTTTTCACTTTGGCGATATTGTGACAATATTCACATTCGTTTGGAACACCTTCATTTTCTGTACTACCCTCATCCAAACACAAAAAAACAAATCATCGTTGCCCCACAAACCGAAAGAAAATTAACCGCATCATTTCCGAGAAAACGCCATCCCGACACGTAACTCGTCGGCACGTCGTGATGTATTTTTTGCTCGGTCAACTTTCCACAAACAGCACAACGAAACGTTCGTTGGACGGTCGCACCAAGTAGCGTATCAATCATACTACCAGTTAATCCAATCACCCATAATAAAAGAAGAAGCGTGATGCTTAAGTCAATGAAAACAAGAGAGGATATGACAATCAACAATGCACCAAACATCGACATGACGGTACCGAATGTCGAGACGGCCCCACTCGTTCCCGGTTCGACTCGCTTAAAGGTAAACATGAACCGAGGTTTCCGCTTCGAGAGGACACCAAATTCAGATCCCCACGTATCGCTCGTCGCTGCCGCGATGGACACGACATACATATAGAGGTAGACCGGATCATTTGTAAACTGATAACCGAGTGCACATAAAATCCCGATCCCACCGTTAGCCAACACTTGCATGGCATCACGAGCCCCCGTCTTCTCGACAATCTCATCTACTCCTTCTTTATCGCGAGAGCGATATTTCGAAGCGAGAGAAGAAGTCGAAAAAAACACCCCAAGCAAGTATAGACCGAACCATCCGAAGGAGAATCCAATCACCGAACCGGTCACTATCGTCAACAGTGCCCCAGAACGAGTCAACGAGCGTAACCGATAACCGAGATAGGCGACGAAACAAGTTACAGCGAATATGGCGAACACTGAATCATCTCCTTCTCTGTCACGATCCATTGAACGGGTAGGTCGTGCGGCTCAGTTGGTACTTGATCGACAATCTGAACGGTATATGCCAAAGCAAGTGTTCTACCTTTATAGGTTTTTAAATAGCGATCATAATAGCCCCCACCCCAACCGATGCGATAACCGGTTCGATCGAAAACACGCCCCGGAACAAGACAAAGGTCGATCACTTGCGTAGTCGCTGGAGTGGTCGGCTCTAAAATATTCATGACTCCCTCTTCCAAATCATCAAATGAATGAATGATGTGAAACGTAAGTCCCCGCTCCGTTACTTTCGGGACGCAGACCGTTTTTCCTTCTTTAAAGGCCATATGAATAATCGGGGACGTATCAATTTCTAGAGGGAGTGACAACGTTAGCGCGATTGTTTGACTTTCAATCCATAAGTCCGTGGCAAATAATGATTGGTGAATGACTTCGTCCGCATGATGTCGATCCGCCATTTGTTTGATGTATTGATGAATCGTGCGCCGCAGCGCTGTTTTCTCTTCCACAACGTATTCCTCCTTACAAAAAAAGCCGCCACATATGTGACGGCCGGTCCCTCATTACTTCACTTCGCGGTAAAGCGTGTGACGACGGAGACGTGGGTTGTATTTGCGCAACTCGAGGCGCTCAGGGTTGTTACGTTTGTTTTTCTTCGTGATGTACGTGCGATCGCCTGTTTCTGTGCAAGCTAATGTAATTTTAACGCGCATTTCTTTCACTCCCATCTTAATGATGTTGTATCAAGTGCTTTTGCTTTACAGTCTAAGCATACTCAATTATCCTACCAAGTTTCTTGTGAAAAAGCAAGGTTATTTCACGTTCTTTTTCATTGATTCCTGTCCATACGGAGAAGTCTCAAGAGGTAGGCATGTGTTGACGTTCTCACTCACGTTATACCATTGTTTCAGGTCGTGAATCGAGATCTCTTCACCGACATAAACGCGTTCTGATGCAGAAAACACGCTGTTTTCGATTCGATGGATTGCATCGAACAAACCACCGTGACCATGCGGATTGCGAGTCGCTTCAAAGGACAACATAGTTGAGTATAACGGAATCGCAAGGGATTGCGCAAGTTCTCTTGCAGCAGGAATTGTCATCCAATCGAAGTGATGAATCACTTTGAAGGAAACACGTTTCGAAAGTTCATGTACTAGTTTTACGTAGGCGATATTTTGTGTAGCCACCTGGTTCATAACATGCTCTAAAAATGGGCTAGTTGGCCGAACACGATACACATGTATGTTTCCTTGACGTTCATACTCAGGCAACTCGTCATGATATGGCGTTAATACATAGACGACTTCGCCATCGTCCGCTCTCGCCTCGATTTCATCGACGACCCGTCTTCCGAGTCCCCCTACGATATGACCGTGATATTCAGGCGTGAGTACTAAAATAGCTGATTTTTCATCTTCGCGCTCGATTGTCACATAGTAATCGTGAGGAGATAAGAACGAATCAATATCGATGTCTTCGTCTTGAAGGAATGGATATGCAGCATAATGATCATGTAGCAACTGCTCCGATACTCCATCCTGATAGAGTGCCGTTTCAAGTTCTGCAAAGAGTCGTGTGTGTTCACGGAACCGTTCGGCGGCATATTGCGCCGTCGTTTGCCCATCCAAGATGAACGCCCAGTCACTCGACACAGCCAATACGTAATGACGGATTAATTGTTTCAAGGCGCGATTCGTCGCTTCCGATTGATTACGATAGTCCGCCACATCTTTTACGAGTTGCATCTCCATCATGTGCAAATGACGAAGCATCCACTCATTTCTTTCGTTAATCCAAACTTCACCATAACCTTTACGTCCCCATGTATTCATCGACACGTGGACCGTCTGTAAATCTTTAAAGTGACGTTCAAGGAAGAGCGCTGGCGTGATGGTTTCAATTCCAAATTCAGCAAGTCTCTCTGCTACTTTCCCAAGAAACTCTGGCCCCTCAAACCACCAGTGACCGAACAACTCCGCATCGAACGGAGCCGTGACTAAAAATGGTGGGAATGTCTGAGCACCGTGCGCTTCAAGATGTGACTCTAACGTTTTGGCAAAATCGGTCGCATGGTTTTCAATTTGATGTTCCGCCCATTCGCGCACGTAGAAATCCTTTTGATCCGTATCACCCGTAATCCGGTGCATTTTTAAACCCGTATCAAAACGAATTCCTTCCGGATGCATGAAGGACTGGATATAGTCCCAGTCCCGATCGTATGCCAAATCGCGGTAAAACTCACGATAATCCGGATGGCCTGGATATCCGATCATCGAACTCCAAATTTTACCTGAGATGATTTGATCCCGAGGGAACAACGCGACGCCATGTGGTGAATAAACAGGGGCTCCAATTCCTTTCTCTGGCGTCGGATCTGCGTCGAGAAGAGCATGTTCATCGACAAATGTGTAGCGAATTCCTTCTTCATAAAGAATCCGATCAACTCCTGGTGTATAAGCACACTCTGGTAACCAGATGCCTGTTGGACGGAACCCATAATGACGTTCGAAACAGTTCAAACCTGTGCGAATCTCAGCACGCGCCGCCTGTTCCGTGAAGAGATGTGGATTAAAGCCATGGGTTGCCGTACATGTCACCATGTCAATATAACCTGCCTCACGATATGTACGGAACGCCTCATTCAAATTTTTATTCCAATGGAGGAACGTATTTTTTAAATCGTGGTATCGTTGACGATAAAAATGTAACGTCGCTGTTTCTTTGTCTGTTCGGTCCTCAGACAATTCGAGGGTAATCAATTCGAGCATATCGTCTAAGTGCTCCACATAGCGATCCTGAATGAGAGGATCGGCAAGCATTTCAACGACAGGAGGGGAAATACTAACCGTCCAATGCAAGGGACGCTTCAAGCGATCGACTTGCCATAGAATCGGAAGATATGTCTCAGAGATGGCCTCGTAAACCCATCTTTCTTCTAAACGGTGTTTCTCTTCATGCCTAACGTACGGTAAATGAGCATGAAGGACGAGTGAAAAGTACCCAGGTTTCATAATAAAAAGTCCTCCTTAACGCACGAGTCGGTATGCTGCATATTTTGGTAACGTATCAAGTAGTTCTGGAGAATCAACTTCCCCGTATTGCCAACGTCGGACCGGTTCTGCGAATCGTCCGACTCCTACTGGTTCTGCCCGCGGCGTATCAAGCGGATTTGATGCGACGATTGGGAGAAACTCCCCTTCCATCGTCCGAATCCCAAATTCAAACACATATGTCGTATTCGGGTCGAGAGGGCGAACGAACCAGCTGTTCGTCATTTCAGGAAGATCGAATGTATAGGAGCGGTTTGCGTGACCGCTATTGTAATCAAGTAACGTAACATCAAGGATGCGAAACGCCTTCGGCAATTCTTCCCAGCGTCGCATAAATTGAAGCGCTAACGTTTCTTTCACGAGATCAGATACTTCCCAGCATACATACACTGAGTTTGGAGACTGTACGACCGCATGCATAAAGTCCACGTTGTACCGATCGGGTAGCTTCCAGTATCCTTCCGGACCCTTTTCAAGAAGTGGAGAAGTCGACACGTTGGCCGTCTCTTTCGCTGATGCCACTTGTTTGCGTGAGGTCGTCACCGACGTCTTCGCTTTCTTCGTTTCACGCTTTTTTTTCACAGGGGCAACCGCCTCCACTTCCTGTTGCTGATTTCTCCATTTACGCCATGCGTATTGGACTTTGCCAATCGGGACGTCTAATTCTGCCGCAATCTGTTTTAACGTAAGACCTTGTTGTTTCAAGGATACGATTTTCTCTTCCATCTCTATATGGCTCCCTTCATGTAAAATCCATGTAGACTATTATTCGCTCCTTGAGTTTGTATTCCTGCCCAAAAAAATAAAGAACAACAGCACTGTTGTTCTTTACCACTAATCTTATTGATTCAAATCATAATGTTTCCCTTTTTCGAGGAAAATTAAATGTTCTCCGAAGTTCGTCACATGATCGCCCATCCGTTCGAGGTATCGAGCAATGTTCGAGAATTCGTATACATCGTTCGTCCCAACCGTCATGGCCGGAAGAGAACCGATATATTGTTTAATCACCGTTAGATTGATGTCATCAATCACGCGGTCCATCTCATTGAGTTCACGAACACGGCTCACTTCACCTTTACGATAGGCACGTGTCGCCAGTTCAAGCATGTCAATCAACTGTTCGGCCATCTTCTTGAGCGGTTGGATGTCAAGTACATAAGGAACGTGCTCGATTCGTGTCACTGCTTTTGCGATGTTTGTCGCATAGTCCGCAATGCGTTCAAGATCTGTCGCTGATTTCATCGTCACAATCAGACGTCGTAAGTCAGTCGCGACTGGTTGCTGTTTTGCAATCAATAGAATCGCTTCGTCATTGATTGTCAACTCCAACTCGTCTAACTCGTTATCGTTATCAATCACGGTTTTAGCCAATTCGAGATCATGTTTTTCCAACACTTCGATTGCCGTCGCCGTTTGGCGCATCGTCAAGTTTGCCAATCGAACAACTTTATCTTCTAATTCAGTTAACTTCGTATCAAAAAATGTGCGGTTTTGTGCCATCAATCCAGTCTCCTCCTTAACCGAAACGGCCAGAAATATAGTCTTCCGTCCGTTTGTCAGATGGATTCGAGAAAATCTTATCTGTAACATCGAACTCGACAACTTCTCCATTTAAGAAGAATGCTGTTTTATCCGAAACACGGGCAGCTTGTTGCATGTTATGTGTCACGATGATGATTGAATATTGTTCTTTCAACTCTTGTACCAATTCTTCCACTTTGAGTGTAGAGATCGGGTCAAGGGCTGATGTCGGCTCATCCATTAAGATGACATCCGGCTCAATCGCTAACGTACGCGCGATACAGAGACGTTGTTGTTGTCCGCCTGAAAGTCCGTACGCATTCTCATTCAATCGATCTTTTACTTCATCCCAGATTGCTGCACCACGTAATGAACGCTCGACAATTTCATCGAGTACTTTCTTATTTTTGATTCCGTGCGTCCGCGGTCCGTATGCCACGTTGTCATAGACCGATTTTGGGAACGGGTTCGGTTGTTGAAATACCATCCCGACCGACGTACGCAAGTCTTCTACTTTATATCCACGGTCGAAGATGTTACGACCATGATACAAGATTTCACCGTTCGTCCGAACCGATGGAACGAGTTCGACCATACGGTTTAGAGTCTTAATGAACGTCGATTTCCCGCACCCAGATGGCCCAATGATTGCCGTGACTTCATTCTTTTTAATATCGAGGTTGACGTCAATCAAAGCCTGGTCTTCTCCATACCACAAGTTCAAATTGTTGACGACATAGGCGCTATCTTTTTTCATCTCAGTCGTTGTCGGTTCTGTCGTAGTTGTATTCACGTTTTGATCTCCTTTGTTGAGCTCTTGTTGTTTCATCATCTCGAGCTTCCTCCTCATTCATCTGCAAAAAAGACTTAGTGTCGATTTGTATATTTGTTTCGAATATAGATTGCAACCGAGTTCATCGCGATGAGCATCGTCATAAGTACGATGATCCCTGCTGCCGCTAAGTTTTGGAACTCTGCTTGTGGTCGGCTCGTCCAGTTGTAAATCTGGATCGGGAGGGCCGTGAAGTCAGAAAAAATGTTACTCGGTGTCGTTGAAATGAATGTTGCCGCTCCGACCATGATGAGTGGAGCCGTTTCACCAATTGCACGAGAAACCGCTAGGATAATCCCCGTAATGATCCCTGGTAACGCCGAAGGTAACACGACGTTAAATGTCGTCTGCCACTTCGATGCCCCGAGCGCTAGCGAAGCGTGTCGTAATTCCATTTTGACTGCTCGTAGCGCTTCCTGTGAGGCCACGATGACAATCGGCAAACTCATGAGACCGAGCGTCAAGGCACCGGCCATAATCGAGTTCCCTAATTCCATGACTCGAACGAAAATCGTCAATCCAAGCAATCCGAATACGATTGACGGAACGCCAGCCAAGTTCGAAATATTGACTTCAATAAATGAAGTCATGCGATTTTTCGGAGCATATTCTTCCAAGTAAATCGCCGCTCCAACACCGATGACGAACACCATCGGCACGATCAATAGCATGAGCCATAATGACCCAATCAACGCAGGATATAATCCAGCCTGTTCAGGACGGCGCGACGGGAAGTTGCGCAAGAAATCGAGGTCGACCCATCCTGCGCCCTTTGACACGATGTCATAAATCAACGTCGATAAGACAACGAGCGCAAAGACAAGTCCCGCCAAAAAGATGTACTTAAATATTTCATTCAATTGTAAACGTCGTTTAATTCGTTGAGACACGGTCTCACGATTCATCAAGTTCTTCGTATTCTTGAACTCACTGTTCGGTAAAGCCATATTAGTACTCCTCTCTGAAGCGGCGCGTCACCCAGTTTGCTAATAAGTTCATCAATAGGGTAAAGACGAACAACAACGCACCGACCGCATAGATACTATAATATTCGATTGTGCCGTAACCTGCATCACCTTTTGCGATTTGAACGATATACGCTGTCATCGTCTGAATCGCATTGAGTGGATTGAACTCGAAGTTCGGCTGTGAACCACCAGCAATCGTTACAATCATCGTTTCCCCAATCGCACGGCTCATACCGAGAACGATAGAGGCAATGATCCCAGACGTCGCTGCAGGCATGACAACTTTCGTCGCCACTTCAAGACGTGTCGCACCTAAACCGAGCGCACCGTCCCGAATTTTCTTCGGAACAGCACTCATTGCATCCTCAGAAATCGAGGCAATCATCGGAATAATCATAATCCCGACGACAATCCCTGGGCTTAGTGCATTGTAAATTTGAAGTCCTGGGATGAGTGCTTGCAGAATCGGTGTAATGAATGACAAGGCGAAGAAACCGAAGACGATGGTCGGCACACCGGCCAACACTTCTAGAATTGGTTTCAATACACGTCGTGCCCGTTCAGAGGCGTATTCACTTAAATAAATCGCAGACGCCAAACCGAGTGGGACGGCTACAATCATCGCAATCACAGTAATTTGGAGTGTTCCCATGACAAGGGCCCATACCCCGAAGCGCTGATCTGCACTAAGCGGGTACCATTCTGTCGATCCTAAAAATTCTGCGACAGGGACTCGTTCAAAGAACTTGAATAGCTCAAAGCCTAGTGTGAACGCAATACCAATGGTCGTGACGACCGATACGAATGCGCTCAAGAATAATAAGAACGGCATGATTTTATCAAACACGTTCGTCGTATTATATTTCTTTTGTTTATTTTGTTGAATCATCTCTCGAATCGAAAGCTTATTGTTCGGTTCATTCATCTCGTGTATCGCTCCCTACCTCTTCATACTAGAAAGCATGGCGAGAAGGCGAGACCTTGTCTCACCTTCTGCCACCTATCATCTTATTCTCCAGCGATTTCGTCGATCATCTTCATGTTTTCGTCGTAACGCGCTTGTTCCATACCGACATATCCTACTTCTTCAGAGAGCGCACCTGCGTTTTCGTTCATGAAGCGTGCGAATTCTGCAACTTGCTCTTTGTCTTTCAACGAAGCGTTGTTGACGTACGTGTAGATTTCACGTGAGAGTGGATAAGAA
The DNA here is from genome assembly GCF_018617345.1 of Exiguobacterium sp. s131. Taxonomy (GTDB): domain Bacteria; phylum Bacillota; class Bacilli; order Exiguobacteriales; family Exiguobacteriaceae; genus Exiguobacterium; species Exiguobacterium profundum. The sequence goes on along the minus strand of NZ_JACSJX010000001.1, from coordinate 936,302 downwards.
AGGTCATTGATTGTTTCTGGAGTTGGCTCTACACCCTCGACTGCCATGGCACGAAGCGTGTCTTGGTTTTCGATGTAGTATGCATATCCGAAGAATCCGATTGCACCTTCTGTTCCAGCTACACCCGTGACGAGGACGTTGTCATCCTCTGACAATTGTGCGTCTTCACGAATGTCCGTATCGTCAAGGACGGCTTCATTGAAGAAGTCAAATGTACCTGAGTCTTTACCTGGTGCGAAGAATGAAATCTCCTCATCTGGCCAGTCTGAACGAACGTCTTTCCATGTCTTGATGCTTGTGTCCGTCCACATCTTATTCAATTCTTCAATCGTGATATCTTGTGCCCAATCGTTCGCTGGGTTAACAACAAGCGAAAGTCCATCAAGTGCAACCGAGAGTTGCGTGAATTCCACACCGTTTTTCTCAGCTTCGGCTGCTTCTTCTTCTTTGATTTCACGTGATGCGTTCGAGAAGTCTGTCTCTCCCGTCACGAAACGTTTGAAGCCGCCACCCGTACCAGAGACACCGACTGTCACTTCAACTTCTGGTTGTTCAGCTGAAAATTCTTCTGCGACTGCTTCCATGATTGGGAATACAGTTGATGATCCGTCCATGACGACTTTTCCTGAGAGCGCATCGCCGCCTTCAGCAGCGCCACCTTCTTCATTGTTCCCACAAGCAGCACCTACGAGTGCGACTGAAGTGATTGAAGCGAGTAAAGCTGATTTTTTCATCCAAGACATTTGTGACGTCCTCCTTGAGTTTGCTTTGATTTTTGTTGTGGATTTGTTGTTCTGTCCTACAATTAATATCCTAATGAACTTCTATTAACGAGAAATAAACGGAACGTAAAAGAATTGTAAAGACAAAAAAAGAAGTCACCGAAGTGACTTCTTTTACTGAAGCATTGCATTGACGTCTTCTAGATTAAAGTAAGCTTTCATGATGTCGTGCGCGACACGCGTATTGATTCCTTCCGCCTCAAGTCCAGGCATGATGATCGCCCAGGCGATTTCCGGATCATCGAACGGTGCCCAACCGACATGGTTTGAGTTCAATGTCTTAATCGGTTCTCCGTTCGCATTTCGTTTCGCCTGGCCGTCTGCCCCTTCCGCGATTGCTTGAGCAGTTCCGGTTTTACCTGCAGCCGTCATACCGGTCTCCTGTAAAATGCGAGACGAACCGGACGCAGATTCAACCCCTTGACGATATCCTTCACGGACACGTTGAATGTATTCATCCTGGATATCGACTTTATTCAACGCATTCGGTTGGAACGTGCTCACGACTTGCTTATTGTTCTCATCAAGCGAACCCGGCTCAATGATTTCTTTCAGCAAGTGTGGTTGTACACGATAGCCACCGTTCGCCAATGCTGACGTATATTGCGCCAATTGAATCGGAGTATAAGAAATATACTGTCCGATCGACATATCCATCAGAAGCGTGACGCGGTCCGGGATGCTACGGAATCCGGTCGACTCAAACGGCAAGTCGATCCCTGTTTCGATTCCGAGACCGAATTGTTTATAGTAGTGTTCCATCGTTTCGAACGCCTGCGTGACATTTTCTCCGACAATTTGACCTGTCGAGTAATAATCAGCCAGACGCAACGCAATTTGGAACATATAGATGTTCGATGACATCGCGAGTGCATCTAAGTCGTTGATGTTCCCCATATTTCGGTAGGACGCTTTCACTGACGAACCGATTCGAATCGGTGCATCATAAATATATTCTCCCGGTTTAACGACGCCTTCTTCAAATCCATAGGCGACCGTCGCCCCTTTGATGGTTGATCCGATTTGGCTGGCACGAAGCACCGTACCGGTCGACACATCTTTGAATTCGTTCGTTTCCAAATCGAGTTCTTGTCCAGATAAGGCGAGCAATTCACCCGTTTGCGGATTCATGACGACCGCAAACGCTCGGTCGAAATGAGGACTTCCAGAGCGTCCTGCGCGAATCGCCTTTTTCAAGATTTCATCGACTTCTTTTTGGAACTCGATGTCGGTCGATAAGACGATATCTTTCCCTGGATTCCCACTCACTCGTGTCGGTTCACCTACCGGTTCCCCTTTGTACGTGGTGAACACATCATAGGCCGGCGTTCCACGAAGGACATCTTCATACTGTTGTTCCAAGTATGAGGTACCGACCCGGTCGTTCAACCCGTAACCTTTCGCTTGATAAGACGCACGTTGTTCCGCCGGAATTTGACGATAACTTCCTAGGAAACTTTTGAACGTCTCATCATACGGATAGTCCCGTTGATAGTACGGTTCGACACTCACCCCAGGCAACTGCGCTAAGTTTTCTTCGATGACCGCCATCTCTTTCGGGCTCGCACCGATTTTGATGACCTGTGGGTCGAGTGCATAGCCGCTCTCCATGTTGTGTTTAATGGCGATGATTTCTTCTGTCGCATCATCAAACGTGATCTCTTCTTCTGTGATCGAGTCAAGCAAGAGTCGGTCCACGTCTTGGTTAGACAATGCGGCCCGCTCTTCTTCCGATAATTCTTCCAATAGCGCTTGAGTCCGTTCTTGCGCCAATTCCGGATTCGTTGCAATCCAGTAATCCTTCCGGTCTCGCTCCGTCATTTTACGGTCTTCTTTCGGAATGTCGACGATTTCCGCCAACTTTTTCGCAACGTCCAACCGTTCATCCGTCTTTGTCACTTGAGAGCGGCGATACATGACCGAGTAGTTTGAAATCGTATCCGCCAGCACTTGACCGTTCCGGTCGTAGATTTTACCTCGCGGCACTTCATATTTGATTTTACTCGACTCCGTTTTCTGTACTTCCCGAGCAATCAATTCACCATTCACGATTTGGACGACACCTAACCTAAAAATGAGGGTCGCAAATAGAATGAAGACGATGAAAAATAGTAAATTCAAGCGTAACGGTAAGTGGTTTCGCCGTTTTTTCGGCACTTTTACCCGATTTTTAGCCAAGTCCGTTTACTCCCTCCACGTTCATTTCCTTCTATATTATAGAGGACAGGAATCCCTGTCTTTTTGTCCGATTTTCACTATATCATAATTTGTTTACAAATTAATGAAAACCACAAAAAAACCCGAGATTCGTATCAGAACCTCGGGTAAGACAAACTTATTTTGCGTCAGCGTATAATTTCGCCACATAATCCCAATCGATGACATGGAAGAATGCGTTGATATAGTCAGGACGACGGTTTTGGTAGTTCAAGTAGTAAGCATGTTCCCATACATCAAGACCGAGGATCGGTGTAACACCTTCCATGATTGGTGAGTCTTGGTTTGGTGTAGACGTGACTTCGAGTTTACCATTTTTCACAACGAGCCAAGCCCAGCCTGAACCGAAGCGAGTTGTTGCAGCTTTCGTGAATTCGTCTTTGAACCCATCGAAGCTACCGAACGACTCATCGATTGCAGCAGCGAGGTCGCCAGACGGTGTACCGTTCTCATTTTTCTTCAAGAGCTTCCAGAAGAACGAGTGGTTCCAATGACCGCCACCGTTGTTGCGGACAGCTGTTTGAATGTCAGCAGGAAGCGAATCGATTTTTTGAAGCAAGTCTTCGAGTGAAGAGTACTCCACATCTTTTCCTTCGAGTGCATTGTTTACGTTTGTGACGTAAGTGTTGTGGTGTTTCGTGTGGTGGATTTCCATCGTGCGTGCATCAATGTGTGGTTCGAGTGCATCATATGCGTAATCAAGTTGTGGTAATTCAAATTTAGCCATTACTAAAATCCCCCTTAAAAGTGTTTTGAACAACGTTCGTCTTAAATGTAACAGATATGTGACGGTCGACTCAATTGTAATGCTTTATTCGACATCTTCTTCTGGCAATGCCCAAACTGAAATCGACCCCGCCGACACTTTAAATACCCCAAATCCTTCTTCATCAATCTCAATTCGATCATTCAATGTATTCGTTAAATCGACCCATGTTTCACCGGCACGTTCTTCCCCGACAAACATTCTCTTTTCAGATTCATCAGAAGTTGAAATGAGGACGGCACATCCGGAACGTTCGATTTCCTCCACGCCTTTTCGTACCCACCCGATGACGTTTGCATCATCAAAGTAATCATCCTGCTCCCCGTACGCTTTCTCTCGGCGCGCATATAGAAGCGTATCAATGGCGAGCTTCATCCCATCAGTCGGGTGAGGACCGTCTATACCGTAGTAATCGCCATAGAAGACACATGGATAACCATCTTTACGAAGTAAGACAAGACCATAGGCGATTTGCTTGAACCAATCTTTCACCCATGACTCAAGCGCCTCCTCGGGTTGTGAATCGTGATTATCTACGAACGTCACGGAATGAAGCGGGTGTGACTGAACGAGCGTATCATCAAAAATGGTTCGCATGTCAAACGCGGCCCCTTCCTCCGAGGCTTGATGTAATTTGTAATGGAGTGGGACATCGAATAAATCGACATGGTAATCGATATTATCGAGAAATTCACGACAGGCATCAAGGTCAGATTTCCAAAACTCGCCGACAAAATAGAATTGGTCACCTTTCTCTTCCCTCATCGTCTGACTGAACTCTTTTACAAAGTCATAGTTGATGTGTTTAATGGCGTCAAGACGGAATCCATCACATTTCGTCTCCTCGATGAACCATTTCCCCCAATTCAACACTTCTTCACGCACATCGGGATGGTGGTAATCGATGTTCGCAAACATTAAATAGTCATAGACACCGAATTCATCGTCGACGTTATCATTCCATCTTTTGTTTTCTCCAACAATAAAGAAAATACCGGAACGATCAGTCGCCGCATCATAATCCGTTCCGTTAAAGTGCGTGAAGTCCCATTTGAATGAAGAGTATTTCCCATCACGAGCTTCGTAATCAAATTTTGTCCATCCCTCGATTTCGAACGCTTCATCTGAAAGGACTTTCGTACGGTCGTCGGGATCTACTTCTAACACTTCAAACTTCTCGGTCGCATCCGCCCCGGCTTTATGGTTCATGACGACATCCATATAAATCTGCATCCCGAGTTCTTGTTGGCAATAGGCTGTCGCTTCAAGTAGTTCTTTTTTCGTACCGTATTTCGTGGCAATCGATCCTTTTTGATCGAACTCACCCAAATCATATAAGTCATAGATTCCATAACCGGTATCTTGATCACTTTGTCCTTTTGTGACAGGTGGTAGCCAAAGTGCAGTGATTCCTGCTTTATTTAAGTCAGCTGCTCTCTCTTTTAGTCGCTTCCAATGCTTTTGATCTGCCTCGACATGCCATTCAAAAAATTGCATCATGGTGTGGTTTCGTTCCATTTTGTCCGCCTCATTTCATATTTTTCAAAAAAACAAAACGCTAACGAGTATTTACCCAGCAATTTTAGATTGAAAACAAAAAAGCGACGTTCACATTGTGACGTCGCTTACGAATGGACCCTGTAGGACTTGAACCTACGACCGGACGGTTATGAGCCGTCTGCTCTAACCAGCTGAGCTAAGGGTCCTTATAAGTAGCGGCGGAGGGAGTCGAACCCACGACCTCACGGGTATGAACCGTACGCTCTAGCCAGCTGAGCTACACCGCCATGTTGTTATACAGTAATAATATACTGAATATGTATTGGAGTGTCAAGGAGTATTCCTTGCCGAATAAGAAAAAGCACCCCAAATTTCATTTGGAGTGCTTCTGATTTATACGGTTACTTCGTTTGCATCTTCAAGTGTGATTTCCGTGATGTTCATAGCATGGTCGCCGATTCGCTCCAAGTTCGAGAGCATATCGACGAAGAACATACCTGCTTGTCCATCGCAAGCACCTGTGTTCAAACGAACGACGTGGTTCTTACGGAATTGACGCTCGAGCATGTCGAGTTTCGCTTCCATTTCAATGACTTTACGTGCTTCAATCATGTCGCCGCTCCCCAACGTTTGAAGAGATTTCTCTAATGTCGCACGTGTGAGGTCGTACATTTCAGTCAATTCTTTTTGTGCATCTGCCGAAAGCGTCACTTTCGTAGCTGTCTTATAATCAATCAACTCGATGATGTTCTCAACGTGATCACCGATTCGCTCGATATCGTTGATGGCATGCATGAGTGTTTTGTGTTCTTGTGATTCTTGTTCTGTCAAATCAACGGCAGCCAATTTCACGAGGTAATCTGTAATTTTCGCATTCAACGAGTTCAATGCTTCTTCGATATGTGCCGACTTTTCAGCGTGCTTCTTGTCGCCAGTCGTCAAATAGTTGCGTGCTTCATCGAGACCGAGTTTTGCGAAATCTCCCATGCGGATGACTTCGTATTTCGCTTGCTCGACTGCAATCGAAGGTGACTGTTGAATGAAGATCGGATCTAAATGTTGTGCTTTCGTATCAACGATTGAGTCTTCACCTGGAACCAATTTCGTCACAATCCAAGCAATCGTTCCGATGAACCAGAACTGGATCAATGTGTTGACGACGTTAAACGTACCGTGTGCGAATGCAATTTGCATCTTATCTTCGATTGCTAAGAGATCTGTGATCCAATAGATATAGTTTGTGAACGGAACTAACAAGATCATAAAGATTGTCGTACCAATCAAGTTAAAGATGACGTGTGCCGCTGCTGCACGACGTGCGGCAACTGATGCACCAATCGATGCCAAAATCGCCGTGATCGTTGTTCCGATGTTATCACCGAACAATACCGGTAAAGCAGCACCTAAATCGATGGAACCACCAGCATATAGTTCTTGCAAGATTCCGATCGTCGCAGACGATGATTGAACAATCACGGTAAATACTGTACCAACGATGACACCGAGGAACGGATTGTCACTCATTGATTGCGTCAAGTCGATGAAATATTCGCTTGAACGAAGTGGTTTCATCCCACTTCCCATCAATTCAAGTCCATAGAACAACATCCCGAAGCCAAAGAAGATTTGACCGAGGTGTTGTAATTTTTCTTTTTTAAAGAAGAACAACAATACTGCACCGATTGCAATGATTGGAAGCGCATATGCACCAACATCGAATCCGATGATGAACGCCGTCACCGTCGTACCGATGTTCGCCCCCATGATGACCCCGATTGCTTGACGGAGTGTCATGAACCCGGCGCTAACAAGTCCGACCGTAATGACGGTTGTACCTGAAGATGATTGAATCAATACTGTCACAATAATCCCGGCGAGTACACCGAGGAATGGATTCGTTGTATACTTATCAAGGATGTCGCGCAGGCGATTCCCTGCAGACTTTTGGAGTCCGTCTCCCATCGATTTGATCCCGAAGAGGAAGATCCCTAGACCTCCAAAAAACATGAATAACATTTCTTGCAAATTGTATTCCACGATTTTTGTACTCCTTTTAATTAAGAATTGGTTGGATTTGCTTGGTTTTTAATGCCCTACTCATTATGCCTTCATCGGCAGTATCATGTAAACACGTTTAATGTAAAAGTTTTATTAAAACACTGTACCATTATTTTAGATTATCGGCTTACTGTAATATAACAGATTGGAGTTTTTAGTATGCTCTCTACCATTTTGACTTTTCTTCAAACGAGCCTAGTCCCATCGAAACGCGCACTTCGACTTCGTCTAGCTCCGCTCCATGCCTACATGGGCGCCACATTCATCTTAACTCTCGTCATTACCATACTAGACTTTTTCGTGATTCGTCCTGACTTTTTCATCCCGATGTGGCTATTCTTGCACGGCTTCGCCATCTTCTTCTTCTATTTGATTTGGGTTGCACTCATGGCATTGTATGTCCAACTGTTTACGAAAATCTATTCAAAGAACAAATGGGCTTATCGTCAAGCCTGGCCATATGCTGTGGCGATGACACTCATCCCAACCTTATTATTGGTCATCTTCTATCATTTGAATCCCGATTTCCTGACCCTCGGCTTTATAATCGGTCTCGGCTATATCAGTTTTCCGCTAACAAAAGTACCACAACCAAAACAACGTCGGGCCTCTTGAGCCCGACGTTGTTTTATGTTGGTGACAGTTCCTTTAGCGTCTGATTCAATGCTTCACTTTGGTCTCCAAGATTCGTTCCCGCGTCTTGAAGGGCAAGCTGAACATCTGACCAGCGATCGACACCTGTATTCAATTCAATCAATTTTCGTTCAAGCAATGAACTGATTTCGCGCAATTGTTCATTCGATTCCATTAAATGAACCAGCTGCTGGCCCGTACTCGATGTATGGACCGTAATCGCTTGAAATTCGTCAAGCTGTACTTTTATCTCACGATCGATGGTTTCAATTCCTGACTCGACACGACTAACGGCATCTTTTAAATGGTGAACTTCTTTAATGAAGTCATTAACTTCAGATAGCAGGTCCGTTCGTTCTGTGTTTAATGCTTCGATGGCACTGACCGCTAAAAGCGTCGATTCGTTTGTCATCTTCGCCAAATTCCCAACTTCACTGGCAACGACAGCAAATCCTTTGCCGTGCTCTCCTGCTCGTGCCGCTTCAATCGATGCGTTTAACGATAACATCTTTGTTGCCGCCGATACGGATAAGATACTTTTCAGCGCAACATCTGCCTTCGAAGAATTCGTCTCACTCTCAAGAAGTCGTCTCTGAATCGACTCCACTTGTTTCTCGACGTAATCACTCACGTCTCTTACAGAAGAGAACGTCTCAAGTTCTTCATGTAAAATAGACTTCAATTGATTCCCTCGCTCGTCCACACTCGTGATTTGCTGTTCAAGCGCTTCGATTTGTCGCGTCACATCTTTCATTTTAGATGTAGAGCCGTTTGTCACCGATTGATATGAATAGCTCGTCGATTCAACCGTAGCCGCCACTTCCCGAAACTGCTCCACCTGTTCGTGACTGTTACGTAATTCTTGTTTAAAGACAGGTAAGCTTTGATTGAACGCCGTTGCCGTTTTTCCCATCATGGACATCGATTGATTCCAAAGCGTGATGAACGCGTTGAACTCTGTTTCTAACATATGAATCTCTTTTGACTTCGATCCAAGTGTGACATCATCGAATCGGCGTGATGCCACGGCACTTCGTAACGAATCAGCCAACACACTGAGTGGTTTCACTTCACGGTGAATCAACCGTGTGAAGAGGACCATCACGCCAACCATCGCAATCAATACGATGAAGGCGATATGTTGGCGTAGCGAACTCATCGGACCCAAAACTGATTCTTTCGTAACGACAAGGACGTAATCCGCTTTTAGTTCAGGTATCGGGACAGAAGCCACTAATAACGTTTCAGTTTCTTTCACTTCCGCTTCAGAACTGTTCGACAACTTGCCGATCAATTTCTCTGTCGCTATGCTTTCCTTCCCAGTCAGCTGTTCAATTGCTTGATCACGCACTAAAAATTGTGCCGCATCAAACTCATCCCCCGATAAGATTGAAGCCTGTTGCATATAGGCTGACTTCAGCGAGCGTGCCAACTGTTTCTCATTCGCAACGTAGGCACTATATGACGTTTTAATCGATTCTCGCATGACAGTGACTTCTCGCATGAGCCGTTGCTCGATTTCTGATGCCAAGAGTTGCTCAGATTTGATTGCGAACCACCCGAATGTGAGCGCGAAGACGAGTAAGACAATTGGCATGAGCGTCCACTGGAGTCGGTTGGCCAATTTAGGATACTGACGTGCCTCGTGCAACGGTCTCTTCCTCTTGACTGGATTTTGTTTAAAGTTCCACTTCACAGATGCCACCTCTTTTTCTAATCTCGCCTATATATCGGTCTTGAGACGGTGGAAAATTATGAAGTAGATGTTAAGATAGCGTTAGAGTTTGTAAAGAGCACACATCCGTCACGCATCCTAGATGCTTTTTCACATTCTTTTCGTTATGATAATGAAGAAACCTTATCATCTTAAATCGATTGGATTCTTTCCAAAAGAAGGAGATTACGTATATGTCAGAAATTTTGCATCGTTCATTAACACGTCCGGTCCGCGTCGGTAACTTGATTATCGGAGGATCGAACGAAGTCATTATTCAATCTATGACCACTACGAAAACGCATGACGTCGAGGCGACAGTCGCCGAAATCAAGCGTCTTGAGGAAGCTGGTTGCCAAGTCGTTCGCGTGGCTTGTCCAGACGAACGTGCAGCTGACGCACTTGCAGAAATTAAGAGCCGCATCAACATCCCGCTCGTCGTCGACATCCACTTCGACTACAAGCTTGCTTTAAAAGCCATTGAAAGTGGCGTCGATAAAATCCGGATTAACCCGGGTAACATCGGTCGTCGTGAGAAAGTAGAGGCCGTCGTCAACGCGGCGAAAGCAAAAGGGATTCCAATTCGAATCGGTGTTAACGCCGGTTCATTAGAAAAACAATTCCTTGAAAAGTATGGATATCCGACCGCGCAAGGTATGGTCGAGAGTGCGATGCACCACGTGAAGATTCTCGAGGATCTCGGCTTCTATAACACGATCATCTCGCTCAAAGCTTCAGACGTAAACCTTGCTCTTGAAGCCTACACACTCGCTGCGAAGACGTTTGATTATCCTCTTCACGTCGGCATCACAGAGTCAGGTCCACTCTTCTCCGGTTCACTTAAATCGGCTGCAGGACTCGGTGCAATTCTCTCTCTTGGAATCGGTTCAACAGTTCGAGTTTCACTTTCAGACGACCCGGTTGAGGAAGTAAAAGTTGCGAAAGAAGTGCTCAAGTCATTTGGACTTGCAGCAAATGCCGCGACTTTGATCTCTTGTCCAACATGTGGACGAATTGAAATCGATTTGATTTCGATTGCAAAAGAGGTAGAAGAATACATCCAAAACATCAACGTCAACATTAAAGTCGCTGTTCTCGGATGTGCGGTAAACGGACCAGGTGAGGCTCGTGAAGCAGACATCGGAATCGCAGGCGCACGTAACGAAGGACTTCTCTTCCGTCACGGAAAGATCATCCGTAAAGTGCCTGAAGCGACGATGGTCGAAGAATTGAAAAAAGAAATCGATGCGATCGCCGCTGAAAAAATGGCGGAACGTGAGCGCGAAGAACAAGAGCTCGCAAACCAATCAAATTAATGAATCTCATGCCCGTACGGTTGCAACCGTACGGGTTTTTGATAGAATAGAGGGCATGTGAGGAGGAGTGATGAGATGCGAATCGGCATTGATTTGGATGGAACCGTTACAGATCCTAAAAGTTGTTTTTTATATATGAATGAATCACTCGGCTATTCGATTGACTATCATCGTGCGACCGAGTACGAGTTACACACGTATACGACGATGGAACAACATGAATTTTGGAAGTTTATGATTGAAGAGGGGCATGAAGAAGCGATTTACCGTCGTTCTCTTCCGCACTCTGATGTGTTGGATGTGTTATGGGAATTAAAGCAACAGCATCACTTGCACTACGTCACCGCCCGAAGTGAGGCGGTTCGACCGGTTACCGAAGAATGGATCAAACAGCATCGTTTGCCGCTCGATTCGTTGGTCATGACCGGTTCTCACGATAAAATCAATGTCGTCAAAGACTTGTCACTCGAACTGTTTATGGAAGACCGGTATGAGAATGCCATCTCGATTCATGAAGAAACGTCAATTCCCGTACTCCTATTCGACGCACCCTATAATCGTAAGACGTTACCAGAGGGCGTAACTCGCATTTCGACATGGCGTGAGGCGCATCACCATGTCGAGCAATTAGAGAAACAAATCGTTCTACAGCAACGTTAAAAGGCAAGCCCGACGCAATCGGGCTTGCCTTTTACATTCGTCCGAGCTCTTCGATTAGATCGCTTGCGAGCACACTTGCGGGGTGTATCGTCTGGCTAATGGACTTGGCAGCGAGCGCATGCCATAGCACCGCTTGCTCGTTCGGTGACGAAGGTTTCTCTTTTCTAGCCCACAGCGCCAGGAGGATTCCGGTCAACACGTCCCCACTTCCACCTTTCGCTAGCGCCGATGCTTCAACAGTATTGACGGCACCTGTTCCGTCTGGTGTAACGATGAGCGTATACGTTCCTTTTAATATCAAATGGACCCGGTGTTGCTTCGCGAATTCACAAGCGATGGAGAAGCGGTCTGCCTCGATCTCTTCTACCGATTTTCCGGTCAATCTTGAAAATTCACCTGGATGCGGTGTCAGCGTGAGCGGCCCACGGGTTTCCAGTCGTTTCGTAGACAATGCCCCAGCGTCCAAAATAATAGGACAGGGTTGCTGTTTCGCATATTGCCAGATGAGATTCAACGCCTCCCCTTCGACCATTCCGGGACCGATGGCCAGTGCATCGTACGATTGTTCTACCACATCGGTGTGTTGCTGATACATCGCTTCAGGCAGTGTGGAGATAAGCGGGATCGCTTCACGTGGAATGGATAGACGCAATAAGCCAATGCCGGAGCGAGTTGCGGCACGACCACCCAAGAATGGTGCACCGAGAAAATGACGACTCCCTCCGATGAGCATCCCATGTCCATATGTCGACTTATGGCTGAATTGGTCGCGCTCCAAGAGGGACCGGTCAAAGTCAGCATCGGTCAACACCTTCCAATCGGATGTATGCGGAAGTCCGATATCAACCCGTTCCACTTTGCCATAGAACGGTGCCGTCCGATTTAAGAATGTCGAACGCTTGAAACCGTGTAACGAATACGTATACGTCGCCCGAATCGCCAGATCATCAAAGTCTCGAGCATGATCACTCGGTATGCCTGACGGTACGTCAATCGAGATGACAGGTGTCGCTTGACGATTCACCCATTCAATCACTTCCCGCGCGTAGCCAGTCACGGCACCGGACAATCCGACGCCGAACAAGGCATCAATGATGACATCTGTTTCAATGGGCTTCTCCACAAGGCGAAGAAATGAGGATGCGTAGGAAGCGTGTATTGCAGCCGCCTCAGACTTACTTTTCCCTAACGGTGACCATACGCTGACCTCATGCCCTCTCATAGCAAGCTCTCGAGCAACGACCCAACCGTCCCCACCGTTGTTGCCCGTCCCACAAATCACCAAAATGGTAGACTGCGAATCGATTCGAATGTGGGGCACAATCGCCGAGGCCGCTCGCTCCATCAACACCTCTTCGGGCATCCCATTTTGGATTGCTGTGCGATCAATCCGCTTGATTTCAGCAGCTGTATAGATCATCTAACCTCCCCCTTCGATACAAAAAAGGGATTGAATCAAATCAATCCCTTTTGCTTACATTCTTTACAATACCCATATATCTCAAATTTATGATCGACCACTTCAAATTCAGGGTCGAGCGCCTCTACGAAGCGCATCGGACATAAATCGAGCAGTTTCGTCTTTCCACAGCTCCGACAAATCAAATGGTGATGGTGATGCGCTGCACTACAGGTGACTCGAAAGGATTTCTCACCATCGAGTTCCGTCGCTTCAAGTAATCCTTCCTCCGCGAACGACTTCAAATTTCGATATACCGTGTCAAAACTCATCGTCGGATGTTTGTCTCGCATGTACTCGAGTACTTCCTTCGCACTGATATATCGGTCTTCTTCAGAGAGATAAGCATACATTTCAAGACGTTTCGGCGTCACTTTCAAAGAAGATGCACGCAGACGATTCAATCGTTCAGTCTCATTCATGTTGTACCTCCTTTTTCTTAAAACTCATGACTTTCTCGAGCGCCATGACGGCTGCTAAAATACCGACCGCAATCAATACGATGACACCGCCTGGAGCGACATCGAGATCATATGCAAGGACGAGCCCACCGATTGTCGCGACCTCTCCGAAGATGATGGACCAGAGAATGGTCTGTTTGAAGCTCGATGTAAAGCGTAGCGCCGCTGCGACGGGTAACGTAATCAAGCTAGATACGAGAAGCGTTCCGACAATTCGCATGCTAACGGCAATCACAAGCGCTACGATGAACATGAATAACATATGAAGCATCGTACTCGGTAATCCCGACACTTTTGCCTGTTCTTCATCAAACGACAAGAACAACAACTGCTTATAGAAGATAAAGATCACAAGAAACGTCAAGACGGCCACACTGACAATCAATGTGATGTCCGACTGACTCACGGCAGAGATCGACCCGAACAAGAGTGTGGACAAGTCGACCGAGAATCCTCGCGATAGCGAGATAAAGATGGCACTGAGTCCCATTCCTGCGGACATCATGATCGGAATGGATAGTTCCTGGAAGTGCACATATTTCCCTCGAAGCCAGTTGAGCCCTAACGCCGCCAATACAGAGATGAGCGTCCCCATATACAGGGGGTTCAGGTCAGCGAATAGAGCGATATATTGTCCGAGAAATAAACTGAACGAAATTCCGGCAAGCGTCATGTGTGACAATGCATCGGCAATCAAGCTCATCCGTCTCACCACGATAAATGAACCGATGAGCGGTGCGGTAAACCCGATCACAAGTGCTGCAATGAACGCATAACGTAAAAAACTATATGTCCAAAGATCTGTGATCATGTCGTTCCCTCGTGAACAAGTACTTTAACAGGATAAGGTTTGATGGATGATACGAGTTCTCCGAGCTCGCTGTATTCTCTCAGTCCACAATTACATGCCAATCGTCCGCGGTCGAGGTGGACGACTTTCGTGACGAGGTCGGTCACCACGTTTAAATCGTGGGTGACGAGGACGAACGTACAAGTCGTATGTTCACGAAGCATATGCAAGACTTCATAAAAATCTTGTAAGTGTTTTTGGTCCACACCGACGGTCGGCTCATCGAGAATCAATAGATCAGGCTGGTTGACCATCGCCCGAGCGATAAAGACGCGCTGTTGTTGTCCTCCGGATAGATCTCCAATTTTCCGATGACGAAACTGCCACATGTTGACCGTTTGTAACGCATTTTGAATCGCTGCCTGGTCTTCCATCTTCAAACGTTTGAATAAACCGAGACGTCCATATCTGCCCATCGCAACAACTTCTTCGACGGTAACCGGGAATCCCGAGTTAAAGGAAGCCGCTTTTTGGGAAACGTAACTGATACGAGACTTGTCTTTAAACTGCGAAATGGGCTTGCCGAACAATTCGACCGACCCTTTTTGCGGGTTCAGTAATCCAAGAATGGTTCGAATCAAAGTCGACTTCCCAGAACCGTTTTCTCCAACGATTGCGACAAAGTCCCCTTGTCGAATATCAATCGATACGTTTTGTAAGGCTGGTGTCCCATCATAGAAGTAAGACACCTCGTTTAATTTGACGACAGATGTAGTCATCTAATCCCTTCTCTCATATGTTAAATCGTAATCATTTCTACTTTCTAGGCGTTTGTATTATACAGAATATCACGCATACCTTCAAGCAAGACCGGTTTCATCTAGCCAAATGGTAAAATTCACTTAAATCGTATGTTCGTTCAAAACCTTGTCGATTACACTAGTATTATGAAGGGAATGGTTTTATGGAAAAGAAACTGGCAGTTATTGATATCGGATCCAACTCGATTCGAAACGTCATCTTCGAAGTGAACGAGGAAGGACAATACTTCGAACGGTTAAATGTGAAAGAAGTCGCGCGATTGTCTAGCCATATTAGTGATGCGAATGAAATGACTGAAGAAGGAATCGCTTCACTCATCGATACGTTACGTCACTTTAAAGAGTTGAACGACCATCATCACGTTACCGATGTGCTCCCAGTAGCGACAGCAGCCATTCGAAACGCAAATAACTCAGATGAGATTTTGCAGAATGTCAAACAATCTACTGGGATGACCATCCGCCTGTTGAGCGATTACGAAGAAGCATTTTACGGATATTCGGCCATCGTCAACTCTACCTATGTGGAAGATGGATATTCTGTCGATATTGGTGGGGGATCAATGGAAGTCACATATTTTCAGAATCGCGAACTCGTCTTCTATCATAGTTTCCCTTTCGGTGCCGTGACGTTAACGAAAGAATTCATGAAAGATGAGACGATGACGAAAGACGAGCGGAAAGCGTTGACCGCATACTTAAAGAAGGCATTCAAAGAAATTGAATGGCTCGAACCACATGGTGTCCCACTTGTCGGTGTCGGTGGGACGGCTCGTAACTTAGTCCGGGTCGAACAGACCATATCGAACTTCCCGCTTGAAGGCATCCATCAGTATACGATTTCTGCTGAACAGTTGGAGGACGTCATAGATGAACTCGTCGGAATGTCGAGCAAACAACTCGGACGTTTGGATGGGTTGTCAAAAGACCGGGTCGACATCATCGCGCCTGCCGTGACAGCAATCGGCGAGCTCGCTAAATATTTGAAAGTACCTGAGTTCACGATGAGTAACAATGGACTCCGTGAAGGTCTCTTCTATGAAAACTATTTATATGAGCATGATAAAGTTCGTTTTGCCGATGTGAAAGAAGAAAGTTTTCGTCATTTTGAAAAACAATACGACGTGAACCCGACTCGTCATCAACATCTCATCCGATTGGCCCGACAGTTGTATACCGGATTAATTGAAGTGAAAGCGATTAAACCGAAACCATTTGAGCCTGGTCTTCTTGAAGGTGCCTGCCGCCTTGCCTATGTCGGTGAATATATCGATCACAACAATAAGAGTGACCACACGTTCCATCTGATCACCACAAACGATTTCAAAGGACTAAACAACGAGGATCGACTCGCTCTTGCCCTCGTCACATCCTTCAAATCAAAACGAGTATTGGAACAACATATCGAGGCTTTCCCGAAATGGTTTGATCAAAAGTTATTGAAGAGTTTAGAACTACTAGGCTCGATCGTAAAACTCGTCGATGCCCTCGACTTGACAGAGCGTCAGATCGTGACGGACATCCATGTTACTAGTACAAAGGACGGTCTCACACTTACGCTAGATACAAATGGTTCCGCACGTTTTGAGTTGCAGCGAAGCACTCGCCATAAAAAGCATTTAGAACGCGCAATTGATCAATCGATTGAGATTGTCTTGAGCGAGGAGGAGTAACCATGTCCAAATATACGAATGAACATTTTAACAACCGTGAACTCAGCTGGCTCGACTTTAACGAACGTGTTCTCGAAGAGGCGATGGATGAACGAAATCCATTGATGGAACGATTGAAATTTTTGGCGATTTTCAGTTCTAACCTTGATGAATTTTATATGGTACGAGTCGGTGGATTGAAAGATGAGGTCCTTGCCGGTTTCAACCGTCCGGAAGATAAGACGGGCCTCACTCCAAAACAGCAGATCAAATCCATTTCGATGCGAGCGCAAGAACTCGTCGAGACGCAATATGCGACATATAAAAAAATCACGAAACAGCTATCGAATCAGCACGTCCGCTTCTTACGGACGAAACATTTGAACAAGACCCAACAAGACTTCGTGAAAGAGTATTTTCGAACGCACGTATTCCCTGTCCTGACACCGATTGCAGTCGACGCCTATCGTCCGTTCCCAATGCTCTTATCTAAGTCACTGAATATTGCTGTCGAGATTGCCTCGAATGGCGAAGGAAAAAAACGACTCGCCCTCGTTCAAGTGCCATCCGTTCTTCCGCGGTATCTGGAACTACCTACCGATGATGAAGAACATACCGATTTGATTTTACTTGAGGATTTGATCATTCAATACATCGACTCACTCTTCAAAGGATTTGTCGTCGAGTCCACGATGCCATTCCGAATTACGCGGAACGCGGACATGCCGTTTCACGAAGAGGGCAGTCGTGACGTCTTGAAACAAATCGAAAAAGAGTTGAAGAAGAGAAGATATGGGGTTGCCATCCGACTCGAGGTACAGCAACGATCGTTACGAAAAGAACTGTTGTTCATGCTACAAGACGTCCTTGACTTACATGATCGGGATATCTTTATTGTCGACGGTCCGATCGACTTGACCTTCCTGTTTGGGATCTACAATCAGATTGGGATGGAATATGATGATATGATCAATGAAACGTTGATCCCATTTATCCCAGAAGGTCTTGAATCGGGCAAAGATTTATTCCAAAGTATCGCTAAACAGGATTATCTGCTACATCACCCGTATCATTCATTCGATCCAATCGTCCGTTTTATCGTTCAAGCCGCCAAAGACCCGAACGTCTTAGCAATCAAGCAGACACTCTATCGCGTCTCCGGGGACTCTCCCATCATCAAAGCCTTGACTGATGCAGCCGAGAGCGGAAAACAAGTCACTGTCCTCGTCGAACTAAAAGCACGTTTTGATGAAGAAAAAAATATTCAATGGGCGAAGCAACTTGAGAAAGCCGGAGCTCACGTCATCTATGGCTATAAAGAACTAAAGACACACTCAAAAATCACCCTCGTCGTTCGCATTCTAGAAGGTGGTGTGTTGCAACGGTTCATTCATCTCGGGACCGGTAACTATAACGATTCGACCGCCAAGCTATACACAGACATTGGGCTCCTTACCACAAATGAAGAACTCGCTGAAGATGCAACGAACTTTTTCAACTGGTTATCCGGTTATGGGGAACGACCATCTTGGCATCAGTTCGAGACGTCGCCTGACGACATGAAAGACTTCTTCTTGAATAAAATTGATGATGAGATCAACCTGCATGAAAAGTATGGCAACGGTCGCATCGTCGCTAAGATGAACTCGATCACGGACCGGGCCATCATCACAAAATTGTATGATGCTTCGTCCGCGGGAGTGAAAATCGATTTGATTGTCCGAGGCATTTGTTGCTTACGACCGGGAATTAAAGGGGTCTCTGAAAACATCAAAGTCATCTCGATTATCGACCGATATCTCGAACATTCCCGAATCTTTTATTTTTACCAAAATGGAAAAGAAGACTTGTACTGTTCCTCTGCGGACTGGATGACTCGAAATATGAAAAAACGGATCGAGATACTCTTCCCTATCTTGAACGCATCACATAAAACATACATCAAAGATATGATGGCCCTTCAACTCGTCGATAATGTGAAAGCAAGAAGGCAACGTTCTGACGGCCGCTATGTATACGTGAAACGTGAGACCAACGAGGAAGAGATTCAATCACAAATTATCATCCATCAATATACGGGTGGTCGATGGAACAACATACCTAGCGTATTCGAACGAGAACCATCAAATTGGGCGGAACGCGAAGTGCTCCGCCTTCGGGCCGAGAACGAGAAAATGACAGATGACTGATGTTAGACTTCTCAAATAAGAAAACTCGTTGTATAATAAATTCGATTCAGTTATTATGAAGCGCTTTCATTTAGAGACGGAGGAATTATTTATGCAGGAGATTTTATTATCATTACTCGCCGGCTTGATTTGTGGTGCCATCTTCACCGCACTCAAACTACCACTGCCTGCCCCACCGGTATTGCCAGGAGTTGTTGGGATTTTCGGGGTATTCCTCGGAATGAAGGTTTATCAATTTGCTGTAGCGAACTGGCCATTCTAACAAAAGATGCCCTCGAAAAAGGGCATCTTTTATTATTTAGTCTAATGTATGAATGGCTTTATGACAGGTCGGACAAACCCAGATGCCACGTTCCTCTGTCAAGTGATACTCAATCAAGTGATACGCCTCTTGCCCAAAGCGTTCAGCTAGGTCTTCATGACAGTTCGCACAAGTCGTCACGTTCGACTTTGGTGCTAAGAGTTTTTCTCGAAACAAGTGCGCCTCATATGACGCTTTCGTCCATTTAGACGATGGTACATGATAGCCGTCATTCCATTTTGTTCGAATTGACTCGTACGGTTCATCCCCCTCATACATTCCCACTTGCAAGAGCGGATGATGAAAATGAAGTTGTAACAGATCGACCAAGGAATACAGCGCCACCCCTCCCGGTCTCTCTCCGAGCCAATACGGATCGTCTGGTCGCTCAATCGTCTCTTCAAGTAACACCTCTGCTTCCGCCACGATGCCATGCCCCATCACTTCGATAAATGCTGTCGGTGTCGTCACGGACCCGTTTACATAAACCGGACTTTGTTCAAGAAAATAAGTCGGGAATGCGTTCCAGACATCATATCGCTTTGGATCGACTTGTAGGACGTTCATCGTTTATTGATGAGCGAGCGTGAATCGTTCACGCCATTCGGCATCAAATTGATTGGCACGAAACATTTCAATCTCTTGTTTATATGGAGCGACTTTCGTTTTTTCGCTAATCGGGATATATGGCGTCTCTAGAATTTTCGGTAGATGCGCAAATGCCTCGTGATGAATGACACGATTCAATGTATCAAACCCGATCTCTCCGTAGCCGATATTTTCATGACGGTCTTTTTTTGCACCGCGCACGTTCTTCGAATCATTTACATGAATGACTCCGAGACGGTCGAGTCCGACGATGCGATCGAATTGTTCAATGACACCGTCTAAGTCACCGACTAAGTCATATCCTGCATCATGGACGTGACACGTATCAAAGCAAACTGAGAGTCGATCATTGTGCGTCACGCCATCAATGATGGTCGCAAGCTCTTCAAACGTCTTACCAAGTTCGCTTCCTTTCCCTGCCATCGTCTCAAGCGCAATCTTTACTTGTTCGTCGCCAGTCAACACTTCATTCAATCCTTCGATGATTCGAGCGAGACCGATTTCTTCTCCCGCTCCGACATGAGCGCCCGGGTGAAGAACGACGTGGCGAGCCACTTGGAGTGCTTCTGCCCGCTTTAATTCCTGAGTTAAGAAAGAGACGGCCAATTCAAACGTCTCAGGTTTCGTCGTATTCCCGAGATTGATGATATATGGAGCGTGAACAACAATCTCTTCGATGTCATGTGCGGCCATATGTTTGAGTGCTGCCTCAATATTTAAATCTTCAATGGGTTTACGGCGTGTGTTTTGGGGCGCACCTGTATACACCATCATCGTATTCGCCCCGTAAGAGACAGCCTCTTCACTCCCTGCTAACAACATCTTTTTACCTGATACCGAAACGTGTGAACCTATTTTTAACATCCTCATCTTCCCTTCATCATCTTCTATCTCTAGTGTACACAAAAAGAAGAACCGACTCCAAGAAGTCGATTCTCCCAAACATTATCGTTTATTTTTCTTACGTGCTGCACGGCGATCCGAGCGTTGCTGTTGCATATGCTCACGTGATGCCGTCTCTTTCAACTTATACTTGAATTTCTTCTTATAGCCAGGCTTGACTTTCTTCTTCGCCTTCTTGATTTCACCGGCCATCCGACTATGAGCCGTGTGTGAGACCTTCATCTTCCGGTCTGTTTGGCGACGACGACGTGTCTTGATCGGTTGAATCGAACCGTTGCGCAAGTCCACATGAGTGAATTCGAACCCACGTTCTTCGAGTCTGTTGATTGGTCCATTCTCATGGTCCTCATATAGTGTATACGCCTCACCTGATGCGCCCGCACGTCCCGTACGACCGACACGGTGCGTATAGAAATCAAGGTCTTTCGGAATCCCGTGGTTGATGACGTGAGAGACTCCTGAAATATCGATACCGCGAGCCGCTAAATCCGTAGCAATCACATACTGATATTTCGCATCATTGATGTCCTTGATGGCTTGTTTGCGGCGACGTGCCTGCATGTCACCATGCAACGTACCGACGTTTAGACCTGCTTCGCGGAACGACGTCTCCAACTCATCTGCCTCTTGTTTCGTATTGGTGAACACGAGACAAACGAATGGATTGATTGCTTTCGCAATTTCGACAGTCAATTCTTTACGGTCACGGTGACGTACTGGAATCACGTGGTGTTTGATTTTTGGTGCGACGCGATGTTCTGGGCTCGCCTCTGCAAAGCGTGGGTCATGAAGGTATTTCTTCAAGAACGGTTCAAGGTTCTCAGGAATCGTCGCTGAGAAGACCATCGTTTGCAGTTTTTCAGGAAGCGCCTGTGCGATGCGGTCGACCTCGGGCAAGAATCCCATATCGAGCATTTGATCGGCTTCATCGACGACAAAGTGTGTCACTTTGTGTGGGAATAACGCCTGTGCTTTCATGAGATCAAGGATTCGTCCCGGTGTCCCGATGATCAACTGTGGCGGATTTTTCATCTTATCGATCTGACGTTCGCGGTCTGTCCCTCCGACAATCAAACTCGATTTGATGTAATCTGGGTTTTTAATAAGAATCGATTTCAATTCTTCATGAATCTGCCAAGCGAGTTCGCGTGTCGGTGCGACGACGATTGCTTGAACTGAAGCATCTTCTGGGTTGATCGCTTCAACGATCGGTAACAAGAACGCAAGTGTTTTACCCGTTCCTGTCTGTGATTTTCCAATAATATCTCGACCATTCAAGGCAGCCGGAATAATTCGGGCTTGTATATCGGTCGGTTTCGTAATGCGCTTTTCTGTTAACGCATCAACCATAAACGGTAGCAATTTGAACTGTTGGAAGCTGTTCAATCGATACACCTCCTGTTTCTTTCCACTTTTCCTAGCATAGCGGAATCAAATGATTTGTCAATCAATCTTTTGCCACACCTTCATATAAATAACTCGATGAATAATAGTGTTTGGCAATTTTCTTTCCATTTAAATGTTGTTCGAGTGCTTTGAAGCCGACTTCCATCATCTCGTTCGGTGACTGCACGACAGTGGCATTGACCTTCCCATTTTGAATGAGCGGATAGATATCTGAAATCCCGTCGACCGAAACGATCGTCTTGTCCGTCAAACCATGACTTTCTAAAGCCCGGACGACACCAAACGTATTATCGTCATTGTGTGAAAAGATTGCATCAAATGGAATCTCTTCTTCTAACCAACGTGACATCTCGATTTCAGCTTGGAATGTGTCATAGTTCCCGGTGATGGATGCGATGATCTGAAAATCGTCGCCATGTTGCTTCTCGTACTCTCGGATACCAAGACTTCGGTCCATCGTGGAACGAACTTTCGGAGTTCCCCTCACTTCGACCACGCGAATCGGACGTTCGAGCTCACTATACTTGGCA
Organism: Exiguobacterium sp. s131; assembly: GCF_018617345.1. GTDB lineage: Bacteria > Bacillota > Bacilli > Exiguobacteriales > Exiguobacteriaceae > Exiguobacterium > Exiguobacterium profundum. The sequence continues at coordinate 913,534 of NZ_JACSJX010000001.1, read as the reverse complement.
GCAATTTGTTCGGCCGCCATCCGACCGATGTCGACATTGTCGGAAACGACGGATGTGAGCACACTCGGATGATCAATCATGCGGTCAATCGCAATAATCGGAATGTTTTTTCGTTTTGCGCGTTCTAATGAGGATTGAATGAACGTGTCATCGAGAGTCGTCAAAAAGATGGCCTCGACACCCCGGTCAATCAATGAATCTAGTTTTTCTTTTTCAAGGACACGCGAGTCTTCACTCGTGGTCGGAATCGGGATGAACCCTTTTTGGTTTGCTGTATGCACGAACGAGTCCAGTAGTTTATTCGCATGCTCATGTTTATCACTGACAAACACAAATCCGACTTCTTTTTCATTCGTTTTTTGCTCTGGGAGTTGAATCGAGGTGATGAGGAGAATCGTCATGGCCCACACGACCGGTAACCAAAGCCAATAATGTTTTAGTCCTTTCATGACGGTTGTCTCCTTGGGATTTTGATTAAAATCGCGGTCCCCTTGTTCATCACACTATCAATCTCCATCGCACCGTTAACGCTCTTCAAGTACTCTTGAATCATATAGATCCCTAGACCATTCCCACTTTCCTTCGTCGTATTGAAGGCGGAACCAACTGTCTTGAGTTGTTCCTCACTCATGCCAATCCCGTTATCTTCAATCAAGAAGCGATATTCCTGCTCCGTAAAGAGGACCGTCACGACGACACTACCTTCAGCCCCTTTTGATTCGACGGCATCGACCGCATTTTTGAAGAGGTTGTAGATGATTTGAACGAGCATATCAAAGGATGCATAAAATGTAGGCATGTCGTTCGGTACAAGTAATTCCCATTTTGTCGGTCGTTTGTAACATTCGGCATCCATTAAAAATTCAAGTCGTTTCGCAAAGTCTAACATGTTGATCCAATCTTCGTTTTTACCAGCCTGATCTGGTTTGGCGAGCGTCAACATCGTTGAAATCAAATCATTCGCCCGCTCCAGTTCTTTTATGGCGACATCCACCATATCTGAGCTACCTTGACCCTCGCGCACCATTTGTAACGTGATGTGGACGGGAGTTAGAGGATTTCGAATTTCATGGGCAATTCCCGCGGCCAATTGACCGAGTGAGGCTAATTTTTCTTGATGCAAAATCAACTGTTGCTGACTCAACTGTTCACGTCGTGACGTTTCCATCCGTTGTGCATAATCGTTATACGTGTCGAGTAGCGTCTCCACTTCTTTCGAACCGGTTCTTTCCAACGAGATCGTTCCGAGCGATTGTTGTTGTTTAATTTGATTGACCAGCTCGACAAGCGGATTCGTTAACGTCCGGGAAAGCAACAATCCAACGAGAATGCTCAGGAAGAATGTAACGAGCGCAATCATCAAATACTGCCAACGCGTGTCGTAGACCGTTTCATAGACGGAGTCATTTTGATGTTTTGCGAGCATGCTCCATCCACTGACTCGTGCATCCGGTTCAAACATTACCGTATCTTCATCCGTACTCAAGATTGTCCGTTCGCTTCGATTTAATGCTTCGTCGATGACTTCACGCGATATCCGACGCTCTGCATCTGTGACCAAGTTGAACGAAGTCGTCAACACTTCGCCTTGCTCATCTAACAAGTATAGAATCATGTCATCATTCGCAGATTCCAACGAACGACGATACAAGTCAGAGTTCAAGACACTAATGCTCCCCCCAAAAATACCGATTGGTCGGTTCTCTTCGATGACCGGAACGTATAGGAAAGTTCCCATATCCCCACTGATCATCACAGGGTCACTCATATATAGTTCTTTTCCACTTGCAGTCAATACTTCCGTAAACTTCGGATCGCGTTTCAATACAGAAGAGGCGACTTGTCGCTCCGAGTACCATTTAAATGAGTCTTGATTGACATCATAATAAAAGATGGACGTAAAACTCGTGCGTTGATTCAAATATCCTGTTCGGATCCGTTCTTCAATCCATGGCTCATTTCCAACGTAAGCGCCTAAGTAAACTAAATCCTCATACAATTTCCCAAGTCGGGACTCCACATTCTCAATACTGTCATCGATGGCGTAATCAAATTGCTCTTTCGCCAATTCTTCTGCTCGAGACACCGTGACGCGGTCAGCAGAGAAGGCAAGTGATGAAATGACAAGTGCTAAAATAATGATGATGATGAACGTAATTTGGAAAAAGTACGATTTTCTTAGTTCACGCAATGGTTTCATGCGATTCACGGCGTCCCTCCTCTCTAACCTAAAAATTATAGCATGAATACACGCAAATCTTTTCGTATTTTCGAAACAATGTTAGACTAATACGTATGAAAGCACTTCGAAAGGAGCCTTCGTCTTCATATGAAAGTTAAAAAAATTAGCCCACGCGGATATTGTTATGGTGTCGTCGATGCCATGAAGCTCGCAAATGAGGCCGTCGCAAATCCAGATTTGCCACGCCCGATTCATATACTTGGAATGATTGTCCATAACCGTCACGTCACGCAGGCGTTTGAGGATCTCGGTGTCAAAACCGTTGATGGAGAAGACCGCATGCAAGCGCTCGAAACCATCGATCGAGGAACGGTCGTCTTCACGGCGCACGGCATTTCACCACTCGTCCGGAAACGTGCCATCGAGAAAGGATTGACGATTGTAGATGCCTCTTGTCCTGACGTCTTAGTCACACACGATTTGATTCGTGAGAAAACGGCAGAAGGATATGATGTCATCTATATCGGAAAACATGGGCATCCGGAACCGGAGGGTGCAATTGGTGTTGCACCAGACCATGTTCATTTGATTCAATATGAACATGAAATCGATCAGTTGCCGAGTCGCTTGTTCGAACGAAAAATTTTGGTGACGAACCAGACGACGATGAGTCAATGGGACGTTTCCGCATTAATTGAAACGATTCAAGCCCGTTATCCTCACGTGGAAGTGCATAATGAAATCTGTAACGCGACGCAAGTTCGTCAAGAAGCCGTCGCTGAACAAGCGGGAGACTGCGAATTGTTGATTGTCGTCGGAGATCCTAAATCTAACAACTCCAATCGTTTAGCACAAGTTTCAAAAGAGATTGCCGGAACGAATGCATATCGAATCGGTGACTTGAGTGAACTTGACTTGAATTGGCTCGAGGGAGTCGAGACCGTCGCTGTGACGTCGGGCGCCTCTACTCCTACACCGATCACAAAAAAAGTCATCGACTTTTTGTCGCAGTATGACCCAGACGATTTAAGCACGCACGATAAAACGCCATTTCTTGAACTTCGGAGCATCTTACCGAAAGTGAAAGCTTTGCGTAAGTGAAGGAATCCCCCATTCTCTCAGAGGATGGGGGATTTTTAGGATTTACTTGAATTGAAACGGGTTCGTGTTGGCAACAGATTGAATCAAGTCGACATTAATTTTCGCTTTTTCAAACTTTTTGCTGAGCACATCGATTACACCTTGTTTCATGATACTCTCGACATGATGCCCTGGGTCTACGACTGCAAGCCCAAGGGCCATAGCATCATGAGCCACGTGGAAATATAAATCACCCGTCACATATGCATCTGCACCTTTGAAACGCGCAGTAGACACATATTTATTCCCGTCTCCACCTAATACGGCAACTTTTTCAATCGAACGCCTCGGGTCTCCGACGACTCGCACGCCCTCAACCCCAAAGCTTGTTTTCACGTGTTCGGCAAACTGTTCAAGTGTCATGGCCTGTTCAAGTCGACCGATTCGCCCTAGCCCAAATACATGACCCTCGATTTCATCGCGCATGAGGTCATACGCCACTTCCTCATAAGGATGGGCGTCTTTCATTGCTTTTAGTACACGCTTTTTCTGACTCTCCCGAACGACCGTTTCGATTTTCACCTCGTCCACTTGTTCCGTTTCATACGGGCGACCGATGAAGGGATCTGTCCCCTCGAGCGGAGTGAATTGCCCCGTTCCGGAAACACGGAACTGACAGTCCGCATAGTCACCAATATGTCCAGCACCCGCTTTTCCTAGAGCACGGGATACGTCATGCGCATGCGTGGATGGAACGAATACACTTAGTTTATAGACCGGCTCCTCATAGGTCGGGACGAGTACTTTCGTATCGCGGAGACCGATCGCCTCACTCATCCAATCGTTCACACCACCGCTGCATACGTCTAAATTCGTATGAGCGACATAGACCGCGATATCGTGCTGAATACATTTCATCGTAATCTTCCCAGCCGTGGAGCGGTCATTGACTTGAGCTAACGGACTAAAGATGGGTGGATGATGCGCGATGATCAAATCAATCTGTTTCTCAATCGCTTCATCCACAACCGATTCGAGCACATCAAGCGTGACCATGACCCGTTTGACTTCTTTGTTGAGCGATCCAATCTGTAAGCCGATTTTATCCCCTTCAACCGCCAAATGTTTCGGTGCAAATTCTTCAAACAATTGAATCACTTGATTGCCGTTCGCCATTACTGACTCACCTCTCTCATTTTGTCACGCATCTGTTTGAATTCCACTTGTTTTTGAATCAAGGCTTCCGATTGAATGCCAGCTGCCATCTGTCCAAGCACATAATCGAGCTTATCGGCTTCACGACTCCATTTGAGTTTAAATGGTTCCGGTCGCTCTTGAATAAGATATGGGCCGAATAACAACTGCCACATCCGATCGTCCGACGCGTCGCTATAGATGGTCTCACTACCTTTTTCTCCGACTAGGATTTCGTAGACTTTATCATTTTCTTCTACAATTGCCTCTTCGACAAGGACATATCCATGTTCAAGCAGCCAGCTTCGTACGTGTTGCCCATCAACGTTCGGTTGAAGGACGAGTCGTTCGACCGCACCGAGCTTATCTTGACCCGCTTCGAGAATCGAGCGAATCAAACTGCCGCCCATCCCGCAGATCGAGATACACGTCGCTTCATTGGGCTGTAAGACAGCAAGACCATCGCCAAGGCGTACATCAATGGCATCACTGGCCCCAATCAAATCGACTTGTGCTCTCGCAGCTTCCATCGGTCCAACGTTCACTTCACCCGCGATTCCTTTTGAAATGATTCCTTGCTGAAAGGCATAGCATGGGACATACGCATGATCCGAACCGATATCGGCGAGCACACTTCCTTTTGGGATATAATCGACAACCTGCTTCAATCGTCGGTCTAACATGACACGTTCTTGCATACAGACAACTCCTTTGTTCTACTTCTTCCCTAGCGTATCGAATTCTCTACAGTTCGACAACAAAAAACGCACCCCATCACGGAGTGCGTCACCTCTTATTGTTCAATCAACCAGTTCGCAAGCACTTCTGCTTCTTCAGCGGATGCAAGACCTGCTGGCATCGCACCTTGACCGTTGACGATGATGTTTGCGATTTCTTCTGGTGAGAGACGATCGCCGACACCTGTAAGTGCTGGACCGACGCCACCTTCAAGGTTTCCGCCGTGGCAACCTGTGCAGCCCTTCGCAGCATACAACTCTTCTGGGTTCATTTCAGTGACTGCTGGACCTTCAGCCGCTTGTTGCGCCTGATTCACCCCAAAATACGATAATGATACCATGGCAATAATTGCGACGATTGCGATTGCCGCAAACGGTAACAATGGATTACGCATTGTAGTTCCCCCTCATGTTCATTCCAAATTTCTATCCAACACTATTTTACTCAAAAAATAATAAAGAAGGAAGGAAAATCACTCATTTTCCTTCCTTTCTTCTAAAACTTCACACTTTATCCAAATATGAAATTAATCGAGGAAGTCTTTCAAGCGTTTGGAACGGCTCGGGTGACGCAATTTACGAAGGGCTTTCGCCTCGATTTGACGAATCCGCTCACGTGTGACACCGAATACTTTACCAACTTCTTCGAGTGTGCGTGTGCGGCCATCGTCTAGTCCGAAACGCAGGCGAAGGACGTTCTCTTCACGGTCTGTCAACGTATCCAACACGTCTTCTAATTGCTCTTTCAACAATTCATAGGCTGCCGCATCTTGAGGAGCCATCGCATCTTGGTCTTCGATGAAGTCACCGAGATGTGAATCGTCTTCTTCCCCAATCGGTGTCTCTAAAGAAACAGGTTCTTGGGCAATCTTTAGAATTTCACGGACTTTCTCAGGTGTGAGTTCCATCTCTTTGGCAATCTCTTCCGGAGAAGGTTCGCGACCGAGGTCTTGAAGCAATTGACGTTGGACACGAATCAATTTGTTGATTGTTTCCACCATGTGTACAGGAATACGAATCGTACGGGCTTGGTCAGCAATCGCACGTGTGATGGCTTGGCGAATCCACCACGTCGCATACGTCGAGAATTTGAACCCTTTCATGTAGTCGAATTTTTCGACCGCTTTAATGAGTCCCATGTTCCCTTCTTGAATCAAATCAAGGAAGAGCATCCCACGACCGACATAACGCTTCGCAATCGACACGACGAGACGTAGGTTCGCTTCTGCGAGACGTTTTTTCGCTTCTTCGTCCCCTTGCTCGATTCGTTTAGCGAGCTCCGTCTCATCTTTCGCACTGAGAAGGTCGACACGTCCGATTTCTTTTAAATACATCCGAACCGGGTCGTTGATTTTGATTCCAGGAGGTACTGATAAGTCGTTCAAATCGACTTCTTCATCCTCTTTTTTCGCAGGTGTTTCTTCTGCGTCCGCAGCATCTTCTGTGACACGGATGTCTTTAGCCTCTAAATCTTCGATGAAGTTATCGATGAAATCCGAATCCACCTCGAAGTGACTAAGGCGATCTTGGATTGCTTGCATTGAGACGACGCCTTTTTTCTTACCTAACTTTTCAAGTTCCTCTATGGCGTTAAATAAATCCTCTTTCTTCTTCTCTGCCATCTAGCAGTTCAACTCCTTCCAAACTTCATCCACGATCATCGTTCTCGAAGACGACGACTACGGGCAATCAATTCTTGTAGCTTGGACGCCTGGTCTACAATACTTTCGGCGTCTTGAGCGATTTCCCTTTTTGCACGCTCGATTTGACGTTGCTCCTCATAACTGTTTATCACCCGAATGTATTCGTCTAAAACCTCTTCAGACAGTTCATCCGGTCCAGCCATCAGACGGATCTCTGCAAAACGCATCGCATAATCAGGGCGTTGATCGCAATAACGCTCCATGAACGAAAGCGTGATTTGATCAAACTCATCATGTGTCATCGTATCGGATACGATTTCATACAATGCTGACCCTAACATACGATGGGTTTCATCTTGATAACGAAGCCCTAAACGGTCGCGTACGAAACGGACCTGCTCCGGTCCCGTCAACATCGCACGCAACAAGTACTTCTCGGCTTTCATCCAACGAGGCTCACCTATTTTACTCGAACGCTTCCGTACCGGCTCTACAGGTTCCATCGCACGGTTGGGAGTTGATTCACTTGACGTCGGACGAGGAATTCTCGAACGGAGCGTCTCTAGCGGAATCTCAAACTCATCCGACAGTTTCTTCACATATAAATCTCTTCGAATCGAATCATTTGTCTTCCCGATCTCTTCAAGCATAGATTCAATAAAGCGAATCCGTTCTCCTTCTCGGTTCAAGTTTTTTCCTCGCCGGTACATGCGATTCATAAAATCGAGAACACTCAACTGCTCAGTTTCAATAAACTGCTGCCAGTGAGTTGCCCCATGCTGACGGATATAGTCATCTGGGTCCGTCTTTTCCGGTAGTGGCAAAACTTGTACATCGAGTGGAGACGCTTCTAAGAGGCGAATGACTTTTTGTGTCGCTTCTTGTCCCGCGTGGTCTCCGTCATAACAGATAATGACTTCATCCACGATTCGAGATAGCGCCCTCGCATGTTGAGGAGAGAACGCGGTTCCGAGCGATGCCACAACTTCTTGTGTGCCCGCTTGCGCGACTTGTAAAACGTCAACGTTCCCTTCAACGAGGAAGACACGCTTTTTCTTACGCATCGTCGCCCGGGCTTGAGAGAAGCCGAACAATAACTCGCTCTTATTGAAGAGTGGCGTCTCAGCCGTATTCACATATTTTGGTTGTCGATCATCAATCGCTCGTCCACTGAAGCCAACGATGGTGCCGTCTCGATCCGCAATCGGAAAGACGACCCGTCCTTCAAATCGGTCAAAATATTCACCGGACTTCGACTTTGAAATCAAACCTGCCTCAACCATTACTTCTAAATCAAACCCGCGCCGCTCCAACAGCTCGACAGTAAAGCGTCGTTGGTCTGGGGCAAAACCGATCTTGTATTGCGCAATCGTCTCTTCAGCTAGGTTACGATTCCGTAAATACGTTAAGCCCACTTCTCCAGCTTCTGTTTTCATCAACACTTCATGATACAAGTCGGCGACAAGGCGATGCGCATCACGCATCTGTTTGCGCCATACCTGTTCACGCGTCAATTCCTCGTCTCCTTGAATGCCGTCTACCGAAATATTCGCCCGTGTTGCCAAGCGTTCGACCGTCTCAGGAAACGACAATCCCTCGGTTTCCATCACGAACGTAAATACATTTCCGCCGGCGCCACAACCGAAACAGTGATACATCCCTTTTTCAGGTGAAACGGAGAAAGAAGGTGAGTTTTCGGAATGAAACGGACATAATCCGACAAGGCGGTGTCCTTGTTTCTTTAATTCGACACGTTCGCCAATCAATTCTACGATATCGGTCGCTTGTTTCACTTCTGCGATGACTTCATCTGGTATTCGTGGCATGTTGACCACTCCCTGTTTCCAATCTCGCAACGAAACGGAACGCTCATCACGTTCCGTTTCACTGTACTGTCAATACTCTATTATACCCTCTTGAAGCAATGATTACTAATTGAAACACTTACTCATTCAATCATCTTTAGACTGTTCAAGATGACGCAAGATAATCCCTGCCGTTTCTTCAACTGCTTTGTTCGTCACATCGATGACATCGCAACCGATTCGTTCATAAATACCACGCGCATACTCGAGTTCACGATTGATTCGCTCTAGTTGCGCATAATCTGCTTCCGGCTTCAAACCTAGCGATTTGAGACGTTCCATTCGGATTGAAATCAGCTTTTCCGGGGAGATGATCAACCCGACACATCGTTCAGCAGGCAAATCAAACAATTCCTCAGGCGGTCTCGATTCTGGAACGAGTGGCACGTTCGCGACTTTATATCGTTTCAGTGCCAGATATTGAGATAGCGGCGTCTTTGACGTTCGAGAAACACCGACCAACACGATATCAGCTTTTTTCAGGCCACGTGGGTCCCGACCATCGTCATACTTGACGGCAAACTCCATCGCCTCGATTTTTCGGAAGTAATCATCATCCAATCGATAGATGAGCCCAGGCTTTTCACGTGGCGCTTCTTTCAATTGGCTAGATAATACATCGAGCAAATCTCCGAGCAAATCAACCGTTTTCACTTGATGCGCTTTACCAAGTCGCATGAGAAGTTCGCGATGTTCCTCATTAACGAGCGTGAACGCAATGATGGCCTGTTGTGCTTTTGCTTGCGTGACGACATCGATAATCGTCTGCTCATCTTCGACGAACGGAATGCGAAGGGTTTCGATCGCATTCTCGTGGAATTGGATACTCGCTGCGCGGACGACGAGTTCGCACGTCTCCCCGACCGAGTCACTTACAACGAACACGAGTTGTTTCGTAGTCAATTCGATTTCCTCCTCAGATCGACTCATCGTTCGCTAACGCAATGAGCACCTTCGTCATATTGGTCTTCGTCATACGGCCGAGTACAATCAATTTCCCATCTTTTTCTTCTACGACGGGCATGGCATCGATTTGTTTCTCAATCAATTTCATCCCAGCTCGAATCAACGTTTCTGTTTTCTCACATACTGTAATGTTCGGCATGCGGGTCATGATGACGTTGACCGGTAACTGGTCTAAGTCTTGATTTCCGATGGCCGCACGAAGGAGGTCTTTACGAGATAAAACTCCGACTAACTCCCGGTCACGTCCGACAACGAACAATGAGCCGACATCTTCTAAGAACAACGTGACAATCGCATCATATACCGTCATCTCATCCCGTACGACTTTCGCAGAAGACATGAAATCGCCTACGGTCAGCGAATCTAACTTTTCTCGTAGCATCGACGAATTCCGTTTGCCAACGAACGTGTAGCCGACACGAGGTCTAGCTTCAAGTATGCCTGTCATCGTCAAAATAGCGAGGTCAGGCCGCAGGGTCGCACGTGTCAATGAGAGCTCTTGTGCGATTTGTTCCCCTGTGATCGGCCCGTTCTCCTTCACGATCTCGGCGATTTTTTGTTGGCGTTCATTCAGTTGCATAGCCAACCCCCTCTAGTTTGTTTAGAGTACGAGCGCGTTGAAATCTGCGACACGCTTAATCGTCGTTGCAAGTCGGTTCATTTCATGGAGACGGTTTTTGCGGACCGCCTCATCATCACTCATAACCATTGTATGTTCGAAGTACATCATAATCGGTGATTCGAGTTGTTGTAGAAGGTCGAGCGCTTTCTTGTAATCTCCCATCTCGACAGCTTCGGCTGTTGCAGGAGCGGTCTGTTCAATCGCATCATGCAATGCAATCTCATGATCGTTCTCAAACAAGGAAGGATCGACATCTCCCGCTTCACCTTTTTTCGAAATGTTCACGACGCGCGACAATTGCTCAATCAACGCCTTCGCATCCGTCGATACAAATTCTTGAATCGCGTCTGCGCGAGCATCGAGTCGCACAACCGTCAATGAGGTCGTCAATACGGCGTCAATCACATCATAACGAACCTGCTGTTCTTGCAGGCGATATTTCAAGCGCAATTTGAAGAACTCATCTAGTTGTGCCTTAACTTGTTCTTTATCGGCTTCATAGAGTCCTGCTTCCAGTTGTAATTCGACAACTTTTGAAAGCAACGTGTCGATTGAGAGATCAATCTTCCAATCTCCAAGAATCTGAACGACACCTTGGGCCTGGCGACGAAGCGCGAACGGGTCTTGTGAACCGCTCGGAATCATCCCGATGCCAAAGAATGCTGCAATCGAGTCTAATTTGTCGGCAAGGGCAAGAACGGCACCCGTTGCCGTCTCTGGAGAAGCGTCCCCAGCAAAGCGTGGCATGTAATGCTCACGGATTGCCGCTGCCACTTCCTTGTCTTCACCTTGTTGGAGTGCATATTTCTCACCCATGATTCCTTGAAGTTCTGTGAACTCGTATACCATCTGGCTCACGAGATCAAATTTATGAATGGCACCAGCACGGCTTACTTTTTCAAGGTCTGCCTCGAACAACGGTGCAAGTTCCTGAGCGATTTTCGTCACACGACGCGCTTTCGCACCAGTCGTTCCCAATTTTTCATGGAAGACGATGCGATCGAGACGTCCGAGCTGATCATCGATTTTCGTCTTTTTGTCTTCTTCATAGAAGAACACGGCATCCGCAAGACGGGCCCGAATGACTTTCTCGTTACCGCGCGCTACATTTTCAAGGTGCTCGGCATTCCCGTTTCGTACCGTCACAAAATTGTTTTTCAACGTTCCGTCGAGATAGACCGGGAAATAACGTTGATGCTCTTTCATCGTTGTGATCAATACTTCTTCAGGCAAGTCGAGGTACGCTTCATCAAATTCCCCGAAGAGAGCGGTCGGCCATTCGACTAAGTTTGTCACTTCCTCAAGCAAGTCGGCATCAAGTGGGATCGTCCATCCTTGTTTCGTGGCAAGCTCTTGAATTTGACGTTCGATTTCAGCTTTACGCATCTCGTAGTTCGCCATGACAAAAGCAGACTCTAATGTCTGGACATATTCGGCAGGTGATGAGATGACCACGTCCCCTTTACTGAGGAAACGATGCCCACGCGTTACGTTATTCGTGTTCACACCTTCGATTGTGAAGTCGATGATGTCTTGACCAAAGAGGGCGATCAACCAACGAATCGGGCGCATATACCGTAGGCTGCTCGTTCCCCATTTCATGTTTTTCGGGAACGTCAAGCTACGGACTACATCTTCAAGACCGTTCAATAGCGAGAGCGTCTCTTGTCCCTTTTCATGGCGTTCCGCGAAGACGTACTCGACTCCTTTTTCTTCTGCGAAATAGAGATCTTCTACTGTCAATCCGCGGCCACGCGCAAAACCTTGTGCCGCTTTCGACCAGTTACCTTCCGCATCTTGTGCAATCTTTTTGGCAGGTCCACGAAGGGTTTCTGTCAAATCTTGTTGCGTTTCAGCCACATCCCGAACGATGACAGCCAAACGACGTGGTGTCGAGTACACTTCGATTGAGCCAAAATCAACACGCGCCTCTTTTAAGAACGCATCAACACGTTCCGCCAACTGTTTCTCTGAACGCAAGACATATTGAGCTGGCAGTTCCTCTAATCCAATCTCTAACAGAAGGTCACGCATTCAAGTCACCTGCTTTCTCTTGTTTCAAAAGTGGGAATCCAAGGCGTTCCCGTTCTTCAATAAATTTAGCGGCACACGCACGCGACATGTTCCGGACACGCTGGATGAAGCCGGTACGTTCCGTCACAGAAATGGCGCCTTTCGCGTCCAACAAGTTGAACGTATGCGAACATTTTAGAATGTAATCGTATGCAGGGAAGACAAGGTTTTCTTCAAGCGCACGCTTCGCTTCTTTCTCATACGTATCAAATAACGTGAACAACATGTCGACGTCAGACAATTCGAACGTATATTTCGAATGTTCAAATTCTGGTTGATAGAAAATGTCGCCGTATTTGAATCCGTCTGTCCAGACAAGATCGAATACACTTTCTACTTCTTGAATGTATGACGCGAGGCGTTCAAGTCCGTATGTGATTTCCACGGCAATCGGGTCACACTCGATTCCACCGACTTGTTGGAAGTACGTGAACTGCGTGATTTCCATTCCGTTCAACCAAACTTCCCAACCGAGACCTGCTGCTCCGAACGTCGGGTTTTCCCAGTTATCTTCGACGAAACGGATGTCATGCTCAAGCGGATTGATGCCAATCAGTTCAAGACTCTCCAAGTACAACTCTTGAATGTTGTTTGGTGACGGCTTCATGATCACCTGAAACTGATGGTGCTGGTAAAGACGGTTCGGGTTTTCTCCGTAACGACCGTCAGCTGGACGGCGTGACGGTTCGGTATAACAGACGTTCCACGGTTCTGGCCCAAGGCTTCTGAGGAATGTCATCGGGTTCATCGTCCCGGCCCCTTTTTCCACATCGTACGCCTGCATCGTCAAACAACCTTTTGACGCCCAAAAGTTTTGTAGCGTGAGAATGATTTCTTGCACTGTCATGTGCTTCATTAATGACACCTCCAATAGTATTGAAACGACAAAAAACGCCCCTATGTGCCTAGCACATAGGGACGGGATTGATTCCCGCGGTTCCACCCTACTTGCCCCAATCATGGGACCACTCTTAAAAGATGTGGGCGCTCTAGAATCGCCATTCGCTCTTCTCATGATACCCGGCTCACACCGCCCCGGACTCGCTTCATTCATGACAGGAAGAGTTACTTTTTTCCTTCATCGCGCACGCTATTTCATTTGTCTAATCGTACATCATCGTATCGAATTCACTATAAAAAGTCAATCCTCATTCAGATGAAGTCGAATCATTTGATCGAGCACCCGCTTCGTCTTCAATCGTAGTCCACTATACGATTCCATATAAGCATCAAAGAGCTGGCGCAAAAGAACTCTGGACTCATCCGATAGCGGAACGTTCCGAAACTCTGACAATTCGTGCTTACTCATCAAATAAAGTAGTTTCGCCAATCGTTCGGACAGCCGAATCACTCCTTCTTCTGGATGTCGCGCACATAAAAAGCCACCGGACGCGACAGAGAAGTACATGGGATCCGTCACATCTCCACAGCGCACACATCCCGTCAAGACTGGGGCGACACCTAATAGATGCAAAATACGTAATTCAACATAGTGCGTGATGACATCTGCGTCCATGCCCGCATTCAGTGCCTGCAAGGCATCCCGTAATATTCGAAACAATGGACGATTTTGGACACGATCCTCGACAGACCGATCAACAAGTTCTAACCAATACATCGCATATGCCATCCGTTCGACATCTTTTCGGATTTCAGGATAAGACGTCATGACGTCAGATGATTTTAACTGAGCGAGTCCTCGGCTAGACGGAAAGATATAGACACCTTCCACAAACGGCTGACTCGAGGCGTGAAACCGGCAACCCGGTTTCTTTGCACCCCGTGCCATGATCGCGACTTTGCCAAGTTCCTCTGTAAACAATGTCACGACTTTATTCGATTCCCCATAATTAACGGTACGAACGACGATTCCCGTGACTTTTTGTAACATGGCTCAATACTCGTCGTCGCGGAAACCGAGGTCACGAAGCTGACCCATCTTGTTACGCCAGTCTTTCTGCACTTTTACCCATAGGTTCAAATAAACTTTAGTCCCGAGAAGCGCTTCGATATCATGGCGCGCGTCTGTTCCGATTTCACGAAGCATAGCCCCTTTTTTTCCGATGATGATTCCTTTTTGCGAATCACGCTCCACCATGATCACGGCTTCGACATCAATCATCTCAGAGTTCTCGCGTTTCTTGATCGATTCGATGGCTACAGCAATCGAATGAGGGACTTCATCGCGTGTCTTATGCAACACTTTCTCACGAATCATCTCTGAGATAATGAAACGCTCCGGGTGGTCCGTCACTTGATCGGCCGGATAATACATCGGTCCTTCAGGCAACAATTTCTTGATCTCACCTAAGAGCGGTTCGACGTTGTTGCCTTGTAGCGCCGAAATCGGGACGTACGCCGCGAAATCCAATTCGTTCGTATATTGTTCAATCACTTTCGGAAGTTCATCCGGATGGATTAAATCGATTTTGTTCATGACGAGAATAATCGGTGTGTCGAGCCCTTTGAGTTTCTCAATAATAAAGTCGTCGCCAGCTCCACGCGGTTCCGTCACGTTCACCATGAAGAGAATCGCATCAACTTCGCGTAATGCGTTCGTCGCCACTTTCATCATGAAGTCGCCAAGACGGTGTTTCGGTTTATGAATCCCTGGTGTATCGATGAAGATGATTTGGGAATCATCGGTTGTGTACACACCTTGCACCTTATTTCGTGTCGTTTGTGGTTTATCCGACATGATGGCAATCTTTTGTCCGATCACACGGTTTAAGAATGTCGATTTTCCAACGTTCGGTCGCCCGATAATGGAGACGAATCCGGATTTAAAATCTTCTTGATACATATTGCACCTGCTTTCTCAATTTCAGAACTATTAGTATAGCATGTTCCATAGCCGTGGACCGAATATTATGAGCGCCGTTACGGCAGCACCAAATGAAGCGACTAAAACGGCTCCTGCGGCAACATCTTTTGCTTGCTTCGCGAGCGGATGGACGTCTTCTGTCACGAGATTAACCGTTCGTTCGATTGCCGTATTCATCATTTCCATGCTAATAACGGCAATCACCCAACCGAACAAGATGACGATCTCGAGCCTTGTCGGCTGTAACCAGATGGAAAAGACGAATACGAGAAAAGCCGACAGGAGATGGAGTCGCATGTTCCGTTCCGAACGAACGGCATGGAGGATTCCCTCACATGCCACACGGAACGGTCTCACACGTTGCCTCGCTTCAACTCAAAATGAGTGAGCACTTCTTCTTGCCTTGCCGTCATCTCCGCTTCTTCCTCAGATGTCATATGATCATACCCAAGCAGATGGAGAAACCCATGAATTGCTAAAAAGCCGAGCTCCCGCTCAAACGAATGACCATAGTCAGCTGCCTGTTCTCGGCAACGTTCTACCGAGATGACGAGGTCACCGAGAAGATGTGGCTCATCTTCATCGAGCATGAAATCCATCTCGTCATCCCCCATCTCATCAAATGCGAAACTGATGACATCGGTCGGGGCATCTTTGCCTCGCCATTCTCGGTTCACTTCATGGATTTCCGCATTTGTTAAATACGTGACCGACAATTCGCTCGGCTCTTCCACCTCTTCTAGTTGGGCGGCATGTTGTAAAATCGACTCGACGAGCTCGATTTGAGATGTAGTTAACAATTCATGTTCATCGTTCGAGATGATTTGCATGTAATTCTCCCTCTTTCTTTAATTCTGGGTATTCGATTCGTTCGTGGAACAAGCCGGTCAGCGTCTCACACGCGCTCTCTCCGACGCGCCAAATTTCTTTCGTCGTCAATTCACATTCTTCGAACTGTCCATCCGCCAACTTGTCACGAATAATGGTTCGAACGAGCATTCGGATTTTTTCTGGCGTCGGTTGTTTCTGCGAACGGACAGCCGCTTCGATTGAATCGACGATCATGACAACGGCAGCCTCGCGCGATTGTGGCTTTGGACCTGGGTAGCGGAAACGAGACTCTAACACCTCTTTATCAGGATCTTCCTTCGCTTTAACGTAGAAATATTTCAATAAAGACGTTCCGTGATGCTGCTCTGCTATATCGATGATTTCTTTCGGTAACTTATAACGTCGCAACAGATCCGCTCCGTCATAAGGATGAGCCATAATAATGTCTGCCGATTCTTCAGGCGTCAAGCGATCATGAGGATTCCCTCCACCTTGTTGATTTTCAATGAAATGAAGGGGACGCTCCGTCTTCCCAAGATCGTGATAATAGCTTGCGACACGTGCGAGAAGACCATCTGCACCAATCGCTTCACATGCGGACTCTGCCAAGTTCGCCACCATCATACTATGATGATACGTACCAGGTGCCTCCATTAAAAGTTTCCGCAGCAGCGGATGCGTCGGACTCATCAATTCCACAAGTCGACCAGAAGACAAGACGCCAAACCACGGTTCCAAAAATGGCAGGAAGCCAAACGTCAAGACAATGGAGAGCAAGGCGCTAATGACGGCAAATCCAGAAAGATACATCGCCATTTCCCAGGAAACTTGCACGTTCCGAAGTAAGAGTAACGCGATGACCATGATGATGTTGACGAAACCGAGCAACACCCCTGATAAGAATAGTCGCTTCCGCTGAATTTTCGGTTCAACTAAAAAGACAGCTAGAAAACTACCCGTCGCCACATACACGAGCGTCATGAAATTCGTGCTCTGTCCGAATGTGACAACGACACTCCCGGCAATCATCGTAATAAAGGCCGAGGCGAGCGCAACTCGTTCATCGATCAAGATGCGTAGAAGCAATACGACGAACGCTGTCGGCGCTAAAATATAGGCATATGTCGTAAAATCGACACCGATATATCCGACACCAAAAAAGACGCCGAGTTGTAAAAGTAGCAAGCCATAGACCGTCACTAAGATTTTCGGACTCAGTAACAGGTCTTTGATTTTCGAGCGGATGAGCATGAATAGAAACCCACCGGTCAACAATGCGCTGAGCAAGAATGACCCGAATAATGGTGCAAGGGAACGATTCGGATCGATGGCTCCAGATAGCTCTAATTTCCGATATATCTCTCGAGTCACCACCTCACCTTGACTGACGAGTAACTGTCCTTCTTGAATGATGACAGGATCGACAGCATCGACGGCCTCTTGTTCTTTTTGACGGGTCGCCTCAGAGTCAAATACATAGTTCGGTACGATGAGTTCATCGCTTAACGTTTTCGAAATGGCGCGGAACTCAAACGAGAGCGGCGATTGATCGATAATCGCTGCTGCTCGGTCTCGAGCCGCAGCGACCGCTTCATTACTCGTTTCAATCCGGTCGTCCATCACTTGTTGTAACGCAGTGACTGTGACATCTTCTACCGTTTGTCGGGTATCTTCACTCGCTTCAAGCAACGAATTCAACTCTTCATCAGCTAATACACCGTTCGCCTCTGTAGAATTTAGACGGTTTTTAATATCCGCCAGTTCAGTCTCTTCATCCGTTTGGTCGAATGCTGCGAACAACTGCTCGACTTTAGCGATTTGTTGGTCTGCAAATTCTTTTCTCAAGGAGAATTGACTGCCGACACCATTTGTCACTTCTTGTTTCAATCGTTCGGTCGCAACACGGTCCTCAACCGTGATCGGAGACCGAATATCCTGTTCGGCAATCCCAAGCGGTTCCACACTGATGATGGATGGGCGCACGGTAAAGTATAGAATGGCGCCTAATAAGAGAAAGAAAATCAACGAGATGGTCGCGACTGTCCAGTTTTTAGCTTGCTGCATTCGTGCCCCCCCTTTCACGATCTGGTGACCTCACACGTACATTTAAGTGAGGTCCGTACTATAGGCGTTGATAATTTTCTTAACGAGCGGATGACGGACGACGTCAGACGCACTGAAGTGTTCAAAATGAATACCATCCACACCTTCTAACAGGCGTAACGCTTCCTGTAACCCCGATGCCTTGCCTTTCGGTAAATCGACTTGGGTCAAATCCCCTGTGACCACCATTTTCGATCCAAAACCGAGTCGCGTCAAAAACATCTTCATCTGTTCTTTTGTTGTATTCTGGGCCTCATCCAAGATGACGAACGCATCTTCTAACGTGCGTCCACGCATATAAGCGAGCGGAGCCACTTCAATCGTGCCCCGTTCTAACAAACGGTTCGTCTGTTCCACGCCATACACATCAAATAGGGCGTCGTATAATGGGCGGAGATACGGGTCCACTTTCTCTTTTAAATCTCCCGGTAAAAATCCAAGGTTCTCTCCCGCTTCAACGGCAGGACGCGTCAAGATGATCCGTTTGACTTGCCCTTCTTTTAAGGCACGCGCCGCAAGTACGACAGCTAGGTACGTCTTTCCTGTTCCGGCTGGTCCGATACCAAAGACGAGATCACGTCGTTCAATCGCACGAACATATCGGCTTTGCCCTACTGTCTTGGCACGAATCGGTTTCCCCTTATTCGTCGTAAAAACAACTCGTTCATAATGTTCGAGCAGTTCATCTCCCTTTCCGACTTGAATGTGCTGGATGACGCTAATGGCATCACTTTCATTTAGACGTGCACCTTTTTTCACTAACGTCTGCAAGGTGATGATCACTTGTTTCGTTAATTCAAGAGCCTCAAGAGTATCGGCTTGAATAATCAACTCCTCACCCCTTGGGATGAGTGCCACTTTCAATTCTGTTTCAATCGCCTGGAACACTTCATCTTTAGGTCCGAGTAAAGCTTGTGCTTCGTTCGCATGTTCCATGACGAATGGTATTTTATCAGTCATAATCAATGGATGCATTGCCCCCTCATTAAAATCGGTTATTCCTCTTTTACTTTAGCACTATCACGCCTATCGTGAAAGAAAGACCGCGTAATTTCCACGCGCAAAAGGCAGTAACATGACGTCACTGCCTTCCGTTCACTTCTTCCGTTTCGAGATAGGAGGTTGTAATACCTCACTCCAAATGACAGCTTCCCGCATTCGCTTTTGTGAAACGTTCAGTTGTCTCGGTTTCTTTTCCTTTTGAATCGGTGGAATTTTAACCGCTTGTTCGAATTGCGCGCTCACTTTCGGCATCTCGACTTGACGTTCACGTGGAGTCGGTCGTTCTTCTACCGTTCGAGCGACTCGACGCCTCACCTTTTGGGGTGCTGGTTTTTCGTCCGAGTCATCGAATGCCGTTTCAATCTCTTTCATGACGTCCCCTACCGAATCCAAATAGCGTTTCAGTTCACTGCTTTGAGGACGGTCTCCAGAGGACGATGATTTTTCGAGCCGTTTCATCACTGCCGAGGCAATTCCGAAGGCGGCTAACAAGAGTACCCATAGTCCATCCATATCAATCACTCATTATCTGATTCAGAATCGACAGGTGCCCCAATCGCTTTTCGCATTTCTGTATCCGCTTGAACGTTCAAGTAGTTCACGTAATCCATGACACCAAGCTTTCCGTTTCGTAACGCTTCTGCCATCGCGAGTGGGACTTCCGCTTCGGCACCGACAACTTTCGCACGCATTTCTTCTACTGAAGATTTCATTTCTTGTTCGCGCGCAATCGCCATCGCGCGACGTTCTTCCGCCTTCGCTTGAGCGATTTTCTTATCTGCTTCTGCTTGGTCCGTCTGCAAGACCGCGCCGATGTTCTTACCGATATCGATGTCGGCAATATCGATCGAAAGAATCTCAAACGCTGTTCCTGAATCTAACCCTTTTGTGAGGACAGTCCGTGAAATCATATCCGGATTCTCTAGTACGTGCTTGTGGTTGTTTTGTGAACCGATTGTCGACACGACCCCTTCACCGACACGGGCGATAATCGTTTCTTCCCCCGCACCACCGACGAGACGATCGATATTCGCACGTACGGTAATGCGTGCTTTCGCCTTCACTTCAATCCCATCCATCGCGACACCCGCAATAAATGGCGTTTCAATGACTTTCGGGTTAACTGACATCTGTACAGCCTCGAGCACGTTACGTCCTGCCAAATCGATGGCAGCAGCCCGTTCGAATGACAATTCAATATTCGCACGGTGCGCCGCAATCAATGCGTTCACAACGCGGTCTACGTTACCACCAGCCAAGAAGTGACTCTCAAGTTGGTTCGTGTTTAATTCAATTCCTGCTTTAACCGCTTTAATCAACGGGTTCACGATTTTCGAAGGAATAACGCGACGAAGGCGCATTCCAATCAATGTGAAGATCGAGACGTGGACGCCCGCTGCAAACGAACTGATCCATAGTCCGACTGGTACGAACGTGAAGAATACGGCAAGTGCAATCAATCCTCCACCTGTAATGAGTAACGTTGTCAGTAATTCTGGTGTCATTCTGTTACATCCTCCTTCGGTTCTACAAAGCTTCGAACGACAATCCGTCCAGAATCCACTTTATAAACCTGAATTTTTGTCTGCTGATCGAGATAGCCACCTTCCGTCACGACATCAAGTCGTTCTCCGTCGATTTCGGCAGTACCTGCTGGGCGAAGTGGTGTCAAGGTGACTCCCACTTTGCCGAGAAGCTGTTTTCGATCTTCGTGGGACAAGTAGCCTTTTTCAGTCGATGTCGAATCCGTCAAAATCAACCCTTTATAAATGAGCGGACGATTCGTACTCAAGCGGCGGTATGCCCAAAAGCCGAGACCTGTTAGCACTGCTGCCGCGAGACCAATCGATAGCCACAGTTGACCGATCGTCGCACCAGCCATAATCAAACTCGCAACGACGGCTCCGATCCCAAGCAAACCGAACAATCCAAACCCTGCTACGAACACTTCAATTCCAAGAAGGACGACTCCGACAAAAAAGACTGTCAGAATCACTCCGAGACCAAATGTCATCGTCTTGCTACCCCCTTCCAAATTCAAAGCTATCTCCTATCTCTAGTGTATACGAAACAAGATTGAATGTGGTTTCAGAATACGCAAAAAAAGCAGAAACTTTCGGTTTCCCGAAAAGTAACTGCTTTTTTCATCAATTCGTCAATTGTTGTTTGACGATTCGGTTCACAAGACCACCGTCTGCCTTGCCTTTGACTTGCGGCATGACGACGCCCATCACCTTACCCATATCTGATGGAGCGGTTGCATTCGTTTGAGCAATTGCTGCTTGGACGATGGCGGTCACTTCATCTTCTGAAAGTTGTTCAGGCATATAGGCTTCTAGGACGACAATCTCTTCTGCTACTTTGGAAGCAAGGTCTTCACGACCAGCGCTTTCGAATTCTCGGAGGGAGTCTCTGCGCTGTTTCATCTCTCGGTTGAGCACCGTGAGTTCCTCTTCCTCGGTAAGATCTTGACGACCTAGTTTGATAGCCTCATTTTGGAGCGACGCTTTGACCATCCGGATTGTCGTAAGACGATCCTTTTGTTTCGCGCGCATGGCTTGCTTCATGTCGTCCGTCAAGCGTTCTTGAAGACTCATGAGCCAACACCCTCTCTACAAATGAAACTGGAATCAGAATTTCTTACGCTTACGCGCAGCTTCTGATTTCAATTTACGTTTTACGCTTGGCTTTTCGTAGTGACGACGTTTACGAACTTCGGCAAGTGTGCCATCTTTCGAAACACCGCGTTTGAAACGACGAAGAGCGTCTTCAAGCGATTCGTTTTTACGGACACGAGTTTCCACTAGTTTTCCCTCCCTCCGAATTACACGACTAAGGAAACGTGTTTCACACGTCATATCATATTATAGTGAAATTAAGTCGTGTGGTCAACCACTTATTAATAGTCGCTGTCTGAACGTCCACCAGTGACAATCGCGATACCTGCTGAAGCACCGATACGTGTCGCACCAGCATCGATCATCGCTTTCGCACCTTCGAAGTCACGGACGCCACCTGAAGCTTTTACGCCGATGTCAGGTCCGACCGTCTCACGCATGAGGCGAATGTCTTCAACTGTCGCGCCACCAGTCGAGAAACCAGTCGATGTTTTGACGAAGTCTGCTCCAGCTTTCACTGAAAGTTCGGCAGCTTTTTTGATTTCTTCTTTTGTAAGCATGCATGTTTCGAAGATGACTTTGACGAGTGTACCGTTTGCCGCTTCGACAACCGCACGGATGTCACGTTCTACGAGATCGTAGTCAGCATCTTTGAGTGCTGCGATGTTGATGACCATGTCTACTTCATCTGCGCCATTGGCAATCGCATCTTTTGTTTCAAATGCTTTTACCTCAGGCGTGTTTGCACCAAGTGGGAAACCGATGACTGTACATACTTTGACATCATCATCTGACTTGAGTTGTTCTGCTGCATATTTGACCCATGTCGGGTTGACACAAACGCTTGCGAATTTGTATTCGAGCGCTTCTGCACAAAGTGTTGTAATTTGATCTTTTGTTGTTTCAGCCTTTAAAGCTGTGTGGTCGATATAACGGGCTAATTCCATGATTCATTTCCTCCTCTGACAAATAAGTCTGACATCTAACATATTACCATGTTTTTTCGAGATGTAACAGCTTTCAAACCTAAATCAACTGACGACGTTTACGAGCGACGACCCAACTGTTCCAACTAAAGAAGAAAATAGCGAGCCAAATGCAGGTGAAGGCAAAGACATGATATGCCGTGAACGGTTCATGGTACATGACGACCCCGATGATCAAGCTAAGTGTCGGTGCGATGAATTGAAGAAACCCGACAAGCGTGAACGGGATATGTTGTGCCCCGTATCCGAATAGGAGAAGAGGTAACGCCGTGACCACACCCGTTCCAAGAAGGGCGATCCAAATGACAGGCGACATGTTATACGCAATATTGTCGGTGACAACTTGATTTCCGAGGAAGAGCAATGCCACCGGGACCACTGCTAGCGTTTCGATTCCTAGGCTGACCGTTGAAGCAAGAGGACGGCGCTTCTTCACCATCCCATAAAATCCAAAGGTACTCGCCAAGACGAATGAAATCCAGGGGAACGTACCATACCCTAACGTCAAGACGAGGACGCCGATTGACGCGATCCCAACGGCCATCCATTGGACTCGATTTAATAATTCCCGAAAGACAAGCACCCCTAACACCATACTGACGAGAGGATTGATGTAGTACCCGAGAGAAGCTTCAATGATATATCCGTGATTGACAGCCCATATGTATACAAACCAGTTGGCACTGACGATGAATCCGTTCAACATGAATGCGTTTCGTGTAGCACGGTGTCGCAGGGCGTAACCGAACTCTTTCCACTGATTTGTCCATCGCAGAACGAGCAGAATAAATAAAAATGACCAAACGATTCGATGTGCTAAAATTTGACCGCTCGGTACTTCTTGCAAAAATTTCCAATAAATCGGAAGGACGCCCCACATGACGTAGGCTCCGACTGTCGTCCATACTCCCTTATTCACACGTTCACCCGCTCTCTTACAAGTTAAAAACAGTTTAGTCGATGAAAGACTCCCGATACAAGACTTTTGTTTCATGAAAAAAGGACGCGAAATCGCGCCCTGACCGTTTATTGTCTCACTTGTTCAATTGCCGTTAATGCTTGTGCCAAGTCTTCAATCAAGTCATCAATGTCTTCAAGTCCGACCGAAATACGAACGAGCCCATCGGTGATGCCAAGTTCCGCTCGACGTTCGGCTGGAATCGACGCATGTGTCATGCGTGCCGGGACACTGATCAAACTCTCAACCGCTCCTAAACTTTCTGCGAGCGTGAAGTATTTCGTCTTCGCGACCATCATTTCTGCCGCTTCCGCTGAACCGACATCAAATGCGATCATCCCACCGAATCCACGTGCCTGTGATAAATGAATCCGCTTCGCTTCCTCACTGGATACACTTGGGTGGAGCACGCGTGATACAGACTCGTTCGATTGAAGGAATTCAACCAATGCACGTGCATTCGATTCAATCTCCTCCATTCGAACAGCTAGCGTCTTAATTCCACGAACAACAAGGAAGCTATCTTGTGGTCCAAGAACTGCGCCAACTGAGTTTTGAAGAAACGCCAAAGCTTCGCCCTGCTCTTCCGTTCGCGCGACAACAAGTCCCGCTACGACGTCACTATGTCCGCCTAAGTACTTTGTGGCACTGTGAAGGACGTAGTCTGCTCCAAGTTCGATTGGATTTTGGAAGTAAGGGGTCATAAACGTATTGTCCACGACGAGCAACACGTCTGCTTCATCGGCAATCTTACGCATCGCTCGAATGTCCGTCACGTTTAAGAGCGGATTTGTCGGCGTCTCGACATAAATCATTTTCGTGTTCGCTTGAAGCGCATCCCGAACCGCTGTTTCATCGGATGTATCGACAAAAGTTGCTTCCAAGCCTCGTGACTGAAATACTCGATTGAATACACGGTACGTTCCTCCATATACATCAGACCCGACGATGACGTGGTCTCCAGATTTCAATAACATAAGCACCGTCGAGATGGCT
Organism: Exiguobacterium sp. s131; assembly: GCF_018617345.1. Classification (GTDB taxonomy): domain Bacteria; phylum Bacillota; class Bacilli; order Exiguobacteriales; family Exiguobacteriaceae; genus Exiguobacterium; species Exiguobacterium profundum. The sequence continues at coordinate 888,854 of NZ_JACSJX010000001.1, read as the reverse complement.
GCCATCCCAGATCCGAATGCAAATCCTTGCACGCCGCCTTCGATGTCGGCAATCAATGTCTCTAATGCCGTCCGAGTCGGGTTTGCTGATCGTGAGTACTCGTACCCTTCTCGCAAGTTGCCAATTCCGTCTTGCTTATACGTGCTCGTTTGATAAATCGGTGGCGTGACGGCCCCTGTCAACGGGTCCGTCGTTTTACCGCCGTGAATGAGTGCTGTCTTTGTACGCATGTTCTGCCTCCTTGACAATTCCTTGACTTAAATATCGTTCTGCACTATCAGGCAAGATGGTGACAATCGTGCCTTCCGTCAATTGATTCGCTTCTTTTACACATGCTGCAATGGCAGCGCCTGAAGAACTACCGATGAGCAAGCCTTCCTGTTTCGCTAGATGTGCCACGTAGTAGAAGGCTTCCTCATCTGTGATGGTATGAATCGCATCGACGTAAGCCCTCTTCAAAAAGGGTGGCCATTTTTCGACGCCGATTCCTTCTGTTTTATGTGGTCCTGGTTCACCGCCGTTCAAAATGGAACCGACCGGCTCCACGACGACAGTTTTCGTTCCAAGTGGCTTTAATGATTTGGCGACACCGGTGAATGTGCCACCTGACCCCGCTCCCGCTACAAATACGTCAATTTGTGGCACATCTTTCAACAACTCATGGGAAAGGATGTCGACGTAAGCATCTGGGTTATCCGGGTTCGAGAACTGTTCTGGGACATAGGCGTCATGTTCTTTGGCCAACTCAATGGCATGTGCGATTGCACCCTTCATGCCGAGTTCCGTCGGCGTGTTGACGACTGTTGCTCCGAGCAGTCGCATCAATGCCTGCTTCTCTTGACTGAATTTTTCAGGAGTGACCGTCATGAGGCGAATCCCGAATCGTTGGCAAGCGAGCGCAAGCCCGATCCCCGTATTGCCTGCTGTCGGTTCGATCACCGTTCCACCGGGTGCCACATCGCCACGCTCGATCGCCCGTTCAATCAAATTCATCCCGAGTCGGTCTTTAACACTCCCACCTGGATTCATCATCTCGAGCTTCCCGTACACTTTGACATTCGCTGGTACAGGAAGCGTTCGAAGTTCAATGAGCGGTGTGTTTCCGATGAGTTCATAGACGTCACGGACAATCATCTTATGCCTCGTCCTTGAAGACGATATGCCATTCATCGCGTTTTGCGAGCATGTCTGCCGCTAATTTTTTGGCACCTTCGAAATCATGATGATTCGCATTCCCACATTGAACAGGGTTTTGCGCCGGTAGTTCCTCAGCGTTCATCGCATCACGCAGCGTCGCTTCCACGAGGTCAAGCATTCGTTCGTAGTTCCCATCATTGAGCATCGTCCAATAGAAGCCTGTCTGGCAACCCATCGGCGAGATATCGACGATGTCTTCAGAATGATTGCGACTGTTCTCGGCAATCAAATGCTCAAGTGAATGAACCGCGCGCATCGGCATGAGTCCTTCGTTCGGTTGAATGAAACGAATATCGTATTTATAAATCGTGTCAGCTGTTCCCTCTTTCACACCAGCTAAACGGACAAAAGGCGCCTGTACTTTCGTATGATCCAAGTTAAAACTTTCAACATTATATGTTTTCATGAGTAATTCCTCCTCGTTATTTAGTGGCTATTACGAGCCAGACAAACTTGTTTCTCTGCGTCATCGTCACGTTGTACCCGTTCGCTTCTAACATGGAACGAATCGTTGACGTATATGGATAATATTCACGGTTTAAGTCTTCGACGAGGTCTGAGTACCCTTTCGCAGTCGCCCAATCGATGATGTCCTGACGAGCTGCTGGTGACTCAAACATCGTATCAAGCAACACGAACTTTGGATGTTCCCAGCCTTCAACATACTGACCGATGGCCGTGGCCTTTTCAGAATCTGTCAAGTGATGAAAAGCATACGACGATACGACCGTATCTACGTTTGATAAATCCGGATAACGGAGGAAATCGCCTTCGAGCACATCAATCCCCAACTTTTCAACAGCAATTTGTCGCATTTCCGGCGACGGTTCAATCGCAATCAACGGATGCCCTTTCAAGATCCGGCTACTCAAGTTCCCTGTTCCGACACCAAACTCAAGCACCGTCCCTTCGACGTGTAGGGCAACCTCATCGAGCATTTGCTCATATCCGATGAACACTTCGTGATATTGCTCATCATGCCCCTCGACCGTCGTATCATAATCTTTTGCCCAATCCTTAAAGATGTCCATGAATGGTAAGTTCATATCGCTACCCCAATCTTAATTCTTACTAATTTGATATGTTTTATTGGTATTTAACTTTAACGTTACATTAACAGGTTTTTTTATTCATTTCAAGTCATTCGCTAGATTCTCGCATCACATCCAGTTGGATATAGGTCTTATGTGTTAGGTCTTTAGTAATTGTCAGAACATTAAAATTTGTGCAAAAACACTTACCTGTTTTACAAATAAACCCACTCTTTTTCATCTGATTAACGATATGATAGTTCTCAATGTGAGTTTATGCTTTAAATTTTACAGGTACTAACAAATTTTAGGGGGTCTATACGTTGTCACGAAAAAAAATCTATTTAAACGCTTCACTCGCCACATGTATCGCCTTGTCACCTGCACTGATTCAAGCTGGAACAACCTCTGTTTCAGCTGAAGCTTCCGTTAAACCGAAACTGGTTTTAGAGAAGAAACAGAAAAAAGTTCGGGTCGTCGTTGAGCTCGTCGGGGATCCTGCCATTGCCGAAGCCGCTCAAAAAGGAAAGAAATTTAATGAATTGTCGAAATCAGAGCAAAATAAGGCACAACAATCTGTTCAATCAGAACAAAAACGTGCCAAGTCCGCCTTGAAGAAACAAGGCGTAACGGCTACACCGATTGAAGAATTTACGACCGTCTTCAATGGTTTCTCTACATTCTTGTCTACAAGTGAAATCGCCAAAGTCGAAGCATTACCTGAAGTGGCGACCGTTCACATTGTCAACGAGTATGAGCGCCCAGAAGTCAAACCGGATATGATCACGAGTAATGGCATGGTTCAAGCCGAACAAACGTGGGGAGATTACGGGTTTGCCGGAGAAGGTACTGTCGTCGCCGTCATCGATTCTGGAATCGATCCTGAGCACCGGGATTATAAGATCACAGACGCCAAAACGGCAGAGTTGACTCAATCTGAAGTCAATCAAGCCATCACATCGTTCGGTCTTCCAGGCGAATACGTGAACGAGAAAGTTCCATACGCATATAACTACTACGATGAGAACGATGACATCAAAGACGATTCACCTGGTGCTTCCATGCATGGACAACACGTTTCTGGAACGGTTGCCGCTAACGGTGATTTAGAAAACGGTGGAATCAAAGGGGTCGCACCGGAAGCACAAATTTTAGGTTTAAAAGTATTCAGTAACGATCCGAACTATGCATCTACATATGGAGACATCTATATCAAAGCGATTGATGATGCCATCAAACTCGGCGCCGACGTCATCAACATGAGTCTCGGTTCGACAGCCGGGTTCGTCGATGCCGATTCGCCAGAACAACAAGCCGTTCAACGTGCCGTCGATAACGGTATCTTCATGTCGATTTCTGCAGGGAACTCCGCATACTTTGGTCACGGATTCGACTTACCGACTGCTTCAAACCCAGATACGGGTGTCGTTGGGGCACCGAGTGTCAGTCAAGCATCGACATCGGTCGCCTCTCTTGAAAACGATCAAATTCAATTGGACGCATTCCGTGTCGGAGATGAAAAAATCGGATGGAAAAAACAAGACGGTCCTGCCTTCAAAGAAGGAACATACGACATCGTATATGTCGGAGACGGACAACCGGAGAATTATGAAGGAAAAGACGTAAAAGGAAAACTCGTCCTTGCTGTTCGCGACGGCGGTTACTTCTACTCGCAGATCCAAAAAACAGCTGAAGCGCAAGGCGCAGCAGGTGTCATCGTGCGTGGTGCGGTCGGGCACGGCGATTATGTCTCGATGGCTCTCGATCAACCTCAAATTCCGATGGCTTCACTCAGCATCCAGGACGGGAATGAACTGAAAGACAAGTTAGCAGACGGTCCGCTTCAAGTGACGTTTGCCGGTGACCGCATCAGTGTCAATAACCGTTCAGCCGGTGCGATGTCTGATTTCACATCGTGGGGCGTCACACCGAACCTTGACTTCAAGCCAGAGCTTTCTGCTCCAGGTGGACAAATTTTCTCTACGTTCAACGATAACCAATATGGATTGATGAGCGGAACGTCAATGGCAGCACCACACGTTGCCGGAGGGGCGGCCCTCGTCCTTGAGCGTGTAGACCGTGACTTCAAATTGAGTGGAAAAGCACGTGTCACGATGGCGAAAAACTTGTTACTCAACACGTCGAAGCCTGTCACAGATATCGGACCGTATAACCAAGAATTGAAACAATCACTCCCATACTCACCACGTCGGGCCGGAGCCGGTCTCATGCAATTGCATGCAGCCGTCACTTCGCCGGCTGTCGCCTATGAAAAGTCGACAAAAGAGGCGAAAGTCGCTTTGAAAGAGTTGTCGAAGAGCAAAGCATCCTTCACGGTCGTCGTCGAGAACATGTCGAACGAAGCGTTGACTTATGATGTGGCCGCATCGTTACAAACAGACCTCGCTGTCAAAAACAAAGACGGTATCGTTCAAAATGCGATGGAAGCTCAAGCACTCGAGCAAGCTATCGTTAAAATCAACGGATCGAACACAAGTAAAGTCACGTTGAAAGCAAAACAGAAGAAAGAAATCACAGTTTCCATCGATGTTTCGAAAGCAAAAGTGTTGAACCCAGAAACGTTAGAAGGCACTGTATCTGCCAAATCTGTCTTTGAGAACGGCTACTTCGTCGACGGGTTCCTTCGTTTGACTGATCCGCGCGGTACAGACGGTCATCCATCTCTCGTTGTTCCAATCGTCGGATTTGAAGGGGATTGGGGCAAAGCGCCGATCTTTGACGAGACGATCTATGGAGAAGGAGCATTCTATGGCGTCTCTGGATTGGTCGATGCAGAAGGAAAGTACTTAGGTGAAAAACTAGATGAATCTGTGGCTAGCGAAGCGGTTGCCATTTCACCGGACGGAGACGGATCGAAAGATACGGCTACTCCAGTCTTCTCGCTATTACGCAATGCGAAAGACATCAAATATCGCGTCGTAGATGAGAAAGGGAACGTCCTTCGCACCCTCAAGATGGAAGACGAATTGAGAAAGAACTACTTCGATGGTGGAAGTGGTGATTATTACTATTACGCAGCGGATAACGCTTGGGACGGAAAATTGAATGGGAAGATGGCGCCAAAAGGCACATATTACTATGAAATCGAAGCAAGCATCGATTACATGAAGAAACAAGCTCAAACGATGCGCATCCCTGTCAAAGTAGATTACACAGACCCACGCTTCACGCTTCGTTGGGACGACAACGTAGCAAGCGTCAAAGCGTCGGATGACTTTGCTGGAATCAACGGTATCGAATTCCTCATCAACGGGAAAGTCGTGGCAAAAGAAGCGAAAGCTTCAGCGAACTTCACACTTGAACAGCCGCTCGAGACTACAGATCAGCTTTCAGTTCGTGTGTCAGACAATGCCGGGAACGTGATCACTCGAAATGTTTCAACAGAAAATGATGCGGCCAAACCTGGTATCTTTGTCGATGCACCACTCGCCTTGTCTCCTTACGGTACATCCATCGTTCCATTGATCGGTCAAATCAAGGATGCCTCTGAAATCGCATCGTTCACGGTAGACGGGGTCGACGTACCACTCAAATATGACGCGTCAGCGAAACAATATACGTTCAATACGACACGCACATATAAGGATGGTTTCCACAAAGTCCGCTTTGTCGCAGAAGACACAGCCGGAAACGTGACGAACTTCGTCCGCCCAATCTTTGTCGACTCGACGAAAGCTAAATTGTCGGTGACAAATGTTCCGAAGAACGTATCAGCTAAACAGAAGTCTGTAAAAGTGAAAGTTCAAGTAACGGATAACTTTGATGAGATCAAGCTTCGTGTCAACGGGGACTTGAAATGGAGCAATACGTTGAAAGAACCATACGCGATGCGTGCCTTCTCACGCACGGGGACGATCACACTTCCAGTGACAGCGAAAGGGAAGAATACCTTCACATTCGAAGTGACCGACCTTGGCGGAAACGTCACGAAGAAAGTGATTACAATCAACAAAAAATAAAAATGAAAACGGATGACCTCGTTCGGGTCATCCGTTTTCATATTATCTGTTCAGTTCAAGCGCGAAAGAGATTGCAGATAATGCATAAAGCGGCGCTGTCTCAGACCGAAGAATGCGTGGTCCAAATGCACATGCAGTCGCTCCTGCCTGAATCCATTGATTGATTTCGTTCACATCGAATCCACCTTCAGGTCCTGTGATGACGAGAACGCGTTGTTGCGGTTTCAGTTGAGTCAACAGTTGCGCGAAAGCAGACTGCTCCCCTTCTTTTGCCGACTCTTCATATGCGATGACGATGGCATCATAGCCATCTATTTTCTGTTGGAGCTCTCTCGGAGAAATATATGAGCAAGTCGGTACCACGGCACGATAGGATTGTTCAGCCGCTTCTTGCATAATCTTTTGAATCCGCTCCACTTTTTTCGGAGCTTTTTTTCCATCCCATTTGGCAACAGAGCGCGTCGATTCGAACAGCAACAGATGGTGGACGCCAAGCTCCGTCGCTTTTTGGGCGACGAGCTCGACTTTGTCCCCTTTCGGGAGTGCATACGCCAAAGTTACCTCGATTGGCAACTCCGTCGTCGCCTGTCGCGATGACATGACTTTCGCTTCCCCGCTCTTCTTCTCAAGCGATGTCACGACGCAGGCATACTCAACACCTGTACCATCCAACAGGACCATCTCATATCCAGGACCTTGTCGTAAGACTGTACCGATGTGGTGGACCACGTCTGAAGGAAGGGTCACCGTTTCGCTTTTAAAGGCTTCTTTTGTCAAAAAATAACGTTGCATAACTTACCCCTTCTTGGCGATAATCGCGACCCAATCTTCCATCACGCGCGTCTCTTCAATCTCAAATCCAGCAGCGACCAAAGCATTCGTCACTTCAGCCCGCTTCTCTCCGATAATTCCAGAGGTGATGAAGCGTCCACCTGACTTCGTGCGTGCATAGGCGTCTTCGATGAACAGGAGAATGACGTCAGCAAGAATGTTCGCTACGACTAAATCGTACTCACCTTCCACACCTTTCAGAAGATCACCTGTGTCCACTTGAACGCGTTCGCCCACTCCGTTCGTCTCAACGTTTTGACGAGCAGCTTCGACTGCGACCGAGTCTAAGTCTAATGCCTTTACCTTCGTTGCACCAAGTTTTGCTGCTGCAATCGACAATACACCCGATCCTGTACCGACATCAATGACACGGTCACCTTCCTGAATGTAGTTCTCAATCGCTTGAATGCATAGCATTGTCGTCGGATGCGTTCCTGTGCCGAACGCCATACCCGGGTCAAGCAAAATCACATTCTCTTCCGGCTGCGGTGTGTACTCTTCCCATAAAGGAACAATGGTAAGCTGTTGCGAAATTTTCACCGGCTTATAATACTGCTTCCAAGAGTGTGCCCAGTCCTCTTCATCGATTTCAGCGACCGTGACGTCTCCTGACCCGATATCGAGCATCGTGCGTAGTCGTTCGATTTCTTTTTTCAGATTTGAAAGTAAATCTTGAAAATCTCCCGAGGCCGGGACATACGCTTTGACGTGTACGCCAGAAGTTGGATACGTCTCACGATCCGAAACGTCCCAAATCTCCCCGAAATGGTCCTCCGCCATCATTCTGTCGAAATCTTCCACGTCCTCGATGACGACACCTTGTGCCCCTACTTCGTGTAGTAAATTGGATACCGCTTCTACCGCAAGTTGTGTCGTGTGGACACAAATTTCAGACCATTTCATCGTTCGTACACACTCCTTTTAGTGACTAAAGAACTTTTTCATTTTTTGGAACATTCCATGTTCCTCTTCGACACCGGACTCTCCGCTAATTTCTTCAAATTCACGAAGCAACTCTTTTTGACGGTCTGTCATGTTCTTCGGCGTCATCACGATGACACTGACATACTGGTCACCATTTGCGCCACCACGAACGCTCGGCATTCCTTTACCGCGTAAACGGAATTTTGAACCGGTTTGTGTCCCTGCAGGCACTTTCAAGCTCACATTCCCGTGAACTGTCGGTACTTCGATTTCCGCACCGAGAGCAGCCTGAGCGAATGTGATCGGCATATCCATTGCGATGTGTTGGTCGACACGTTCAAAGATCTCATGTGCTCGGATACGAACGACGACGTACAAGTCCCCTGCTGGTCCACCGTTCACGCCTGGACCACCTTTACCTGAGAGACGGATCTGTTGACCGTTATCGATACCGGCTGGGATTTTGACCTCGACGGTTTGTTTCTTCTTCACATGACCTGAGCCATGGCACGTCGGACATTTTTCTTTAATCGTCTTACCACTTCCGTGACACTGGCTACATGGACGTTGGTTGACCATACGACCGAGAATCGTGTTCTGTTCGACCGTCTCGACGCCGCTACCGCCACATCGATTACACGTTTCCGGTTTCGTGCCCGGTTTTGCGCCACTTCCCATACACGTGTCACATTCCACTTCGATTTCGAGTTCAATCGTCTCCGTTTTACCTGTGACACTTTCCATGAAGTCAAGATCGACGACGTACTGGTAATCTTCGCCGCGACGTGGTGCGTTCGGATCTTGACGGCGTCCACCGCCTCCGAAGAACATGTCGAAGATATCTCCGAAGCCGCCTTGGAAGTCACCGCCTCCTCCAAACTGATTGGCCCCTTCGAAACCGAATCGGTCATACTGGGCCCGTTTCTGTTCGTCTGAGAGTACTTCATACGCTTCACCAATCTCTTTGAACTTGTCGGCAGCATCTGCTTCTTGGTTGATGTCCGGGTGATATTGACGGGCTAACTTTCGGTATGCCCGCTTGATGTCTTGTGCCGAGGCCGACTTGTCGAGCCCGAGCACTTCATAATAATCTCGTTTCGCCACTATTCTCGCTCCTATCCTCACAAACTACGTATCGATTTTACCGATTCTACCTTAACATGGAAAGAGCCAAAGCAGAAACCTGCTTTGGCGCTCTCCTTTACAACGGCTGTTTATTTACGGTCGTCGAGATCCTCAAACTCTGCGTCCACGACATTATCGTCTTGTTTCGCTTCCGCTTGTGGTTCTGCGCCTTCAGCACCTTGCTGTTCAGCCATTTTAGCATATACTTTTTGCGTCAACTCTTGAACGACAGCTGACAATTCGTCTTTGGCTGTACGGATCGCCTCAAGGTCTGAACCTTCGAGAGCAGTTTTCGCTTTTTCTTTCGCAGCTTCTGCTTTTTCTTTGTCCGCCTCTTCTACTTGCTCACCAAGGTCTTTGATCGCCTTGTCTGTCGCGAAGACGAGTTGGTCTGTTTCGTTGCGAAGTTCTGCTTCTTCTTTACGTTTTTTATCTGCTTCTGCGTTCGCTTCGGCTTCTTTCACCATACGCTCGATTTCCGCCTCATCGATACCTGAAGAAGATTGGATTGTGATCGATTGTTCTTTGTTCGTACCGAGATCTTTTGCCGATACGTGAACGATTCCGTTTGCATCGATATCGAATTTAACTTCGATTTGTGGTACACCACGTGGTGCTGGTGGAATATCCGTCAATTGGAAGCGACCAAGTGTCTTGTTGTCTGGTGCCATCGGACGTTCCCCTTGAAGAACGTGGATGTCAACAGCAGGCTGGTTATCGGCTGCAGTCGAGAACACTTGTGATTTCGATGTTGGGATTGTCGTGTTGCGATCGATGAGTTTCGTCATCACGCCACCCATTGTCTCGATACCGAGTGAGAGTGGAGTCACGTCGAGAAGAACGACGTCTTTCACGTCTCCGGCAAGAACTCCACCTTGAATTGCTGCACCAAGTGCAACAACTTCATCCGGGTTAACCCCTTTGAATGGCTCTTTCTTCGTGAAGTCGTGGATTGCTTTTTGAACAGCAGGGATACGTGTCGAACCACCGACGAGAATGATCTTGTCGAGGTCAGATGGTGTGAGTCCTGCGTCTTTCAAGGCACGGCGCGTCGGTTCCATTGTGCGTTCGACAAGGTCAGCCGTCAATTCTTCAAATTTCGCACGTGTGAGTGTCATCTCCAAGTGGAGCGGACCTGCTTCACCTGCTGTGATGAACGGAAGGCTGATATGTGCGCTTGTGACACCTGAAAGGTCTTTCTTCGCTTTTTCGGCAGCATCTTTCAAACGTTGAAGTGCCATCTTGTCTTTGCCGAGGTCGATGCCGTTCTCTTTTTTGAATTCTGCAACGAGGTAGTCGATGACTTTTTGGTCGAAGTCATCTCCACCGAGACGGTTGTCACCAGCTGTAGCGACAACTTCGAATACACCGTCACCAAGTTCAAGAATCGAAACGTCGAACGTACCGCCACCGAGGTCATAGATCAAAATCGTGTGGTCTTCACCTTTATCTAAACCGTAAGCGAGTGCCGCAGCTGTTGGCTCGTTGATGATCCGTTTGACATCAAGACCAGCAATCTTACCAGCATCTTTTGTCGCTTGACGCTCCGCGTCGTTGAAGTATGCAGGAACTGTGATGACGGCTTCCGTGACTGATTCACCGAGGTAGTCTTCAGCATCTTTCTTCAACTTCTGCAAAATGATTGCCGAGATTTCTTGTGGTGTGAATTTCTTACCGTCTACGTCAACTGTATGTGATGTTCCCATGTGACGTTTGATTGATTGGATCGTATTCGGGTTCGTGATAGCCTGACGTTTTGCGACCTCACCGACTTGACGCTCTTCTCCTTTGAATGCGACAACCGAAGGAGTCGTACGGTTACCTTCTGCGTTTGAGATGACGACGGCTTCGCCACCTTCCATTACTGCCACACATGAGTTTGTAGTCCCTAAGTCAATACCGATAATTTTACCCATCGTTTATTCCTCCGTCTCGTTAAGTAGTGTTATTCTGCGACTTTTACCATGCTCGGGCGAATGACTCGACCATGCATCGTATATCCTTTTTGAAGCTCCATCGTCACGATACCTGACTCGAACTCATCGCTCGGTTCTTGCATGACTGCTTGATGGAAATTTGGGTCGAACGGCTGTCCGACTGCTTCAATCACTTCGACTTGCTCAGCATTTAATACGTCAAGTAGTTGACGATGAATCATGTCTACTCCAGATTGAATCTGCTTCGCATCTTCTGAAGTTGCGTTTACTTGAAGTGCACGCTCAAAGTTGTCAATGAGCGGAATCAATTTTTCAATGACAGACTGTGAAGCAAACTTGACGCGTTTGGCATTCTCTTCGTTCGTCCGACGACGGAAGTTGTCAAAGTCGGCACGAATGCGGAGCTCGCTCGCTTTCAACGCTTCGATTTCTTTTTGTAAGTCCGTCCCCTCAGAACTTTCTTCCACAATCTCAGCATTTAAAACCTCATCTTCATTTGATTCAGTTGACTCATTCTCTTCTGTTTGTGCCGAGTCTACAGATTTTTCTTCAAGCACGTCATCTTGCTCGTGCCCGTTTTGGTGATCTGCTGTCATAATAAAACTCCTTTCCGTCACTCATCTAGTTTCGTTCGTCGCAACGCTTCGATAATTTGTCCCATCATTTGGACACCATGACGGTAATTCATACGCGTTGGACCAATCATAGCGATTGTACCGAATGTTTTTCCGTCTAGTGTATAATCCGAGGTGATGACACTACAATTTTGAAGGGCGACAATTCCGTTCTCGCTCCCAATGCTCACATAAATTTCACGATTTGGCAACGATTCGAGCCAGTGCGTCAATCGTTCTTGCTCATCAATCCATTCTAGGAATGGGCGTAACGTGTCGAGCGTCTGAAACTCGGGTTGATTGAAGATCTTCTTCTTGCCCCCGAGATAAAGCGAAGACGGCGTTTGGATTCCGAGCGTCGATTGAATCAGTTGCATCATGTTCTCGTACTGCTGTCGCTGAGCGAGTTGCAATTTGGCAACTTCCTCCCCAATCCGGATTTTCAATTGTCCGATTGGCGTTCCGACAAGGCGGTCGTTCAACAGTCGAATCGTTTCCTCGATGACGTCAGGAGCGACACGCGATTCAAACATGACGGTACGATGCTCGACGTGACCTTGATCCGTGACGATGAGAACGACACCACGCCGCTCGTCTAATGGCATAAAGTCCACACGGGCCAACGTTTCCATTTGGCTGTTTGGACCGAGGGCGACCGTCGTATAATTGGTCAAATCAGAAAGGAGATCTGCAGCTTGTCGAATCAGGATCTCAGACTCTTTTGAAGATTGTTTCAAACGTTCTTCTAGTCGACCTGTCTCCCGTTCGTCGATGATCTGCTTCTCGACGAGGTGGTCCACGTAATATCGATAGCCGACCTCTGACGGGATGCGACCTGCAGAAGTATGTGGTTTTTCAATCAGCCCCATGTCTTCCAAATCGGCCATATCATTCCGAATCGTTGCTGAACTAAACGTCAAATCGTCTCGTTTCGACAATGTCCGAGAACCGACCGGCTGAGCCGTCTGAATGTAATCATCAATGATGGCTCGAAGAATGAGCAATTGTCGATCTGTCAGCACAACATCACTCCTCTCTGAAAAGGTTACCCCGCTTTATTAGCACTCATATTTAACGAGTGCTAATCACACTTCAAATATTATCATGTTCTCACTATTTGTCAATTCATACACTCGGATTTTTTCACCTTTTTTCACGATAGCAAACCTACGAAATGAAAATAAAAGCCCATTTCGGTAGAATAGATGATGAGGTGATTAAATGTTTACAACAAAACAATTTAATGTATTTAAACAGGATGGACTCGACGAACGAATGTCTGGCATCCGTTCGGATATTCAACCGCTCTTCCATCGGATTTATGACGAGGTCGGGCCAGAGCTTGAAGCTGATGTCGGTATTCCTCTTTATTTGCATGTGGCGAAGCACGCTCGTCGGACGGTGAACCCACCGAAAGATACGTGGATGGCGATTTGTCACGACAAACGTGGGTACAAAAAACATCCGCACTTACAAGTTGGGCTTTTCGACGATCGTGTCTTCATCTGGCTAGCGTTCATCTATGAGATGCCGAACAAGGACGCCATCGCGAAACACCTGCAACAAATCGATTTGAAATCAACATTCCCTGATTTCCATATCGCGGGCGACCATATGAAAAAAGAAGCGTTACTTGTTGAAGATACGTCAACTGAAGACATTCAATCGCTACTTGAGCGATTCGGCACTGTGAAAAAGGCTGATTTCTTGATCGGCCGTCAACTTCCTGCCGATGCGTCGATTCTTCAAAATGAAGACGCATTTCTCGCGTTGGTCGAAGACACGTTCGGTCGGCTTACACCGCTCTATCGTGATCTCGTCTTGTAATATAAGAAAATGGACAAATCCTCACGAGGGACTTGTCCATTTTTTTATGAATCAGCATGTTCAAGTTTTGCTTCTCCAATAAAGGCTGCAAAGGCTTCATTGGCGAGTGGCAAACCGGATGCCGTTAGACGGATATGTGTGTCCGTCCGTTCAATCAGTGACTTCTTCACCAACTCTTCGATGACGTGACCGAACACATCATCGAGCGACACTCCGTACTTTTGTTCAAACGTCTGAAGCGAGACCCCGGAACGCATACGCAGGCCGAGGAATAACTCTTCTTCCATCTTTTCCACTTCTTCTAGTTCGGTCACCCGTTTCACAGGGATGCCTTCTGCTTTAATATAGTGAGGAATTGGAGCGATATTGGCGCGACGTGTCCCATTCAAATAACTATGCGCTCCGGCTCCGAATCCATAATACTCTTCATTGCGCCAGTACACTTGATTGTGACGACTCTCTCGACCAGGCAAGCCATAGTTGGAGATTTCATATTGTTTGAGACCATGGCGTTCAAGCGTCTCCATCACTTTCAAGTACATTTCGACTTCGACATCTTCCCCCGGTAAACGGAGCTTCCCTTTTCGATCTTGAATCGCAAAGACGGTATGCGGCTCGAGGATCAACGAATAAGAGGATACATGTTGAATCGGTAATTGGAGCGCTAGCGCTAAATCACGGTCAATTTGTTCAACGGTTTGTTCCGGAAGACCGAACATCAGGTCAATCGAGATATTGTCAAAGCGCTTTGCCGCTTCGCTTACCGTCTCGAACACATCATCCGCCCGATGTGTCCGCCCGATGCGCTCGAGTCCACCATCATCAAACGTCTGGACACCGAAACTGAGTCGGTTGACGCCACCTGCTTTCATCGTGTCGAGTTTTTCCGCACTCACAAAGTTCGGGTTCGCTTCGACAGAATACTCTAAGTCGTCTGACGCGAGTGGCAGAATGTGTTGGCGGACCATGTCCATCAGGCGCGCCATCTGCTCCTCATTGAGCGCGGTCGGTGTCCCGCCTCCGATAAAGATGGTATCAATCCGCTCTGTCGGAAACGCCTCGAGCGTCAATACCATCTCTCGTTCTAATGCATCTAAATAATCATCAACAGGCTGATTTTTTAAAAACACCTTGTTGAAATCACAGTAATAACAAATATGTTCACAAAATGGAATGTGAAGATATACGGCTTTAGCCAATTTCGGCCACCCCTTTCTTCTCATTCCATTTATAACGCTTTTCGTCTGTTCTTTCCAGCCTGCGCCATCAATCGAATCGATGAATGAATAAACCACTCTTCAATTTCGGCTCGAACCAGGTTGATTTTGGAGGCATCTGGCCACCATCATCCGCCACGCGCATCAGTTGTGACATCATTGTCTCATGGCACGTGAAAAGCAATCGGTCCGGCACCTGAGTCAGCTTCTCTAATTCAACGACCGTCTTGTTTCCTCCGACAAAATCGACTCTCGCATCCGTACGGATATCTTCAACGTTGAAGTATGGCGTCAGAATATCTCGCTGTAAGATGGCAACGTCGAGCGCCGGGTCTTCTTGCCGTTTCGTCAACTTATAATACTTCCCTCGATAGGCGACTCCGAAGACGCCATGTTCATTCGGCAGGATAAGACGATCCTCCTCCTTGATTATGTATGAAAACGAGAGTCCGTCTAACATATTCTCTACCTCTTCAGGACTTATCGCTGTCAGCACGCGATGATACGGCAAGATTGTCAACTCGTCACTCGGGAAGAGGACACCTAAGAAGTGTGAACGTCCATTCTTTTGAGAACGATCCCCACTCATCCCGGAAACGACCGCTGCCGCTTTCGCACGATGATGTCCATCTGCAATGTAGATCGACGGGATGGTCGCGCCAATCATCATGACACGAGCGAGTTCACGGTTTGGAATCATGAATCCTTCATGCATGACGCCTCGTTCATCCGTGAACGAGAATAACGGGTCTCCGTCAGTCGCTTTATGTAAGATTTGCTTCAAGTTTGCATGTGGAGGATGACTGAGTAGAATCGGACCGGTGTGCGCTCGCGTCGCCCGGACATGCTCGACACGTTCCCGCTCCTTCGTTTCCCGTGTATGTTCGTGAATCTTGATGCGACCGGCTTCATAATCCGCGACTGAAAAGGTGGCGACTAGACCCGTTTGCTGACGTTGTCCCGATGTCAATCGATAGACGTAAAATCCGTTCGGACGTTCCGTCAATTCCTTTTCATAGAGACGTTCTAGCTCATGACGCGCCAGCTCCCCCCACTTCTCAAGGGAAAGGTCAGATTGAAGCGCTTCTGGCTTATCCACTGCTAAAAAGGAATCGGGATTTTCTGAAATGACGGCTTGCGCTTCTTCAATCGATACGACATCATACGGGTCAGCGGCGACACGTTCCGGATGCGTTGGCATATAAGGGCTGAACGGTTTAAATACTACCATAAGGATCCTCCTTAAAATTCCCGGACGCGAATGACGCCCTGTATTTCATACAGCGCATGAATCGATAACGGTTCATGCTCGCTGTTGTCTAAATCAATCAACGTATACGCCATCTCCCCGCGGCTACGATTGACCATGTTATCGATATTCAATCCATGTGAGGCAAGTTCTCCCGTGATTTGACCGACCATGTTCGGGACGTTTCGATGCAAAATCCCAAGACGGCGTTTACCCGTGTATGGAAGCTCGACGTTCGGAAAATTAGCGGACGAACGAATATTCCCTGTCTCGAGATACAATTTCAGCGTCTCCACGGCTTGAATGGCACAGTTGACTTCCGACTCTTTAGTCGATGCACCGAGGTGAGGCAATGCCATGACTTGCGGATGACCGATCAGCGTGTGACGGGGGAAGTCGGTCACATACAGTCCCACATGATGATGGAATGCCTTCAGTAAGTCATCATCTTTCACGAGTTCTCCTCGCGCAAAGTTCAAAACAGTCATCCCCGGTTTCATTCGCTCAAACCAACTCCGGTCGATGCTGAATCGAGTCTCCTCAGTCAAAGGCATATGGATCGACAGTAAATCAACGTTGCCCAGTACTTCACTTAAGTGTTTGGCACGCGTGACATGTTTCGAAATATTCCAAGCGGCATCAACCGAGAGATGAGGGTCGTATCCGATGACATCGACCCCGAGTTGGAGAAGATTGTTGGCTAGCGACGCACCGATGGCTCCCAGACCGATAATCCCCACTTTTTTACCTCGCAACTCCGCTCCGAGGAATTGTCGTTTTTGCAATTCCATCGCTTCTTCTAATTGAGATTGCGATGCGGTAGTCTGTTCATTCACCCAATTGAAACCTTTCACAATAGGTCGTACTGAGAGGATCATGCTTGCAAGGACGAGCTCTTTCACCGCATTTGCATTCGCGCCAGGTGTATGAAACGCGACGATTCCTCGTTTCGCAAGTTGATCGAGCGGAAGGTTGTTGACACCGGCCCCAGCTCTAGCGATGGCGAGAAGATAGGGAGGGATGTCCTCTTCATGGACTTGATGACTTCTCAGTACCCAAGCATCGGCTTGATCCGATGCATTGATGACGTACTCGCTTGGCTCGAATCGTTTCAGACCAGCGGCAGCGATTTGATTAAATGTTTTGATGTGATACATGGGTCTCCTCCTCGAATGCTCTCATGACGTCGACGAGGCGTTCTGCCCCTTCTAGCGGCATCGCATTATATAGACTTGCACGTAAGCCCCCTACCGAACGATGGCCACCGAGTTCGAGCAAGCCACGTTCTAACGCGTATCGCTCAAAGCGCAGATCCAGCTCTTGATTTCCCGTTGTAAATGGGATGTTCGTCAATGAACGACGTTCCCCCGTTACAATTGGAGAAAAACAGGTCGACTCTTCAAGATAGGAATAGATCCTGTCACTTTTTTGACGATTCAATCGTTCCATCGCTTCGACGCCTCCGCAGTCTTCTACCCACTTCAATACACGCTCGGCTACATACATACTAAACGTCGACGGTGTATTGAATAACGTATCGACATGTGATGCATATTGAAGATAACTCGGCAACTGAAGCGACTGAATCAAATCTCGACGGATGATGACGACCGTCAGTCCTGCAGGTCCGATATTCTTCTGGGCTCCGGCATAAATCACCCCGAAGCGCTCCACATCGATCTGCTCGGCTAGAATATTCGAAGAAGCATCTGCAATCAACGGAATATCGACTTCAGGGATATGTGTAAATCGAGTCCCTTCAATCGTGTTGTTCAGTGTCACATGGAGATAGTCCACCTCTTGGACAAGGCTCGATTCAAAAGACATCCCTCCCGTCGCATCTACCAACGGATGAATGACATCGACCTCTCCAAAGTGTTTCGCATCTTCCATCGCTTTTTTAGACCAGATGCCTGTATCCACATAAACGAATCGATTCTGTTTCCGTAAATTCATCGGAATCATGGAAAATTGTAACGTCGCCCCGCCCTGTAGCCAAAGTACGGCATAATTCTCAGGGATATGCATAAGTCTTCTCAGTCTCCATTCAAGAGAGTCGACCACACGTTGGAAAGACGCGGAGCGATGACTCGTTTCGATAATCGAAACGCCTTCATATTCAAACGTCAGAAGATGTTGTTGAATCTCTTGCATCACTTCCGTCGGTAGCATGCCGGGACCCGCAGAGTATGTATACGTCGACACGGTGTTTCCTCCTCTATAGTCTGTCTAAGGGTGTACTCTTCCTTATAGGAAGTGGCATTTCCTGCCTAAAATACAAAATCGCCCTGATTCGAAAATCAGGGCGATTTAATCTCATTATTCTTCGTCCATGGAGAGGACAGACATAAACGCTTCTTGCGGGACTTCGACGGACCCGACCATCTTCATGCGCTTCTTACCTTCTTTTTGTTTCTCGAGGAGTTTCCGTTTACGTGAGATATCTCCTCCGTAACATTTAGCCAAAACGTTTTTACGAAGTGCTTTAATCGTAGAACGTGCGACGATTTTGGTTCCGACAGCCGCTTGGACTGGAACTTCGAACTGCATCCGTGGAATGAGAGCTTTAAGCTTCTCAACAATGACCTTCCCACGTTCGTACGCGAAGTCACGGTGAACGATGAAGCTGAGGGCATCGACGACTTCGTTATTGAGCAAGATATCCATCTTCACGAGACGCGATTGACGGTAGCCGATCAACTCATAATCGAGAGACGCGTAGCCTTTCGTGCTCGATTTCAACTGATCGAAGAAATCATAGACGATTTCACTGAGCGGAATCTCATACGTGATTTTGACGCGAGTCGTATCGATGTATTGCATATCGATGAACGTTCCGCGTTTCTTCTGGCAAAGTTCCATGATGGCACCCACGTAGTCGTTTGGTGTCATGACAGCCGCCTTGACGTATGGCTCTTCAATCGAATCGACCTTTTGTTGCTCTGGCATCTTCGATGGGTTATCGACGTGAATCACTTCGCCTGAAGTCGTCGTCACGTGATAAATTACCGATGGTGCAGTCGTAATCAAGTCGATGTTAAACTCACGTTCAATCCGCTCTTGAATGATTTCCATATGAAGCATGCCGAGGAATCCACAACGGAAACCAAAACCGAGCGCTTGCGATGTCTCTGGTTCAAACTCGAGCGCGGCATCCGAGAGCTGGAGCTTTTCAAGTGCCTCACGAAGATCATTGTACTTAGCCGCATCAATCGGATACAAACCACAGTACACCATCGGGTTCATCTTGCGATAACCAGGTAGCTGACTCGTTGCCGGGTTTTTAGCAAGTGTGATCGTATCCCCGACGCGAACATCTCCGACTGTTTTAATGGATGCAGAAAGCGTACCAACGTCTCCGACGTTCAATTCTTTAACAGAGATCGGTTTTGGCGTCGAGACACCGAGGTCCGTCACTTCGAACGTCTTGCCGGTCGCCATCATTTGAACCTTGTCTCCTACTTTGACTGAACCGTTCACGATACGAATCGATGCGACGACACCGCGGTAAGCGTCATAGTATGAGTCAAAAATCAGTGCTTGCAATGGTTCAGACGGGTCTCCTGTCGGCGGAGGGACAAGTTCCACGATTTGTTCGAGAATCTCTTCAATCCCGATTCCCGCTTTTGCAGAAGTCGGGACCGCGTCACTCGCATCGAGTCCGATGACGTCTTCAATCTCTTGACGGACCCGCTCGACATCCGCTGACGGCAAGTCGATTTTATTGATAACCGGGATGATTTCAAGATCGTTATCGAGTGCTAAATAAACGTTCGCAAGGGTTTGAGCTTCAATTCCTTGCGCTGCGTCGACGACGAGAATCGCACCTTCACATGCCGCAAGCGAACGTGACACTTCATATGTGAAGTCGACGTGTCCTGGCGTGTCGATCAAGTGAAGAATATACTCTTCTCCGTCTTTCGCCGTATAGTTCAATTTGACGGCGTTCAATTTGATTGTAATTCCACGCTCACGCTCCAAGTCCATCGCGTCAAGCGTCTGCTCTTTCATCTCACGAGCCGTGAGTGCACCAGTCTTCTCAAGAATCCGGTCAGCGAGCGTCGACTTTCCATGATCGATGTGCGCGATGATGGAAAAGTTACGAATCTTCTTCTGACGATTCTCTAATTCTTGTTTGTTCATATATGGGTTCACCTATCCTTCTCATGCATACCGTGTCATTATATCAAAATCCTAAAGTAATGTGTACGACCTACTACAACAATACCACAGATAGTTTTCAGAATAATCATCAAGTGGTTGCTTTTCATATAACCGTTTGCTACAATTGTGCTTGTTCTGTTGAATGATTACTTGAAGTAATAAGAACATACACTTTCTTGTTTCAGGAGGTGACAAACAATGGCAAACATCAAATCAGCAATCAAACGTGCAAAAACTTCTGAAAAACGTCGTGTTGCGAACTCACAAGAGAAAGCGGCAATGCGTACAGCAGTAAAACGTGTTGATGCTCTCGTACTCGAAGGAAACAAAGAAGCTGCTCAAGAAGCTTTCGTTCTCGCTACGAAGAAGCTCGACAAGGCTGCATCAAAAGGTCTTATCCACAAAAACAAAGCAGGTCGTGATAAATCACGCCTCGCAGCTCGTATCGCTGCTCTCTAATTAGAGATCACACGAAACAGCCGCCTCCTATTCGGAGCCGGCTGTTTTTTTGTATACCATGACGTAGTGTGGGCCAATCCCAGGGATGTCGAACGGCTCCCCGATTCGTGTAAGTCCATTTCGTTCATAGAAACGGACAGCCACTTCTCTCGCATTACACCACCATGAACTCCTCAGTTCATCATGGAGTGCCTGTAAAAATCGAGAGCCGATTCCTTGTCCCGAAACATGAGGATCCGTCGCCATGCCACGGAGTTGGAGCGGAATCTTCACACCCTCGATTTGTTTCGGGGACAGCATGACTGTAGCGACCGATAGCACTCGATCGCCTTCAACCCAAGCGAAGTGTCGCGTCGTCGGCACCTCATCCCCTTCAAAATAGCATGTCTCAACGTCTTTTCCTGGTCTGAGCACAACATGACGGAGTGGGATCACGTCTTGAAGCGTCACTTGTTTGAATCCCATTCCCTCACCTCACAATAAGGCCAGTTGACAAACGAGCGTATCGAAAACGATCTGTTTGTCACCTCGTCCTGTTTTCATGGCCTCGTCCGCGTCTGCAATCAATGTCAACGCACGTGCGAGCTGAGCCTCTGAAAAGCCGCGACTCGCTTGTGTCGCCAATTTGATTGTATACGGGTGGGCCCCGATTTTCGATGCGATTTGCTTTTCTCCATAACCTGCCTCTGTCAACTGTTTTGACAGGTACATGTTCCGATATTGTCTAGCAAGCAACCCGAGTAGTCCAATCAGTTCTTGCCCTTGTTTTTCTAAATCCCGAACCAATCGAAGCGCTGCATCTGCTTGACGTTTGACGAGAATCTCCGAGAGTTGAAAGACGTTATCTTCTAATGTACGGGGAACTAAATCATTCACAATCTCAATCGGAATCGTCGCACCCGTTCCCGCGTACAACTGTAGCTTCTCTAATTCACGAACCAACTTTCCCCAATCATCCTGACATAGGAATAAAAGACGCTCCATCGTAGAACGCTCCATCTTTTGTTGTTCACGACTCAATGCATCGTTCACGTATCGCATCAGTTCGTTTTGGCTCGGTTTTTTCGCTTCGAGTACGATGGCACGCTCTTTCAAGCGCTTCACGATTTTCTTCCGCTCATCGAGTTTTTCTGACTCAACAATTAAGACAAGAACCGAGTAAGTCGCCGGTTGCACGACATATTCCGCCAGACGGTCGACATTGTGCTTTTGCTTCTCTTTCGCACCCGTTAAGAACTGGGCATTTTTCACGATAACCGTGCGATACTCACTAAAGAAAGGGACCGTCTCCGCTTCATCAAGCGCCGTATCGAGTGACGTCTCTTGAAGATCTAGTTGCATGACATCAAATTGATCACCGGATGGATTGGCCGCTTTCACGATTTCACGTTCCCACGTCTCTAACAAATATTTTTCGGTGCCATGGAGAACATAGACGCTCGCCAGTTTTCCATTATGTAACCACGGTTCATTCAAAACACACACCACTTTCACAATTTATTCTCATCTAAACATAGATTATCTTCCCATGATTCGCTATACTTATAAAAGAAGTATGATAAGGAGGGACCTAATATGCAAATCAACTCAGTACGCCCACCGAGTGAAAACCCGTTTGAAAATGACGTTCAATGCAAACGTAATGACGCCATCGACTCTGCGATCGGCTTCATCGTCCCATTTGGCTTTTTCTTCACGATTTTCTTCATCGGTGTCATCATCAAGTTCTTAAGTCTATAAGTGTTCAAACGATTGCCCCGGGGGAGCAATCGTTTTTTAGTGTATCACATTTTATCCCGTACTACTCGATGATCCCCCGACACATGTTCTCTTCACAGACAATCATCCCGTTCAAATCGGTTCGTAATAGACGTCTGCCCACAACCCGTCGTAACGTCTCCTCGTGCGGATGTCCATACCGATTGTTCGAACCGACACTCGCAATGACCCATTCTGGATCGATTCGCTCAAGCAGCTCTTCCCCCGACGACGTGTTGGATCCGTGATGCCCTAATTTAAATACGTCGACGTCAAGCGTCGGTAACTCTGCTTCTCCCTCTATCGGCAAATCTCCTGTTAATAGATACCGCATGCCACCTACATTCATGTAAAGGCTAATCGAATGATCATTTTCATCCTCATGTCGCCGATTCGGTGCCACAATCCACATCCATGGCGTCGGACGATCGTCCGCCTTGAGATAACGGACCGATACATCATAGACCGCAGCTAAGTGTAGCAACTCTTCTCGTTTTTCAGCATTCGCCACTTCTTTTGATATCCAAAGTTCTTCCACCGTCACCACTTTCAATAATCCCTCTAATCCGCCGATGTGGTCATGATCCGCATGAGTCAACAGGACAAAATCAAGCGAGCGCTCCCCACGTTTCCATAGATAAGGAGCCAATACATCTTCACCCGGGTCAAACGTGCTTCGCTTTTGTTCGTTTGGATCTTGAAATACGCCCCCTACATCAATGACACCAACCGTTCTTCCCGATTCTACGATGATTGCATCACCTTGCCCGACATCCAAAAAGGTCACCCGTGAGGATTCCGCCCATTCCGACCATCCCGCAATCAACCCACATGTCATGATGGCCGCCCCCCATCCGATCCAACGTTTTCGATTCATCAGCGTTAAGCTTCCCCACAATCCTAGCAACAATGCGATTTGCGACGGCAATGCCAGATCGTGCAACGGAATCCAAGGTCGTAAATCATCGTGGAGGGCGAACATTCCATTGATCGCATCCAACACAATCATGAACAACGGGGCAATCGAAGGAATCAGCCATGTGACAAATGCGAGTGGCATGATGACCCACGAGATACAGATGGCCATCAAGAGATTCCATATCGGTGCCGCGACGGATAGAACCGGTTGAACTTGCCATAGAACAATCAACCCGAACAGCTGTGCGAAAATGGACAACTCCATGAGTCCTGTCCAGATTTGTCTCGTGACTAACAAAAAGAAGGTCATCCCGATCGTCAACTGGAAACCCAGATTCGTGAGAAGGAACGGTTGAACAGCCAACATGCCCGCCGCACACCAACTTAAGAGTCGAATCGGGTCTCGAACCGTCACACCGAATAGAGAGATAAAGAGGATCACATCTGCGACGACAACAGCTCTTGCGACAGGTGGAGAAAAACCAGTCATCCATCCGAATACCGTAATACTAAAGATCATCAATATCGTCTTCGTCTCACGTCGAATAGGGATCAGGTGCAACAATACGCGCATGGCCACAATCAACATGGCAATATGCGAACCGGAAATCACAAGAAGGTGAAGAAGGCCCGTCACACGATAAGAAAACGAGGTCTGTTCATCTAGCATTCGACTCTCCCCGAACAATAATGCCTCCATATATAATGCGACATCCTCACGATGACGATGCTCAATTTGTTGAAGTTGTTGTTCTTTCCAACGCAACAACCGACCGCCCCATCCTGCTGTCGGACGACACGCATCGATTCGTTTCACCTTTCCTTTGAAGGATACGTTTGAACTCAGCGCCCAATCCCGTTCATCAAATCCTCCGGTGTTTCGTAACGGTTGAAACGCCTCTACTTCGATTTGCATAAGGCACGTCTCCCCAGGTCGTCCGTGTTCTAATTCGCGTCCTCGTAAAACGCCCTGAAGATCGTCTACGTTCCCGTATAGTCTTACCGATTTCCCATTCTCTTTTCGACTTTCGATTGAGAAGGCAATCGTGTCTCGCGATAACGATTCTATAGGGGTCGTATGGAACGATGCGATGCAGATGAACCCAATCACACCGGCTTTCGCATATAAGCCTTGTCCACGTCGAGTAAATAGATAGAAGACAAAAGCGACCACGGAGACCCAATAGAATCCTTCTGTCAGACCGGTTACAATGAGTACCGCAAATAATGGAAACAGCGGCATCCTATGGCACCAATAAATATGGCTTCATACTTTCTAATGTCTTTTCGCCGAACCCCTTCACATCACCTAGCGCTTCATATGTTTTAAATGGACCGTTCGCTTTCAGATGATTTAAAATCGCCTCGGCTTTGGCTGGACCAATTCCCGGAACAGTCATTAGTTCCTCTTTCGTCGCACTGTTGACATGAACACCGTTCGTCTCCATCTCGGGACTCGGTGAGTCTTGCGAAATCGGCGTCGCTCCTTTTTTCGGAACGATGATTTTGACTCCATCTACTAATAGTTGTGCCAAATTTAACTGTTCTGGGTCAGCTTCATCTGTCAGGACTGCTAAAGACAACACATCGCCCACCCTTGCCCCTTCTGGTACGGTATACACGTTCGGAGATTCAACCGCACCTGTCACGTACACAACGAGCTCCATACGCTCTGGTGTCGTGGTCGGTGTGACCTCCTCAGGTTCTATGACGAATTCATCCACCATTCGTTGCTCCGGTTCCTTTTGATAAAACAAATAGCCTACTCCTAAAAATAGAACGACTATTAGACCAATGACGAGTTGTTTCCACCTTTCCAAACGTATCACCACCCCGTTCGACTGTTACGTTGAGTATGCCGAATCAGCTGTTTCGAAACACGTCTCCTTCTTCTCCACATTCGTGTCATTAGGAAATGATTTGTTTGGAAGTTATATATCACACTCATACATGCAACGGTATTCAATCACATAATTTTAATGCATGGGTTATAGAATGACGGAAAAAACGGAGACCACCACGTGGCCTCCGTTCCTACTGTTCACTGTTCGATTATTCTTCTTCGAAATGCTGAACCTGGTCAGCGAGCGCCGCTGCCTGTCCTTCTAACTCTTGCATTAACGTAAAGATTTGATCAAAGCTCGCTTGCTGTTCTTTCATCGAGGCTGCCACTTCTTCGTTTCCTGCGGCTAACTCTTCCGTCACGCCAGATACTTCTTCGACCCGACGTAAGACGTTGTTTACCTCGTTACTCGATGTGCGCATCTCTTGTTCAATCGTACGCACGAACGAGGCGACGTGGTCTGTCCGTTCATGGATTCGGTTGAACGCTTCTTTCGTTAATCCGAACGCTTCCAGCTGAGCCTCTTGTTCACGTTTTGACTCGTTCACCGTTTCCGTCAAACGTACGACTTCTTGCTGGATCGTCTCGACGACGTGGAAAATGGATCGAGTCGCCTTGTTGCTTTCTTCCGCCAACTTCTTCACTTCACTTGCAACGACAGCAAATCCTCGTCCCGCTTCTCCCGCACGGGCTGCCTCGATTGCTGCATTGAGAGCAAGTAAATTCGTCTGAGCCGCGACATCTTCGACGAGCTCCGCCATCGCCTCAATCTCAGCAGTTTGTCTTGCAAAGTGGTCCATGCGCGAAACAAGCACTTCATTCCGTTCGCTTGAACGATCTAAAATATGCTCTTGGTCGGTTAATGTTTCAATTCCAGCCGCCACTTCACGTGTCATTTCTGACGTTTCTTCCGTCGTCTGTTTCGTCTGGTTCAAGCTCGTCTCAAATGAAGTTGCCATCGTATGCACAGAGCTGAGCGTTTCTTGCAGTTCGTTTGCAATTGACTGTGCTCCGTGTGCCATTTCATCAACTGCGTTCGTAATGTTAGAAGTTGTACTCACGACCGCTTCATTTTCGGCCGCTGCTGTTTCGGTCATACCGTTCACTTTCATTGATGTGACTCGAATCGAACCAATCACCGTCTGAAGTGATGCCGTCATATCACGCATGGCACGTTCAAGACGCCCGATTTCATCATTCCGCGTCGACTCAGGGAGCGTGACGAGACGTCCGGCCGCAATCGCTTCTGCCACTTTGACATTTCGCTCGAGTGGTCGGGTGATCGAACGGGCAAAGAAGAAGTTATAGATTCCGAGCGCAAGAATGACAAGAATCGTCAAAAGGACCGAAATCAACAAGAGACGTTCCGTCTCATTTGCCGCCTCTACTTGAAGCGCCTCATAGAATGAACCGTTCTTTGCAATCAATGTATTGATATCGTTTAACAAACCTTCTAGTTTCGCTGCCTGTATCCGAGCTCCGATACCGCCCTCAAGTGCCGACTCGACATCTTCGTTCACCTGTTCGTACTTCATCGTGGCACGGTCTAAATGATTTGAAAATGCCGGAATCAAATAAGACTGTTTTAAATCATCAAATGTTTCCGCGTTCATCACACGGATGCGCTCTAGTTGAGTCAATGTAGATTGGTTCGACTGTTCGCCAAGTGACGTCCAGAGTGACTGCTCTTGTAAGAGTGACGTTTCAAGTTGAGACAATTCAATCATTTGACTCCCATATTTCTCGTTATACGTTTGCAAGCGATTCAAAGTAGACAAGACATAACTCATCATCAGTACGATTAAGATGACAGTGAACACAGTTGAGAAGATAAAACGTTTACGTAAACTCATTTAAGTGTTCCCTCCTTCAACTGGCGTTCTACTGATTCATACTCAGATGTTTCTTTTTCATCCCATTGAATGCGACGAAGTGGGGCCAAGCCTACGCCACCTTCCTCAATTCCAAGAATGACATGTTCATTAAACGGTTTTTCGGTCACACGACCCGCGATTTCCACAATCGCCAAATCGACTTGTTTCAACATCGACGTCACAACCGCATCCGGTGCAATCATCGATTGATCACTATCGACCCCGATTGCCTTGACGCCATATTTTTCAGCCGTCTCGAGTACACCGACTCCTGTAAGTCCAGCTGCAGCATACAGAACATCTGCTCCCGCTTTAATTTGTTTCTCAGCGAGTTCGCGACCGAGCTCTGGTGAAGCAAAATCATTCGAGAAATCAACGAGCATCTCGACATCTTCGTTCACCGCTTTAGCGCCACGTTCAAATCCTGCTTCAAATTTTTGAATGAGTTCCATATCCATCCCACCGATAAATCCAATCGTATCGGACTCTGTCTCAAGACCAGCCACTGCGCCGGCGAGCGTACTTCCCTCTCCCTCTTCGAACGTGATATTCAAGACGTTCGGAAGTTCGGACACGCCATCGATCAAAGCGAATTGCTGTTCCGGATGTTCAGCCGCTACGGCCTCTAAGTCTTCTTGACACGCAAAACCGAGACCGACAATTACGTCATGTCCCTCTTTTACCAATTCTTCAAAACCAACTTTGTATGTCTCCGTTTCGGATAGTTCACGATAATCAACGAACCAATCGCCCGTTTCACGTAGCTCACCCATCCCACGCATAGCTGCGTCACTGAACGATTGGTCCCCGAGACCAACGTCAGATAGAACAACTCCCATCGTCTGTCGTTCATCGACAGTGGCACTTGGATTGTCGATAACTGACTGACAACCGGACAACCAAAGGGTGCAAGCCGTGATTGTACTGAGCATTATACTTTTCTTCATATATTCAATACTCCCTCTCTCTAATGGTCTGACAACACTTATATCGACCGAGAAAGGGTTATTCTACATTATTTTTTTTAAAAGTTGTGGCAATAAAAAAAGCCATAGACATCGTCCATGGCTTCTTACACTTATTCTTTTGAAGCAGCAACCGTCGTATCAGCTAATTCACGCTCCGGTGTAGGAGCTGTTGCAACGTTCCCTTTCCCCGCAAAGTTCTCGAGCAAGTCTTTCATATCAATGCCCGAAGAAGCTTTTAATGTTTGTTGAAGCGACGCCATGAGGTCGGTTGCGTAACCTGTCACTTTCCCGGCACCGCCGTTTTGACCACTCCCCGTGTCGACGACCGTAATCTGATCGATGTTTCCAAGTGGCGATGCAATTTCTTTCGCATAATCAGGAAGCATCTTGACGACCATATCGAGAATCGCAGCCTGCCCGTATTGCGCGAAGGCTTCGGCAATCTTCTCTTTCGCTTCCGCTTCGGCAAGACCGGTCAAGCGGATAATTTCAGCTTCTGCCTCACCTTTCGCACGTTCAGAATCCGCTTCTGCAAGACCTGCCAAACGTACGCGTTCCGCATCGGCTTTCGCCTGTGCTTCAATACGATACTTCTCTGCATCCGCACTTGCGATTTGACGTGCCTTATCCGCAGCGGCAGACTGTTCAATCGAGTATCGATCCGCATCGGCTTTTTTCTTCACTTCTGAATCATATTGTTTCTCACGACGCATGATTTCTTTCTCTTCGAGCTCGATTTGCTTTTGACGCTCGATGATTTGAACTTGCATCTGCTGTTCAGTGACTTCTTGTTTCGCACGCGCTTCCTCAAGCTCATACGCTTGGTCGGCCCGCGCTTTGGCAACATCTTGCTCACGGCGATAAGCCGCAATCCGAAGTTGGTTCTCTTTCTCAGCTTCCGCGATTTCAGACGCACGCTCAAGCTCGGCCTTCTTCGCATCTTTCATTGCTTCCGCCTGTTTGATGCGCGTCTCTTTATCCGCTTCTGCTGTCGCGATATCAGCATCACGCTTCACTTGGGCGATACGCGGTTTCCCTAGCGATTCCAAGTATCCGTTCTTATCTCGTACGTCTTTGATGGTGAATGATACGATGACTAGCCCCATCTTCGCTAAGTCTTGTGATGCAACTCGTTGAACTTCTTGCGAAAACTTGTCACGGTTCTTATAGATTTCTTCAACGGTCATAGAGCCTAAAATCGAGCGCAAATGGCCTTCTAACACTTCTTTTGCTTCATTTTCACGTTCAATCTTCGGTTTTCCGAGGAACTGCTCAGCCGCTGTCGCGATTTCACTGATCGATCCGCCGATTTTAATGATGGCTGTTCCGTCCGCCATGACCGGGACACCCTGTTCTGTATACACTTCAGGTGTCGTGACCTCTAATTTGCTTGAGAGCAAGCTGAGCGGTTCTGCTTGCTGGAATACTGGGAAGACGAATGTCCCGCCGCCACGAATGATTTTGACGCGGTTACCGGATGTATCGCTATGTACATTTTTCTTGCCTAAATAACTACCTGTCACAATCAGTGCCTCATCTGGTCCGACTGTGCGATATTTTAGTACGAATACAAACACAAGTGCGAGAATGATGACCCCAACGATAATGCTGACTAAAATAGCCGTATTCATGTGTTATATCTCCTCTCGAATTGTAGGTTCGTCATATGGCATGACGATTGCGATATTGCCTTTTACTTCAATGATGACTACCCGATGATCTGTCGAAATCGATGTACCGTCTAAGCTTTGAGCCGTCTTCAAAAGCGATCCCGTCACTGTCTCAATCAAGACTTCACCGTATCCGCCTTCAGGAATGGGCACGGTCAATCGTCCGACACGTCCAACTAATGCCTCATCCGTCAAACCAATGGACTCTTCCGCATTTGAGAGCGGTAAGAGAACAAACAAATACAGAAGCGTCGTCAGAGCAAGAGACCCGACCAATGCGACAGCGAGCCCAATCATCGGGGAAACGTGAGCCAATGCGTTTAAGATGAGCCCAATTCCTGCCCCTAGTGCTAAGAAAGATAGGATGACTGCAGGGTTGAACCAACCTTCAAACATATCGAACGCATCGGAAAACATCATGTAAATAAAGGTTCCAAGACCAGCGATGATCAACACCCACCAATAAAGTTGATCGATTGCCTCCATTACCACCCCTCCTGTCGACGTTTTTGTTCCATCATCAGTACGCGTCGAAGTTGTTCGACTTCTAATGCAAGCCGATCTTCAATTTCATCCCACTCCGACAGTGATGAAGTGGATAAGTCGTTCACTTCTCGAACTCGACCAATGGAACGTTCAATCCGTCGCCGATTGTATATGTCGACAAGTTCTTGTCGTTCGAGTCGCATCCTGTTTAAAAAATATTCCACTTCCTTTTGAACTTGAACGACTTGATCCGTCACGCCCTCAGAAGAATCTTGCATCAGTAGCCGACGCACTCTCACTTGATGAGCTACTAATTTAGCAATTCTCGACTCGAGTTCGAGAATGTGCTTGTATAATTCCTCTACCTCATCTCGTTGCGTGTCATCGCGCCACCACACGTCCACCTCACCTCACTTTTCTCTACTCACCTCCGTATACGATAAAACCTCATCTTCGGTTTCAAAAAATCATAAAAAAATGTAAAATGAATTTGCCAGACAGAAAGGAAGTGCTCATGTTGGGCAACCAAGTCATTAAGCTATCAACCGCATCACAAGAAAAACTAAAAAAGATGTACCATGAGTATGCAGTCGCGCCACCACCATATGCGACATTCAGCGCCAAGACACCAGGATTTGTCGTAACGGTTTATCAATCAGGGAAAGTGATGTTCCAAGGAAAAGATGCTGAGACCGAGGCAGTGAAATGGGGACTGCCTGCTGAGAAGAAACAAGCATCCGCACCGAACACCCTCTTACCTGAAGGATTTTCAAGTTGGTCTGTCATTGGAAGCGACGAGGTCGGAAAAGGAGACTACTTCGGACCACTCGTCGTCGTAGCGGCTTTTGTCTCACGCGATCAAATCGCACTCGTCAAAGAACTCGGCGTGAAAGATTCCAAACAGTTATCCGACCCTGAAATCATCCGGATTGCGAAGGATTTACACGCTACGATTCCTTATCAAAAAGCGACACTGCATAATCCAACATATAACAACATGCAACGGACGATGACACAAGGTAAAATGACCGCCATCGCCCATAATGCTGCACTTCGAGCGTTGCTTGAGAAAATCGGACAGAAACCCGATGCCATTCTAATCGATCAATTCGCAGAGAAGTGGGTATACTATCAACACTTGCGGGCAGAGCGCGATATCGTGCGCGACGATGTCTACTTTTCAACCAAGGCAGAAGGTCTTCATGTCGCCGTCGCAGCTGCTTCCATTTTAGCTCGCGCCTTCTTCTTAAAAGAAATGGACAAACTAAGTAAACAAGTAGGATTGACCCTCCCGAAAGGGGCAGGCGCAAAAGTCGACCAAGTCGCCGCTCAAATCATTCGAGGTCATGGACAGGATTATTTACAAAAGATTGCTAAAGTCCATTTTGCGAATACAAAGAAAGCCATCAACTTGAATGAACGTCGTTTGTAGAGCTTCGACATCAAGTATGATATACTCGTTTTACGGTTAAATGAACTTAAAATTTTTGGAGGATAGCGTTCATGTTGCATTATAAAACCTACACGATTAGTGATGACCATCCTTGGGTCATCTTTATACATGGGGCCGGAGGAAGTTTATCGCATTGGTATCGCCAACTTCGTCCCTTCCGTAAAAAATATAATGTCCTGCTCGTCGATTTACGCGGTCATGGCGGTTCATACGATGCTGAACAGTCGCTCAAACAACCATTGAATGCCTATACGTTTGATGTCGTTGCCAAAGACGTGATTGAAGTGATGGATCACTTAGGTATCGAAAAAGGGCACATGGTCGGTCTTTCTTTAGGGACGATTGTGATTCAGGCGATGTTTGAGCACTATCCGGATCGAATCGCATCAGTCGTCCTCGGCGGAGCCATTGTAAAATTTAATGTGCGCTCCACGTTGCTCATCCGACTTGGTAGTCTCGTGCAAAACTTCGTCCCCTATATGTGGTTATATAAATTATTCGCATGGATTTTACTCCCGAAGAAGCGTCACAAAAAGTCTCGGATGATGTTCGTCCGCGATGCGGCGAACTTATGTCAACGTGAGTTTATCCGTTGGTTCAAGATGACGGAAAATATTAATCCTTTATTGAATCAGTTCACTTCGATTCAAACGAACGTCCCGATTTTGTATATTATGGGTGATGAGGATTATATGTTTCTTGAAGCTGTCGAGCGGACAGCGAAACATCAACCGACAGCCAATGTTGAAATCGTTGCAGACTCTGGTCATGTGGTCAATGTAGACCAACCCGATCAATTCAATGCATTGTCGATGAATTTTATAGACGATCAGATTCAAACACGCTCATTACAAATGAGCTAATTCAGGACGCCACTGGGCTTCCTGAATTTTTTTGTATTTATTTTCAGAAAATATTGATTATTACAAAAATAGATGGTATTCTTTAGCAAATCCAACGAAGAGGAGATGCTCGAAATGTCCAATCCCGTACATATGAACAGCCTGCTGATTATTATTCGACTGAGGGACTGAAATCGTTTTGTTTTCAAAAAACGACTTTTCAGGCCCTTGTTCCCGTGGTAATCGGACAGGCGCCTGCAGATTGAAACCGCGCCTATCCTTGATGGATAGGTTTTTTTGTTGACATAAAGATATAGAGGAGATGATGGAAGTGAAGCAGTATATGATGGATCGAATGGTCAAAATTTCAGCAGGTATGGCAAATGCCGTACTCGTCACGCTCGGTGTCGGTTTATTGATTGAGACGATTGGTAATTTGAGCGGAATCGCGATGCTCGTACAGATTGGACAAGTCGCCAAATCATTGTTGGCACCCGCTTTAGGCGCTGGCGTCGCGTTTCAACTTGGAAGCAACACGCTCATCCTATTTAGCGCCATGATTGCCGCAACCATTGGCGGTGCAGCTTTAAAAGCGACGGAAAGCGGACTCGTCCTCGTTCCAGGTCAACCGATTAGCGCACTGATCGCAGCAGCGGCTGCTGTCTGGCTTGGAAAACGTGTCCTCGGAAAAACAAAGTTTGATATGATGGTCGTTCCGGTCACAGCCGTATTAGGTGGTGGAATCGTTGGGGTTGCTGCAGCAGCGGTCACGACTCCTCTTATCAACTCAATCAGTCAAGGGATCACCGCATCTGTAGAAACGTCGCCGATTGCCACATCTCTTGTCATCGCACTTGTTTTCAGTGTCATGCTTATGTCGCCTGCATCATCTGCCGCACTCGCCATCGCGCTTCAACTTGACCCTGTCGCTAGCGCCGCTGCCTTGATCGGTTGCTCTGCTCAATTTGTTGGATTTACCTTAATGGCATATCGTCAAACCGACCCAGGTGGATTGGTCGCCTCATTCTTTGTCACACCGAAAGTGCAGTTTCCGAATATCATCAAAAATCCGCGAATCGTCGTCCCACCGTTTATCGCCGCGATGATTTCCGCACCGATTGCTACTTTGATGTTCTCACTCCAAGTCCCATATGAAATTGCGGGTCTCGGGCTCAACTCCTTGATTGCCCCGCTTCAGATTTTAGCGGTCCAAGGGTTGGATGCCTTTCTCATCTTCACGATGACCGGCGTCGTACTCCCTGCACTCATTACGTGGGCCCTCTATCGTGTGACGAGTCTTGTCGGATGGACCAAGTTCGGCGATCTCGCACTCGAGATTCAATAATAAATGGAGCGTTGTCACAGGTGGACAACGCTCCATATTTTTTACGCTCGAAGTTCAGCGCCGTGTGTCGCACGGACCGCCTCAACAATTGTTTCATATGCTGCCGTTACTTCTTCATCTTGTAACGTTCGTGACGGGTCTTGGAACTTGAGTGAGAAGGCAATCGATTTCTCATCCGCTCCAACATTCTCCCCTGTATAGACGTCAAACAAGACGAGGTCAATCAAGAGTGGACCAGCCGCTTGGCGAATCGTTTGTTCCACTGTCCCAGCCGGAATCTCACGTGATAAGACGAGTGCCAAATCTCGTGAAATCGATGGATAACGTGGTACGTCTTGATAAAGAAGTGTCTCGTCTCCACGAAGTGCCAAGAGGTCGAGTTCGAATACATACACTTCCTTCATACCGTAGACGTCTTTCGATGTTCCTGGATGCACTTGTCCGACATATCCGATGACCTTTCCGTCCATCAAGATGTTTGCTGTGCGACCTGGATGCATGTCAGGCATCGATACGGCCTCATACGTGACATTAAGGCGAAGCGTTTGGACTAACGTGTCGACAATCCCTTTTGCGACGAAATAGTCGACCGGGACCCGTGTTCCTTGCGAACGATGGTCCATCCAAAGACCTGTGACAACGCCGGCCACCCGTTCTTTCTCACGCGGTAACGTTTCTCCGTGCTCCGTATAGACGCGCCCTGTTTCATAAAGTGCGACGTTCGATTGTTGACGCGCCGTGTTGTAGCGCGCTGCCTCCAACAATCCAGGGATGAGCGACGTACGAAGGACAGAGCGTTCTTCACTCATCGGCATCGCCAATCGGACGAGCTGATCGGTTTCTCCACCGAAACGTGTCGCATGTGCCTCACTCGTTAACGAGTAGGTAATGGCTTGTGATAACCCGACTCCTTGTAACAAGCGACGTGTCTGCCTGCGCAGTACGTTGATTGCTGGCAAATAGCCTTTCGATTGAGAGGCAGGTAACGTCGACGGGAGACTATCATATCCGTATAGACGTGCCACTTCTTCTGTGATATCAGCCGGAAGCTCTAAGTCCGGACGGCGCGATGGAATGTGTACTGTCAGCACTTCATCCCCTTCTGTCGCGAGACCGAGACGCTCCAGGATGTGAACGATTGTCTGGCGATCGAGTGTCATCCCTAAGCGCTTGTTGATATAGTCAATCGACACTTGGATTTCTCGGGCACGTGATTCGGCTTCACCTGAACGCACCGCATCATGAATGGCTCCTCCACCGAGTTCGACAATCAGTTGCGCAGCACGGTCAAGCGCGAGCATGACACGTTCTGGGTCAACGCCTTTTTCGAAACGAGCGCTTGAATCTGAACGTAGACCGAGCGTACGGCTCGTCTTCCGTACGGATGCCGGATCAAAGTACGCTGACTCTAAAATGATATCTGTCGTTGAAAGATCTACCTCTGTATTGGCACCACCCATGACGCCTGCGATGGCGACTGGAGCTTGCCCATCTGTGATGACCATCATCGATGAATCGAGCGTGCGCGTCACGTCGTCGAGTGTGACCATTTCTTCTCCATTTTCGGCTTGACGGACCACAATCGAGTTGCCAAGTTTCTTCGCATCGAATGCGTGAAGCGGTTGTCCGATTTCAAGCATCACATAGTTCGTCACGTCGACAATGTTGTTGATTGGACGGACACCTTCTGCGATCAAGATATTCTTTAGCCATTGTGGCGACTCTGCAATCGTTACCCCTTTTACTTCACGAGCTGCGTAATATGAACAGTTCGGTGTCGCAAGTTCGATAGATACCTCCGATGGTGATGATGACGTGACATCTGCCGTCGGCAACGTGTATGGACGCTCTAAGATGGCCGCAACCTCATGAATGATTCCATAGAGGCTCAAGCAATCTGAACGGTTCGGAGTCAAGCCGAGTTCGATGACCTCATCGTTCAAGTCGAGTAAATCGAGCACATCTGCACCAACTTGTACGGATTCACGGAATGTGTGGATTCCATCTTGCTCGTCTTCCCGAATTTGTTTCTTCTCAAAGCCGAGCTCTTCGAGTGAACAAATCATCCCTTGTGATTCGACACCACGAAGTTTTGCTTTTTTGATTTTAAGTCCTGGTAAGCGTGCGCCAACTTTGGCCACGATCACATGTTGCCCTTCGCGCACGTTCGGTGCGCCACAGACGATTTGAACAGGGTCACATTCTCCGATGTCAACTTTCGTCACGTTTAACTTATCCGCTTCCGGATGTTTCTCACATGAAAGGACCCGCCCGACGACGATCCCAGAAAGTCCTTCCCCACGATTTGTCACACTTTCGACTTCGATTCCGTTCTTCGTAATCAAGTCACCGAGCGCTTCGCCGCTTAAATCGGATACATCAATATATTGATTCAACCATTTTTTTGAAAGTAACATCTGTCTTCCTCCTTAGAATTGCTCGATGAAACGTAAGTCATTTGTGTAGAAATGGCGGATGTCGTCGACGCCGTGTTTGAGCATCGCCATACGCTCCACTCCGATTCCGAATGCGAACCCTGACACTTTTGACGAGTCATAGCCAGCCATCTCCAAGACATGCGGATGGACCATTCCGCCTCCGAGAATTTCAATCCACCCGGTTCCTTTACAAACGTTACATCCTTTCCCGCCACACTTGAAGCAAGAGATGTCGACTTCGACCGATGGTTCCGTGAACGGGAAGAAGCTTGGACGGAGACGAATTTCGCGCGTTTCTCCGAACAACTGCTTCACGAACACTTCGAGTGTCCCTTTCAAGTCAGCCATCGAGATGGATTCATCGACAACCAACCCTTCGATTTGCATGAATTGATGCGAGTGCGTCGCATCGTCTTCATCACGACGATACACTTTACCTGGGCAGATGATGCGAATCGGTTTTCCGTTCGCCTCCAACATCGTGCGAGCCTGTACAGGAGACGTATGAGTACGAAGTAACGTCTCTTCCGTGATATAGAACGAGTCCTGCATGTCTCGTGCCGGATGATCTTTCGGCAAGTTGAGCATTTCGAAGTTGTAGAGATCGGTTTCGACTTCAGGACCTTCAGCAATCGTATATCCGAGTCCAACGAACAAGTCTTCCATCTCGTCGATGATTTGTTGTAAGAGATGACTGTGGCCAGGAGTCGATGTCCGCCCCGGTAGAGTCACATCGAGCGTTTCCGCTTTTAACTTTTCCTCTAATTCAATCGCCTTCACTTCTTCGATTCGAGCATCGAGTGTGCTTTGAATCGCGGTACGAACGGTATTCGCCAACTCACCGATGATTGGACGTTCCTCGGCAGATAATTTACCCATGCCACGAAGTACTTCAGTCATCGGTCCCTTTTTCCCTAAATATTTGATGCGGACGTCATTCAATGATTTTTGTGTGGATGCCTGTTTGATTTCTTCTAACGCTTCCACTTGTAACTGTTCTAATTGTTCTTTCATGTGTTCGCTTCCTCCTCTACATAAAAAAATCCCTTCAGTCGTTGACTGAAGGGACGAATCATCGCGGTACCACCCTACTTGGCCAATTATTCATGGCCCACTTGAGAGCATCGTTATCGTGATGCCAAACCGGTGTTGTCTCCAACACGACTCCAGAGTGAATTCAGCGACGAATCCGGCAAAGGCTCTCAGTCACGGCCCTTGCTCCCTGAACGGAATCGGTCATTCGCTTACTATGTTCTTTCAACGTCATATCTTATTCATCGATGTGTTTAACCTATCACGTTTTTCACGTGCTGACAAGATTATTGTAAAGCGATGCGATACATTAAAATGCCTGCAGCGACCGCCGCATTGAGCGATTCCGCGTCGCCGAGCACTGGAATATGCACACGTGTGTCACAGAGTGCCAATACATCAGCATGGACCCCTTGCGCCTCATTCCCAATCACGAGGGCCACCTTGTCTTCGAATGCAACTTGCTCATACGATGTTGCCTTTGAGAGAGCTGTGCCGTAGACGTGGAATCCATCCTCTTTCAGCTCAGGTAACTTTTCAAGCAAGTCGACCGAGGTCACGTTCACGTGAAACAGTGAACCTTGTGTGGCACGTACGACTTTGGCGTTGAACGGATCGACCGTTCCTTTCCCGAGTAGCACGGTATCGAATCCGGCAGCATCTGCTGTTCGAATCATCGTACCGAGATTACCCGGGTCTTGTACTCGGTCAAGTACGAGTACTTTCTTCATCTTACGTTCAACCGGTGTCATCTTGACAACGGCAAACACGCCTTGGGTCTTTTCTGTTTCGGAAAGAAGGTCCGCAACGTGGTCGGATAACTCGAGGACCGGCATATCCTCAAGACGCCACGTTCCTTTCGGTGAATACGACTCAGCCATGATGAGTTGGACGAGTCGACCGGCACGAATGGCCTCGTCCACCAAATGCTCTCCTTCTACTAGGAATTGACCCGTTTCTTGACGACCTTTTTTCGTCATCAATCGTTTTAATCGTTTAATCGTCTCACTCTTCGTAGACGTAATCTTCGTCATATTATCCCTCTTTCAACCATTGGACCGTTTCGTGGTCTAAACGTTTCGTCAATGCGACAACGAGTTGAACCGCTGCCTCGTAATCATCCTTATGGATGATGGACACGTTCGTGTGTAAATAGCGGACCGGCACTGTCAATGCGATGGCCGGCATCCCAATCCCAGAAAGGTGGAATCGCCCAGCATCTGTGCCACCGCCTGGCGTTAAGTCCAATTGATATTTGATGTCTTGCTCTTTGGCCACGTCAACGATGAGGTCGACAAGGCGTGGGTTCGTGACGGTAGTCGCATCAAAGAAGATGACTTGCACACCGTCACCAAGTTTTGACAACCCTTCTGCTTGGGTCATTCCTGGTGTATCACTTGGAATGCCTGTATCGACAGCAATCGCGACATCCGGGCGAATCAAGTTGGCAGCGGTAACCGCTCCACGTAATCCGACCTCTTCCTGTACCGTCGCTCCTGTATAGACGACGCCAGGGAATGAATCTTCCTTCAGACGTTTTGCTGCTTCGATGGCAATCGCACATCCGATTCGGTTGTCCCATGCCTTCGCCATCAAGAAGTTCTCATTTTTCATGACAGTGAATTCACAATGGGGCACGACCGTATCGCCTGGACGAATTCCCCAATCAGCCACTTCGTCTTTCGACGTGGCACCGATATCTAAGAACATATCTTTGATTTCAACGGGTTTTTTTCGTGCCTCGAGCGGTAGGACGTGAGGTGGTTTCGCACCAATGACACCGGGAATCTTTTCACCAGACCGTGTGACAACATCCATTCGCTGTGCCAACAGCACTTGGTTCCACCAGCCACCGAGCGCTTGGAAACGAAGGAAACCGCCTTCTTCCACACGTGTCACCATGAAGCCGACTTCATCCATGTGACCCGCAATCATGACACGTGGACCTTCAGCATCTCCTGTCACTTGACCAAATAGACTTCCGAGACCATCCTGTTCAAACGACTCGACGTGTGGTTCGAGGTATTCACGCATCAATTGACGGACTTCTCCCTCATTGCCCGGGACGCCTGTTGCATCCGTCAAACGTTTTAACATATGTAACGATTCATTCATACCAATCCGCTCCTTTTCATTAATATCCTTGTTTTTGTCGCTCATGGTTTACTTCATTTTTATTCATGTATGCCAGCAAAATGAGTTGCTCATTAAAACCGAGCGTATAACCAAGTTCGAGATAAGCTGCCATCAGCGTCTCGTACATGGCTTCCGTTTTTGAAAGACCAAAATTCGTCACTTTTCGATAAATATCTAAAAAAGCATCAGTCGCATCAAGATATGAACTTCCCGCAGGAAACGCATCTCGTTCATACCCAAGCGCAAGACCAAGTGACAGTAAGAAATGAATGCCGTCTACATATTCTTCTAAGATCACATCTTGAGGCGACGGTCCTTTCTTCGACCAAAACTTAAAGCTACGTGTTTCGTTAGCCAGTTCACCGAGCTCGACAAGCAGCGCCAGTAACCGTTCATCGAATTGATTGCCGGATAATCCATGTTGTACTTTGATCCGCTCGTCTAATTCGCGCTGCCGATCAAACAATGTTGTCCAGTTCACCGGATGTTCCTCCTCTGTCTCCACTTATAGCAGTACTAAAATCATTAAAGACCAGCCTACTGCTAAAATCAATACTTGTAATTGAAGCAGTTTTGGGGCATGAACAGCCTTCTTCCGAGTCAAATGAAGACCGAACAAGGCACCGATGGCTCCTCCTGCATAGGCGTATAGGACATTAAAGTCACCTTTTCCTTGCGCATACTGTTTCGCTTGGATATAGGTGTAAACGTTCAAGATAATGAGCGCTAAGGCGACGATCGCAACAACCGATTGATTCATACGCTTTCCTCCTTCTCTTAATTCTAAGAAATTCTAAAGAAAAAAGAAAGCGCCGAGAGAGTGTCTCGGCGCTGTCGATTGAACGATTACGCGTTCAATTTTGATTTAGCTGTTTCAGCGAGTGACGCGAATGCCTGTGCATCTGTCACAGCAAGCTCAGCAAGCATCTTACGGTTGATGTCGATTCCTGCAAGCTTAAGGCCGTGCATCATACGGCTGTATGAGAGACCGTTTGTACGTGCTGCCGCATTGATACGTGTGATCCAAAGACGACGGAAATCACGTTTCTTCTGACGACGGTCACGGTAAGCGTACATGAGTGACTTCATGACCTGTTGTTTTGCTACTTTAAATAGAATGTGTTTCGAACCA
The DNA here is from genome assembly GCF_018617345.1 of Exiguobacterium sp. s131. Classification (GTDB taxonomy): domain Bacteria; phylum Bacillota; class Bacilli; order Exiguobacteriales; family Exiguobacteriaceae; genus Exiguobacterium; species Exiguobacterium profundum. Next base: position 848,404 of record NZ_JACSJX010000001.1, on the reverse strand, counting down.
AAGTATCCTTTGGCAAGTTTAATTTGCTTTTTACGACGTTGACGAGTCGTATAACCGCCTTTTACGCGTGGCATATGGATTCCCTCCTAAATTGTTTCTGTATTACTTCGCGATCATGTTGCGAATGCGTTTGAAGTCTCCAGCTGATACGATAGCGCCTTTACGGAGCTTACGTTTCGCTTTAGTCGATTTGTTTGCGAACAAGTGACTTGTGTAAGCGTGTGAACGCTTGAGTTTACCTGATGCTGTACGTTTGAAACGTTTTGAAGCACCGCGGTGCGATTTCATTTTCGGCATGAGTATTTCCTCCCCACTGAGAATCGATAATTAATCTTCTTTGTTCGGAGCCAGCACTAAGAACATGCTGCGTCCTTCCATCTTCGGCTTTTGTTCAACTGTTGCCAAATCGGCACATTCCGCTGCCATTTTGTCCAAAACACGTTTCCCGATTTCCGAGTGTGTGATGGCACGTCCGCGGAAACGAATCGAAGCCTTCACTTTGTTTCCTTTTTCAAGGAACTTGCGTGCATTACGCAATTTTGTTTGGAAATCGTTGTCCTCGATTGTTGGACTGAGACGTACTTCTTTCATTTGGATGACTTTTTGGTTTTTACGCGCTTCTTTCTCCTTTTTCTGGAGTTCGAAACGGTACTTCCCATAATCCATAATTTTAGCGACCGGTGGATTTGCTTTATCCGCGACTAAGACGAGGTCTAGTTCCGCTTCTTCAGCTAAACGTAACGCATCGTTACGTGATGTCACACCGAGTTGTGCACCGTCTGCGCCAATGAGACGTACTTCACGGGCACGAATGTTTTCGTTGATAAAGAGCTCTTTGCTAATGGTTAGCACCTCCATCGTGCGATTGCACGAGATTTAGATTGACAAGACAACATGGCAATAAAAAAAGCGTCGGCAGTTTCCCACCCACACATCAGTTGAGGTCATAAAACGGCAGACGATGCCGAATGAACCAAGAACTTGATGGACCTGCCTGATGACTCTCAGACGAGGTGAAAAGCGGATGCTTCTGCTTTGTTGTTTTTAATCACTATGTCATCTTAGCACTAGCAGGAAAAGATGTCAAGATATCGCGCATGAATAATTGGTAGCTCACACTTTTATGATGATACCAGTCATTCTCTCGTTTCGCAATACCTTTTCAAAGGGAATAATGAAATATCAAAGGAGGGATCGACATGAACTGGCGAAAAGATGTATCGCGAGAACATGACTACCATGATCAAGTCCAGCAGATTGTCAGTAAGACGATGCAAGCACATGGGTTAGAAGACGAAAAATTACAGGCGGTATTGACAGACTTACTAGAAGAAATGAATCGCATCACTTTAAAAATCGTCGATGACCACGAGTCGGCTCAAAATTATATCCATAAACGGTGGTACTAAAAAAGGGCAGGCACCCTTTTTTAGTACCACTTAGTTTGTAAGTGACTTGAAGAAGTTCCCGATCGCCTCAAACAATCGGGCAAAGAATCCTTTTACTTCTTCTTGTTCAAGGAATGCCTGCACATCTTGACCCGCATCTTTCAATCCACTACTGATCGCTGACCAATCAAGATTTGCTTGCTGCATGTTTTCGAATAGCGTCGTCAGTTGATCGAGTTGACCCTCAGACAACTGAACGTTATTTTGATTCAATACTTGAATGACGATGTCACGAATCTCAATATTTGTCTCTGGCATCTGATTTGCGATTTCCGCTTTAATCTCGTTCATGAGACCTGCTACGTCCTCTTGTCCGACTGTCTTACCGATTTCAGACGTGACCGCCAGCTCTTCTTGCGCCAATTCTTTTCGTTCATCCGACAGTTCAATCCCGGTCTCGGCCGCGGTCTGATCATATGCCTTCATAATTCCCGTCAAGGCCGAGGTACCCGTCACGTTAATCGGTGACGTGATATAAATATCGGCATCCGTCACACCCGCCGTGACGAGGGCGTTCGCATACATATCTTTCGTGACCCACGTCACGTTTTCCGTCTGAATATCAAGACCAGTCCCGTTCGTCAACTTGATTCGGGCAGACGAGTACATGCCGCCTCCACGCTGTGCTTGCGGGACCGAATCACCTAAATACTTTTCTTCATCTGCGGCAGTCGCGATAATGGGTTCGATTCCTTCTGGGGCATCCATACGCTCAAGTACCCATTTTTGTTGCTCTGAAGATAATGATTCACCAAGGGTTACAATCGTATCATTGACGATTGCCTCCGCTCCGACTTTCGGAAGCGCTCCTGTGAACGCAACCGCTCCAATAGTAAGTGCCAATACTGGCTTCATATAATTCATTAAGTATCACTCCTTACGTTTACGATACGTGTAGATGACCAAATACACATCCGTCTATAGACCGAAAAAAACCACCTTTCTGGTTGGAAAGGTGGTCCCTCACTTAACGTGAACGGTTCGCAATCTCATCTGTGAGCGATGCGATGAATTCATCAAGTGAAGCAGAAACTTGTTCCTGCTGACCGTAGCGGCGAATATTGACCGCACGCTCATCTCGCTCTTTATCGCCAAGAACGAGCGTCATCGGAATCTTCTTCATTTGTGCTTCACGAATCTTATAGCCTAGTTTCTCGTCACGGAGATCCGTTTCGACACGAACACCACGTTTGACAAGTTCTGCTTTCACTTCTGCGACGTATTCGTCGTGGACGTGTGAAACCGGGATCAACTTGACTTGGACCGGTGCGAGCCATGTCGGGAACGCGCCTTTATACTCTTCAATCAAGTAAGCGACAAACCGTTCCATCGTCGAGACGACACCACGGTGCAAGACGATTGGACGATGGTCCTTACCGTCTGGCCCAGTGTATGTCAAATCGAAACGTTCCGGAAGCAAGAAGTCGAGTTGGACAGTCGAGAGCGTCTCCTCTTTCCCAAGTGCCGTCCGTACTTGCACGTCGAGTTTCGGTCCGTAAAATGCCGCTTCGCCTTCTGCTTCGAAGTACGGAAGTTCGAGCTCGTCCATCGTTTCCTTCAACTGACTTTGTGCCATTTCCCAAATGGCATCGTTATCGAAATACTTCTCTTTATCAGCAGGATCGCGATACGAGAGACGGAAACGATAATCTTTTATGCCGAAGTCAGCGTATACTTCTTGAATCAAATGAACGATGTCTTTGAATTCTTGCTTCATCTGTTCAGGTGTAACGAACGTATGTCCATCATTCAATACCATATAACGAACACGTTGTAGACCTGTGAGCGCCCCTGACATCTCGTAACGGTGCATCCCGCCAAGCTCAGCGATTCGAAGTGGAAGTTCGCGGTACGAACGTGGCTCATGTTTGTAGATTGTCATGTGGTGCGGGCAGTTCATCGGACGAAGGACGAGTTCTTCGTTGTCCATCTCCATTTTCGGGAACATGTCGTCTTGATAGTGATCCCAATGACCAGATGTCTTATACAAGTCCACCGAACCGAGAACCGGTGTGTAGACATGTTGATATCCGAGTTCGAGTTCTTTATCAACGATGTAGCGCTCGACCGTACGACGAATCGCAGCCCCTTTCGGAAGCCACATCGGAAGCCCTTGACCGACTTCTTGTGAAACGAAGAAGAGGTCGAGTTCTTTCCCGAGTTTACGATGGTCGCGTTCTTTCGCCTCTTCAAGAAGACGCAAGTGTTCAGCGAGTTGTTCTTTCGTCGCCCACGCTGTCCCGTAAATACGCTGTAGCATCTTATTGTCTGAGTCCCCGCGCCAGTAGGCACCAGCCACGCTCATCAATTTGAAGATTTTCAACTTCGATGTTGACGGGACGTGAGGTCCACGGCAAAGGTCAAAGAACTCACCTTGATGATAGATTGTAAGGGTTTGATCAGCAGGAATGTCCTCAATCAACTCAATCTTGAGCGGATCTCCCAATTCTTTATAACGAGCGAGCGCCTCGTCACGGGAAACGACTTCACGTGTGATTTCTAAGTTTTCGTCGACGATGCGTTTCATCATCTTTTCGATTTCAGGAAGGTCTTCCTCATTGATGCGACGATCCATCTCGATATCGTAATAGAACCCGTTCTCAATCGTCGGTCCAATTCCGAGATAGATGTTGTTGTCTTCTCCGTATAACCGTTTGATCGCTTGAGCCATCAAGTGCGCTGACGAGTGACGCATCAAATCAAGACCATCTTCCGAGTCCGGCATCACGAGTTCGATTTTGCCGTCATGTTCGATTGGACGACGATAGTCGATGAGTTCTCCGTCTAGTTTTGCTGCGATTGCCTTTTTACGAAGTCCCGGACTGATCGAGCCCGCGACGTCTTCTGCTGTGACGCCGGCCTCGAACTCTTTTACAGCGCCATCTGGAAATGTTAATTGAATCATGTACATCTGTCCCCTCTCAAAAAATGAATATAAAAAAAGCCCATCCCTCAAAAAGGGACGAGCTTTGATTCTCGTGGTACCACCCTCGTTCCCAAGCAATCTGCTTGGCTCGAACACACGATAACGAGTGTGAATCGCCGCACGATTGACCCGTACGGTGCTCTGAGGGAGTAAATCCATCGTCGTCGTTAGGAAGCTTCCACCGCCCTTCCCTCGCTAAAACTCGTCTCGATGATCCATATCCTCTTCTATGCATCCTTTATATGCTTCTTAGTATAGTCAACTCTCCAAAGAAAAACAATCCTTTACCGACGGCGATTTTCACCCTTTAACTCAATTTGGGTCGTCGTCGTGGAAATACGTTGCATGAGTCGCTGTGCCTTCATTTTATTTTGCGGCGAACCATCGATTGAAAAGTGCGTCTCGAGTTCTTCTCCGCTAAAGTTTGAACTGTAGAGCGTCGGCAAGCGATGCATCATCCGATACTGAAGAATGATCCCGAACAATTCATCTCGTACCCACGGACTGATGGCTTCAGCTCCGATGTCATCAATCAGTAAGACAGGCACATGTTGAAACGACGTCAAGAAAGAGTCGAACGACTCGGTACGAATTTTGCGTTTCGCCTCCGACACAAAGCCCGGAGCATGGACTAGAATCGTCTCGATGTCCGCCACCTTCAACTCATTGGCGATCGCGGCGAGTAAATATGTCTTCCCGACGCCAAAACTACCATGGAGATAGAGGCCGTTCACTTTTTGACGAGACTTCATCCCTGTTACAAATCGCATCGCTTCACGCAATGCGATTTTACGCGCGTCGTCGCCCCAATCGAAAGATTCGAAACTCGCCTCGCGAACTTCTTCCGGTAAAAACAAACTTTTGAATTTACGGTCCATTTCTTTTTGTCGTCTCGCCTGGCGATGTGCGACCGTTTCTTCATATCGAATTGCAATCTGTCCTAAATCGACATAAAGTACCGGTTGATGGCCTGGGATGACGGCCTGATCTTCTCTGAACGTTTTTCCATCCATCTGTTCCGCATACTCACTCAGTTTGGTAAACCCGATTTCAATCGCCTTCTCCTCTAACTCTGGATGAGCGTTCAAAAATGCGATGACACCCGGGTGGTTCAGTGTACGTTTGCGAATCGACTCGTACGCCTCCCGAACTTCTTTTCGGTTCATCAACTGAGACAGCGACTGATTGATTCGTTCCATCCCCTCACCCCTTCTCTTTCAATTCATTTAATAGTTTCACGAGTTCCGCGTCATCCGGTACGGACGACTCGAGTTCTTTTTTCCTCGCTTGGTCGTATGAGCGCTGTTGTTTCGCCTCGTCCTCGAGCCATTTCGGCATATCCCCTTGTTGGGGTTTCCGTCGTGACCCGACTGTGGTGCGTTGCACACTCTCACGTTTTTGCTGTTTCTTCTCGATGAGCGCATCTTGAGACTCTTCACGCTCTAGCGCTTCTTTTGCATTCGTATAGCCCGCTGTTTTCCAACTCGTCGCAATGCGCAAGACATAGTTCTCGCTCAGCCGCGTCTGCTTCTTCACTTCGATACAGTAATAGAAGAGCGCATTGATGACCCCTGGCGCGAGACCGAGTGTGTCGACGAGTTCAATGACTAACTGTTCATCACTTTTTGAAAGATGAGGGGTCTTCCGAAGCGTCGAGACATATTGATGTGGGTGTGCGGACTCCATCACTTCGGGATCATGCAAATCTCCTAGTTTCGTCTGTTCAAGTTCGACGGTCTTCTCTTTCCGGTGGCGCGTCTGTTTCTTCTTCAACTGCAGAACCATTTGACGACAACCGTCCCGCTTCTCTTGTTCGCTGAGTGGCAAGTACGCCTCATGTACGAAATATTCTTTCAACATTTCCGCCATCGTCTCTTCATCGAGTTGTGACACGTAGGCCAATTTTGTGATCGTTTCGTCTAATTTTTTCGTGAAAAATCCAACTGGAAAATTCGTCAGTTTTTTCACAATTTCCATATCGAACGAATAGTTGATCTCAATCTTAGCCCGGTCCGGCTTTTCATAATTTTTTTGTGTGAACGCACGATGGTTCACTCCTTTGACATCAAATACTTCATTGAAATCCTTTGTCACTTCGACGATGCCTGCGGGCAACGGATCAATCGTAAAACGCCCTTGCAGTTGTTTGAATCGTACTTCCCCGACTTTATAGAAGAGGAAACTCGACAGTAACCCATCATTCAAAAACGTGTGCGGTGCAAGCGGAACACGTAACTGATAAACGTATTGTGTCAATCGAGCGTCTTTTGTTTTATAGGTGCGCACTAATCCGATCGCTTCTAAGCGGAACAAACTGTCCATTAACTCATTGATGGAGAACTCCAACATCTCACACAATGCACTATGGGACATATAGTTGGATTTCATTTTGCCCGGTCTTAGTTCACTCCATAACGTTTGATAGAGTGCGAGCGCCTTCACCCCGATGACAGGTTGATATAAGTGGTAAAGGGACTGGTACGATTCACGGTCGACTAGACCGGTACTCATGATTAACAATTCGTCCGTCCCAAAGATTGTACGTTCTTTCTCCATGGCTCTCTCCCTTGAAAAAGGGCGACCAGCAGGCCGCCCTTTAGTTGGTCGAATTTTCTTGCTTCATTAAATCTTCAAGTTCTTTAAAGAACACCTTGATGTCTTTGAATTGACGATAAACCGATGCAAACCGAACATATGCGACTTCATCGACTCGTGCAAGTTCATTCATCACAAGCTCGCCTACTTGTTCACTTGGAATTTCTGACTGGGCGAGGGCACGGAGTTGCTGTTCGACTTTCGTCACAACTCCTTCAAGCTGTTCAAGTGTGACAGGTCGTTTCTCGCACGCCCGAATAATGCCGCGAAGCACTTTTTCACGACTGAACTCTTCACGATTTCCATCTTTTTTAACAATGATGAGCGGTGTCTGTTCAACCGTCTCAAACGTTGTAAACCGATACCCACATTTTTCACATTCACGACGACGTCGAATCGAATAATGGTCTTGCACCGGACGGGAATCGAGCACTCTCGTTCCATTATGATCACATTTCGGACAACGCATGCTCAAACCTCCTTATCGTTCGACAGTTTTATTACCAATGGCACGTAACGGGAATTGTTGTGTGAGCGCCTCGTAGTAGTGCGATACAATTTGCGAAAGGTCTGCACCGAGTCGCTGTTCACGGTTTAATGTAAAATCGACAGCCGTTCGGCCGCCATCCACTTGTACAATCGTGATGAGCCCGTCCCAGCCTTCTCCGAGAAACGAAAGTTCTCCTCGATTCGCATCGATTCGACGAACCGTCTGACCGTTCTCTTGAATTTTTCCTTCTAACCATTGCAACATCGCATGTGACGATGCCGCATAGTAACGTGTTCGGAGCATTTCATTTTTATGTGTATCTTTCGTTTCAATATGTGTTTGTAACTTATCTAACAGTCCCATAATCCACCTCAACGCCTGAGTTATATACGTTAAGCATATCAAAATTAAGGCGACAACAAAACAATTAAAAGGGCTGACCGTTAAACGGCCAGCCTCAAAAGGTCAATCTGATTTATTTGCTGATTGCCACTTGCGCTTCCGGAACACGAATCGGTCCCATTCCACGCTCAAGTTTCACATCTTCACGTACTTTTGCATCCAATCCTTCAGCAATATACTGCGATGCTGTAGCCGGATCGATTCGATCTCCACATGTAAACACGTCAACTGACGCATAGCCATGTTCTGGGAAACTGTGAATCGTTAAGTGTGATTCTGAAATGATGACGACTCCACTTACACCGTGTGGCGCAAATTTGTGGAATGCAACTTCGCGGACTTCAGCGCCCGAACGAAGAGCAGCATCGACGAACAAACGCTCGATGTAGTCGATATCATTTAATTTGTCGGGATTGCACTCCCAAAGTTCTGTAATAATGTGACGTCCCATAGTATCCATATTAGTGGATCCCCCTTTACATCAATGGTCTCAAAGTAGTTGATGATCACTCACTTTGTGCCTGAATCGCCCACAACCACGGGGGCAAGTTAGTCCTAAGAGGTCCTAACCCTTTAAGTTGCGTTTGTCAGACCAATTGAAGTTCACGAAATTGAGTGTAACGTGTTTGGGACGTCGTTACAAGACATTTGATAAAAAAATCTAAAAAATATTTCTCCGCACGTAATATTTTTTAGGCGTGTGTTTCTTGTTGCCCGATTTGAAGATAGCTGGCCACCATATCCAACAAGTCCACGACACGGCATGAGTAGCCCCATTCATTGTCATACCATGCTAGTACTTTGACATGATTCCCTCCGAGTACCATCGTCGAATCCATGTCGATAATCGACGAGCGATCGTCCCCGTTAAAATCGATAGAGACGAGCGGTTCGTGAGAAACGCCTAAAATACCCGTCATTTCTCCATACGCTGCCCGTTCAAACGCTTCATTGACTTCATCGACTGTAACATCTCGGTGGAGTTCGACGACCAAGTCGACAAGTGATACGTTCGGAGTCGGTACACGGAGTGCCATTCCGTTTAACTTCCCTTGTAGTTCCGGCATCACCAGACCAATCGCCTTAGCCGCTCCCGTTGATGTCGGGATGATGGAACTGCCACACGCACGCGCGCGCCGCAAATCTTTATGCGGGTTGTCAATATTGTTCTGATCGTTCGTATAGGCGTGTACTGTCGTAATCAGTCCCGTCTCGATACCGAACGTCGAATGCAAAACCTTCACGACAGGTCCGAGACAGTTCGTCGTACACGATGCGTTTGAAATGATATGGTCTTCCTCCGGGCGATAGTCACGATCATTGACCCCCATCACGATCGTGCGTAAGTCCCCTTTACCCGGTGCGGTCAAAATCACTTTTTTCGCGCCTGCCTCAAGATGAAGTCTTGCCCCGCTATCGGAGTTAAACTTCCCGGTCGCTTCGACGACGATGTCGATTTCAAGGTCTGACCAAGGCAACCGTGATGGATCACGTTCCGAAATAAGTTCAATCCGTTTCCCATCGACTTCGAGCGCATCCCCATGCGCACGTACTGTCAATCCGAATGGACCGTGAATCGAGTCATGTTTAATGAGATGCGCAAGTGTATCCGCCGGATAACTTGCGTTAATCGCCACCACTTCATGACGTCCCTCGAGCATCAATTTTCGAAATACCATTCTTCCGATTCGACCAAATCCGTTAATTGCCACTTTTGTCCCCATGATAGATCCCCCTTTTTCTACATTACGGTTTCATTATAACGGATAGCTGTAAGCGTTTTCACTATGATTCGTCACATTTTTTTCGTTTTTCTTTGTTTATTTTTTGAAAATGAGGGAAATTTCTTGGCGTAACAGACAAGAGAAAGGAGGCGTCATGATGTTTGATTGGGGAGATATCGATAAATTCTTTATTTCGTTCTTTATCATTTTACCGATTGTGACATTAATTCATGAGCTTGGACACTTCTTCTTCGCAAAGTTGTTCGGCGGCTCACTCGATATGCAAATCGGTACCGGGAAGAAACTATTTAAAGTAGGTCGTTTACAAGTAAATCGTGTTTATTTTTACGATGCATGGTGCCAGTTCACTGATTTAAGATGGAGCAACAAGGTCACCCGTACGCTAGTCTATGGCGGTGGAGCCATTTTCAATTTAACGAGCATCTTAATCGTCAACGCGTTCATTCTTCGACGAGATATTGAACCGACACTCTATACCTATCAGTTCGCCTATTTCTCGTTCTACTATATCTTCTTCTCACTCTATCCCATCTATTATTCGAACGGTCATCCTAGTGATGGACGTGCGATTTATGATACATGGAAAAAAGGGTCTCCAGAATCCGATCCATTAAACTAAAAAGAAGGCGATATCAGTCGCCTTCTTTTTGTATCGTTTGAAACTGTTCGACCAGACGATTGATTTGTGGAGGGAGGTCCCCTAATGCCCCATTATTGTTTATGAGGAAATCCGCCTGGTGCTTTTTATCTTCAATTGGAATCTGTGAACGAATACGGGCTAACGCCTCTTCTTTCGTCAATCCATTCCGTTCCATGAGACGCATCAGTTGAATCTCTTCACGGCAATAGACGACGACGGAATAATCAACCAGATCGAGCATCGTCCCTTCAAACAGTAAGGGAATATCAAAAATGACGACAGGTTCCCCCGATGCCTCATACGTTCGCATTTGCTCGTTCATTTCTTCTCGAATCGCTGGATGCATCAATTGATTCAATTGCTGACGTTTTGCTTCATCATGGAAGATTTCCCGACCGAGCGCAGGACGGTTCAGCACGTCGCCCACAAAACATTTTGGAAATGCGGCCCTTACCCCCTCAATCGCCTTTCCTCCTGGTTCAACGACCGTCCTTGCAATCAAATCGGCATCGATAATCGGAATGCCTCGTTCTCGAAACAGTCGCGATACCGTAGACTTCCCGGTTGCAATTCCACCAGTCAATCCAATCTTCAACATACACGTCCACCCCTTAACGTTGTTGACAGTGCGGACAGTAATGCGTACCTCGCCCGCCCAATTTCATCTTTTCAATTTCATGTCCGCATCGGCGGCACGGTTCTCCGGTCTGTCCATACACGTAGAGCCTCTCTTGAAACGTTCCTGTGGCCCCATCTGGATTGGCATAACTGCGAATCGTACTACCTCCACGCTCAATGGCCTCAGTCAAGACAGCAATGGCTTCAGTCCGCACACGGTCGACTTCTTCATGTGACAAACTTGCGGCCGGTCGTGTCGGATGGACACCCGCACGAAACAACGTCTCATCTACATAGATGTTACCTAATCCAACAAAGATGGACTGATCGAGGAGGGCGGTCTTAATCGCGCGTGTCTTCATGCGCTCTAAACGTCGGTGTAACACCTCGGTTGTCACACGCTCGTCAAATGGCTCGTACGCAAGTAATGAGAGCGGTGGTGTGGTGTGAATCGTTTCATTCGTCCGCAACTCCATCGTACCGAATTTACGGACATCATTATAGTGTAGAGTCGATTGGTCCGTGAACGTAATCACGATATGTGTATGTTTTACCGGTTCTGTAATGGAGTCATAAGGGAAAAACTTCCCTTCCATCCGAAGATGGGAGACGAGATATCCGTTCGTCAATTTGAATAAGATGAATTTCCCCCGACGTTCCACATCCGTAATCGTTTCTCCAATCAAATGGTGAACCCATTCTTCGGGGTCGAGTCCGCGGATAATTTTAGGGTCGAGGACATCGACAGACTGAATCGTTTTTCCTGAAACGGCAGGTCGCAACCTACGACAGACCGTTTCGACTTCTGGTAATTCTGGCATACTGATTTCCTTTCTATCCGTTTATTTCGTGTCAAACCATGTCGTTCCAACCGCTCCGTCCGCACGTAACGGGACATCAAGTGTGACCGTATGTTCCATCGCTTCGGTCACAAGTTTTTCTAATGCTTCCATCTCTTCGGCCGGACCTTCGAATATCAATTCATCGTGTACTTGTAACAACAGCTTAGATTGAAGTTTTGACGTGTTTAACGCATGATCGACATCAATCATCGCTTTTTTAATAATGTCCGCTGCCGTTCCTTGAATCGGTGTGTTGATTGCGGTACGTTCAGCAAACCCACGCAAGTTGAAATTACGAGAATGGATGTCCGGGATGTTCCGGCGTCGTTTCAACATCGTCTCGACGAACCCGTGTTCACGTGCCCGTTCAATCGCGGCATCCATGAACGTCTTCACCCCAGGGAACTGTTCAAAGTACGTATCGATAAAGGTCTGCGCTTCTTTCCGTGTAATCCCTAGGTTTTGTGAGAGTCCATAATCACTGATGCCATAGATGATTCCGAAGTTGACGGCTTTTGCTTGACGACGCATGAGTGACGTAACTTCTTCAGTGGAAACTTTAAACACGTTCGCCGCCGTCGACGTATGAATATCCTCATCGTGAAGGAAGGCTGCCATCATCTTCTCATCTTGTGACATATGTGCCATGATGCGCAGTTCGATTTGAGAGTAATCGACCGCATAAAGTACCCATCCCGGTTCACTCGCGGTAAACGCTTTACGGATGCGACGCCCTTCTTCTAATCGAATCGGAATATTTTGAAGGTTCGGGTTAACCGACGAAAGCCGTCCCGTTTGAGTAAGCGTCTGTGTATAACGCGTATGAATCTTGCCATCATCCTTCACGACTTTCTGCAAGCCCTCGACATACGTGGACTGAAGTTTGCCAAGTTCACGATAATGCATGATTTTCTCAATGATCGGATGAAGCGGTGCCAATTTTTCGAGGACATCCGCTGCCGTTGAGTATCCTGTTTTCGTCTTTTTCACAGGAGGGAGTGACAGTTTTTCAAATAATACGACCCCTAACTGTTTCGGTGAGTTGATGTTGAACGGTTCCCCGGCTAATTCATGAATCGTGACCTCAAGTGCATTTAGACGTTCACGCAGGTCCGTTTCCATATGTTGAAGCGTTTCGACATTTACGTGGATACCAGCCCACTCCATCTCGGCCAATACGGAGACGAGCGGTTTTTCAAGCGCCTCATAGAGTTCTGTCTGTTCATTCTCTTTCAACTCCGAAACAATGCGTTCAAACAATGTATAGATGGCGTACGCCTTTTCTGCGAGATGAGCATGAAAAACATTCTCTTCCGGCACCTTGATTTTTGCACCTTTTCCGTAGACCGTTTCATCTTCCTCAAGAGGATACGTAAAGTGTGCGGCAATCGAGCTGAGAGACGTCCCACCAGATAGGTTGAGCAAATACCCTGCGACAAGCAGGTCTTCATACCCACGCAGTGCCAATTGGTGACGTTTCAATTGAATAATTGTCTGCTTCGCATCGAGACAAATCGTCGTCTTCGTCTCGTTTTCGATCCATTCCTTGACCCGTTCGTCCTCAAGAAGCGTCACATCTCCAATCGTGACACCTCGTTCCGACGCGATCGCCACTCCAATCACGTCTTCTTCAAAATAATCATCATTCAGCTGTTCAAGCATTAACACAGCTCGCGATAAATCTTGATCGGCCAACGCGATTGTTGGTCGTTCCGCTTTTTCAACCGGTTCTTCTGAAGAGGTATCCGTCAGTTTGCCGATGAGTGACTTGAACTGTAAATCCATAAATAACGTTTTGACGACCGAAGCGTCATATGGCTTAAAGAGAAGATCATCCATCGTCACATCAATCGGTACATCCGTGTAAATGGTCGCCAACTGTTTCGACATTTTCGCTTCTTGTTCATTCGCCTCTACTTTTTCCTTTTGCTTCCCTTTCAACTCATCCGTATGTTCGTAAAGGGCCTCGACGGTACCGTATGTGGCAATCAACTTCAGTGCCGTCTTTTCCCCGACCCCTGGAATACCAGGAATGTTGTCAGATTTATCTCCCATTAATCCTTTTAGGTCAATCATCTGAATCGGTTGTAGTCCGTCGTAGCGTTCCTTGAACGCGGTCACGGTCATTTTCTCGACGTCGGTGATGCCTCGTTTCGTCAAATAGACCGTCACACGTTCATTGATCAATTGAAGTAAATCCTTATCCCCCGTCACAACCGTCACCTGATCAAAAGTCGGGTCTTTTGAGAGCGTCCCGATGATATCATCCGCCTCGTATTGGTCAAGCTCTAAGACAGAGATGCCAAACGCCCGACAAACGTCACGCACGAGCGGAAATTGTTCACGCAATTCTCCCGGTGTCTTTTGACGTCCACCTTTGTATTCCGCGAACGTATCGTGACGGAACGTTTTCTTTGACGCATCGAACGCCACAGCAAAATGAGTCGGTTGCTCATCTTCCATTAGTTTCAATAACATCATCGTAAACCCATACACTGCATTCGTATTCCGACCTGACGCATCCGACATCGGAGGCAGTGCAAAAAACGCACGATATGTTAAGGAGTTCCCATCAAGGACTAGTAGTTTATTCATTCAATCGACCTCCATTCTTCTCTTCAACCATCATACCATACGGGTACATGCGTTCGAAAAAAAAGACCCTTTTCTACGAATAGAAAAGGGCCAAATTCTCGATCGTGTGGAGATGAGCACCGATCGAGTCACGAGATGATGAAGAGGTCTCATTCATAGGATAGCAAGGTTTTGTAAAGTAAATATGAACGAACGATAAAGTCATTGTTAAACCCGAGGGAATGTAATGGTAAACGTCGTTCCTTTGCCTTCCTCACTCTCTACGTCGATCGTGGCATGATGCAAATCGATGATGTGTTTCACGATGGCGAGTCCGAGGCCAGTTCCACCCGAGTTCCGACTTCTTGCCTTATCGACACGATAGAAGCGCTCAAAAATACGACTCACTTCTTTTTCGGCGATCCCGATTCCGTTGTCCTTGACGCGAAGTTTATAGGAATCTGCCATTGCTTCCACGGCGATGTCGACACGACTTCCTTCTGGTGAATAGTTGATGGCGTTGGCGACCAAGTTCATGATGACTTGCTTCATTCGGTTCAGGTCCGCTTGCAAGACGACCGTCCCCTCGTGTTTCGTTTCTAGCTGAATCGACTTCTTGCTCGCCTTTTGACTGAGCAGGAGACAGACCTCATCGACGAGCTGATTCAGATCGACGGACACCAACTCCATTTGGAAGTCATCCCGCTCCAATCTCGACAATTCAAGGAGATCCTCAACAAGCATCTGCATCCGTGTCGCTTCTTTCTGGATGATGTCTAAAAACTGGTCTCGAAGTTCCGGGACTTCTTTCGCCCCATCAAGAAGCGTCTCACTAAACCCACGTATGGATGTGAGCGGTGTCTTCAGTTCATGACTAACGTTCGCCACGAAATCTTTCCGCATCTTCTCAAGTCGTTTCAGTTCCGTGATATCGTTAAACAGTAACGTCGTGCCGCGAAGCATCCCGGTGTCACTGAAAATCGGTGCTGCGGATACCATATACGTTTTTTGATTGAATCCCGTTCGAATCGATAACTGACGGCGGTGGACCTCTTCCGTCAGATAAACGTCTTCGATGAGCGATTCTACTTCAGGACTCGGTAGAATCCCGTGATAAAATTGTCCAATCGTTAAATCATCGTATTGGAACATTTCACGATAAGAGCGGTTGACCAACGTGACAATCCCTCGCTCGTCGACGAGCAGAAGACCCGCCCCCATATACTCGATTAACGATTCGAGTCTCGCCCGTTGTACGGACTCCCCGAGAGAAATCGACTCCAAATTCCGGGCAAGCACGTTGATTGACCCTGCTAGGCTACCTGTCTCTTCATCATTTCTGAGTTCATACACACGGGCCCGATAATTCCCGTCCGCCAGTTCCCGCAAGACGATCGTCGCCTCATCGATTGGTCGAATAAATTGATTCGTCAAATGTTGGAGCACGAATAAAATTATGAAGAAGGAGAAGAAGAGCGCGAGGGCAATCGTCAACCAGATGCGATTATACACCCCTTCTAAATCCGATACATAACGAATGAATGTTAAATAGACCGTCCCACCGGTCGCAAGTTCGATCGGTTTTGTGTATTGAATCAACTCGTCCTCATCCGCTTCACCGAACGTCCCTTCCTCAGGGACCATACTCGGATCAATTTTGTAATCGATGGACCCCACGCGAAACGGTGTGCCAGCGATTACCTCCATCCGACTATTGAGAAGGAGAATATCAAAACTGCTCCCGTCATCGATTTGAGCGACATACTCACGAGTCTCGTCCAATCCGCCTCCTTCGAGGTAGAGGGCTGCCAATTGAGCATCTTCTTTTAGACGATCTCGTTCTGAATCCAGATAAAAATCTTTGAAGAGCTGCCCAAGGACAATCCCGAGCGTCAGCAAGACACCGGTGACAAGAAAAATGAGAGTCGTCATAAATCTAGAGCGATACGTCTTCATTCCGAAGTCGGCTCCTCCATCTTATAGCCAAGACCGCGAATCGTTTTAATATAGGTCGGTTTCTTCGTTACCGGTTCAATTTTTTCACGAAGGTGACTGATATGGACATCAACAATCCGGGTATCACCCACAAAGTCATAATTCCAAATGGCCGATAACAATTGATCTCGAGTCAACACGCGCCCTTTATTTTTCGCCAAATAGGCTAACAATTCAAATTCTTTCGGCGTTAACTCAAGGCGCTCCCCTTGCTTGAACACTTCGTAGTTTGAAGCGACGATTTTAACATCTCCGATTTGAATGATGTCCTCTTCAACCGCCGATTCTTGCGGGGCAGAACGTCTAAGAATCGCTTTGACGCGCGCGACTACTTCACGTGGGCTGAACGGCTTCGTCAAATAATCGTCCGCTCCGAGCTCGAGCCCCAATACTTTGTCAAACTCATCATCTTTTGCCGTGAGCATTAAAATCGGTGTATTGACTTTTTGCTGACGGAGTCGTTTGCACACTTCAAGTCCATCCATCTCCGGCAGCATCAAGTCGAGCACGATGAGCACGGCATCCTTTTTCTCAGCCAATTCCAATCCAGTTTTGCCGTCGTGCGCCGTCTCTACTTCAAAGCCAGCCTGTTCTAAATTAAATTTCAATAATGTCGCAATCGATACTTCATCGTCGACAACAATTACTTTATCAGCCACACTGCTTCCTCCTCTTAAACCATCAAATGTCACTTTCTATTTTACAAATCAATGCTTGAAACGACCAACCTCAAAGCAAATCTTTACAAAAACAAAACAAATCCACTTTCAGTGTAGCATGTTCGATAAGAGAGAAGACGCAAAAAAGGTGCCTCCTGCAACATGACAGGAAACACCTCAAACTTATAAGACGCTTAATACCGAGCGGACAGAATCCGCAGACTTCGATAGCGCTGCTTTTTCTTCATCCGTCAAGTCGAGCTCTAACACTTGCTCAATTCCATGTTTTCCAAGAATCGTCGGGACGCCAAGATACAAATCATGGAATCCGTACTCTCCCTCAAGGTATGCGATGGCCGGTAAGATTCGACGCTGATCTTTTACAATCGCCTCGACCATCTCCGCGATGGCAGCGGCTGGCGCATAATACGCCGAGCCATCGCCCAGTAGTTGGA
The DNA here is from genome assembly GCF_018617345.1 of Exiguobacterium sp. s131. Classification (GTDB taxonomy): domain Bacteria; phylum Bacillota; class Bacilli; order Exiguobacteriales; family Exiguobacteriaceae; genus Exiguobacterium; species Exiguobacterium profundum. The sequence continues at coordinate 831,015 of NZ_JACSJX010000001.1, read as the reverse complement.
CAATCTCGCCGCCACCTTTTCGTGTCCGTTCGACGATTTGCTCGATTCGCTCATATGGGATGAGCTTTTCGAGCGGAATGCCTCCAGCGTAAGAATAGCGTACGAGAGGCACCATATCGTCTCCATGACCACCAAGGACGAATCCGGATACGTCTTTGACAGAAACATTCAGCTCTTGTGCCACAAACGTTCGGAAGCGAGCCGTATCCAATACACCGGATTGACCGATGACGCGTTCTTTCGGGAACCCTGATTCTTTGAACGCCGCGTACGTCATGGCGTCTACTGGGTTCGTCAATACGATCAGGATGGCGTCTGGAGAGTAACGGGCAATCTCTTTCACAACCGAGCGCATGACGTTTGCATTCGTTGCGACGAGGTCGTCCCGGCTCATCCCCGGCTTGCGCGCGATTCCCGCGGTAATGACAACCACATCGGAATCGGCCGTGTCCGCGTAATCAGACGTACCTGTGACCCACGAATCAAACCCTTGAATCGGTGCCGTTTCTTGCATGTCGAGCGCTTTCCCTTTCGTCGGTCCTACTTTTTCTTCCATATCGAGCAGTACGACATCCCCTAGCTCACGTTGAGCCAAGTACAGTGCAGTCGTTGCACCGGTGAAGCCACTTCCAATAACAGAAATTTTGTTACGACGAATCATGAGCTCTCCTCCTCGGTCATCTTACATGTTTTTAATCAATTCATCCGCGAACTCTGAACATTTCACTTCTGTCGCTCCGTCCATGAGACGTGCGAAGTCGTATGTGACAACTTTCGAAGCGATCGTTTTCTCCATTGAGTTGATGATGAGGTCAGCCGCTTCGTTCCAGTTCATGTGGCGGAGCATCATCTCACCTGAAAGGATGACTGAAGATGGGTTTACTTTATCAAGACCCGCGTATTTCGGAGCTGTACCATGTGTCGCTTCGAAAATCGCATGTCCTGTGATGTAGTTAATGTTCGCACCAGGTGCAATCCCGATTCCACCTACTTGAGCAGCAAGGGCATCTGAGATGTAGTCACCGTTCAAGTTCATCGTCGCAACAACGTCGAACTCACGTGGACGAGTCAAAATCTGCTGGAGGAAGATATCAGCGATTGAATCTTTGACGATAATTTTCCCTTCAGCTTCCGCTTTCGACTGAGCTTCGTTAGCAGCTGCTTCACCAGATTCTTCTTTGATACGGTCATACTGTGCCCATGTGAACACTTTGTCACCGTACTCCGCTTCAGCGAGTGCATAACCCCAGTTTTTGAAGGCGCCTTCTGTGAACTTCATGATGTTCCCTTTGTGGACGAGCGTTAAAGATTTACGGTTGTTCGCAATCGCATATTCAATTGCTGCACGAACCAAACGTTCTGTTCCTTCAGAAGAAACTGGCTTGATTCCGATTCCTGATGTTTCTGGGAAACGGATCTTGTTGACATTCATCTCGTCTTGCAAGAATTTGATGAGTTTTTTCACTTCATCGCTTCCTGAAGCGTACTCGATTCCAGCATAGATATCTTCAGTGTTTTCACGGAAGATGACCATATCTGTATCTTCAGGACGTTTTACTGGTGAAGGAACACCTGTGAAGTAACGAACTGGGCGAAGGCATGTATATAAATCGAGTTCTTGACGAAGTGCGACGTTCAATGAACGAATTCCTCCACCGACCGGAGTCGTAAGTGGTCCTTTGATGGCAATCAAGTACTCACGAATTTGATCAAGTGTCTCTGTTGGGAGCCATTCGCCTTTTTCGTTATATGCTTTTTCCCCAGCATATACTTCCATCCATTCGATTTTCTTGTCGCCGCCATATGCTTTTTCAACCGCAGCGTCAAATACGCGAACAGCCGCATTCCAAATGTCAGGACCTGTTCCGTCACCGATAATGAATGGTACGGTCGGTACATTTGGTACGTTCAATACACCGTTTTCAACTGTAATCTTTTGTCCTTGTGTCAACATAATGAATCCCCCTAAGTACATTACTGTAGGTCGACGCGTGCGCCGACCTACGTCACTTGTTAGTTTACCAAACTTTTGTCTAAAATGTGTCTCGAATTAACGTTCGTTTACCGGAACATACTTACGGCTCGTTTCACCAACATATTCCGCACGTGGACGAATCAAGCGATTATCCGCATATTGCTCGAGAATGTGCGCAATCCAGCCAGACATACGAGATACGGCGAAGATTGGTGTGAATAGATCTTCTTCGAGACCGAGCGCATAATAAGTTGAAGCTGAATAGAAATCGACATTTGGTTTCAAACCTTTTTCCGTTTCGACAAGATGGTCGATTTTCTCAGACATCTCATACCATTTCGGTTCGCCGATTTGAGCAGTCAACTGACGGCTCATTTCTTTCAAATGTTTCGCACGTGGGTCGCCATCCTTGTAAACGCGGTGACCGAAGCCCATGATCTTCTCTTTGCGCTCGAATTTGCCACGAACATATTCTTCAACACGGTCGACCGAGTCGATCTCGTGCAACATTTTCATTACCGCTTCGTTCGCACCACCGTGAAGTGGCCCTTTGAGTGCCCCCATGGCCGCCGTGACACCTGAGTACATATCCGAGAGCGTCGCTACACAAACGCGAGCAGTGAATGTCGAAGCATTCAACTCGTGGTCTGCGTGTAAGATGAGCGCTTTATCAATCGTCTTTTCTGCTACATCGCTCGGCTCTTCACCGTTTAGCATGTATAAGAAGTTCGCAGCGTAAGAAAGACCTGGTTTCGGTGCGACCGGCTGCTCCCCTTTACGAAGACGAGCGAATGCCGTCACGATTGTAGCGACTTGTGCTTGTAGGCGAATCGCTTTACGCATGTTGGCCTCGTCACTCATGTCTTCAGATTCCTCATCATATAGAGCGAGTTGTGAAAGTGCTGTACGAATCGTCGCCATTGCATTGGCTGATTTCGGTGCACGTCTTAACGTATCAATCACCTCTTCAGGCAATGTCGCTTCTTTTACAAGCGCATCTGAGAGCGCTGTCAATTCCTCTGCATTTGGTAAGCGGTCGTTCCACAATAAGAACACTACTTCTTCGAATGTGGCGTTGTCCGCTAAATCATCAATGGTGTATCCTCCGTAAGTCAATTGTCCGTCAATAATTGAGCTGACTTTTGAGGCTGCTGCCACAATACCTTCTAACCCTTTTGTCGTTGACATTCATAACTCCCCCTCAGTCTTGTATAAAGTGGTCGACCGTAAAAACAGTCTGTTTATAGGGAATAAGGATACGGGACGGGTTGTTCCCCTGCATTCACCCAGTCTCCGTTTACCCTGTCCTTTATATAGTATAAACAATTTATTGCAAAAAAGAAATGTAAGCGGCTTCAGTTGTCAGAAAATATCAAAACCATTTTTCAATAACTTGATATCCACCTAAAATCAATGCCGCGATACCAGCTCCGACAAGCGGTCCAACGGGAATCCCTTTCATGAATCCAACCGCTAGAATCGTACCTGCGAGGAGTGCCGTGGTGACGACCGGGTCGACACGCATCAGTTGTACGCCTTGCCCCGCAGCAATGGCAACGAACATCCCTGAGGCAAATGCGACAATCCCGACCGGCCCTTTAATACTATTCCACAATTCTTTAAACCCGATATCGCCGGTCGCGATCGGGACGAGAACTGCGATCGTAATGATTGTCACACCCCAGCTGATTCCTTTCGATGCAAGTGTCGGAAATAACTGGTCTCCGAATCCGATTGCTTTGATGATCAACAAGACGCTACTTGCGATAATGACAGATTGGTTATTTGAAATGACACCGATTAAGACAAGCATCAATAAAAATAGATATGCACTCATACGTATTCCTTTCTTCGAACGGAAAAAGAACCGACCTTTGTAGAAGGCCGGTTCGATTGTCGTTCAATTATGCGTTGTAGATTTTACCTGTGAGTGGGTCGATTGAAATCATCTGACCGTCACGAAGCGATGCTGTCGCTGCATCAACACCTACGATGACTGGCTTGCGAAGTGATGGTCCAACGATCCCAGCATGGCTCGTCAATCCGCCGTCTTCTGTGATGATTCCAGCCGCTTTTTCGATCGCAGGCATCATTTCTTTATCTGTGAATGGTGCGACAAGGATCATGCCGTCTTTCGCTTTTGCATTTGCTTCATCCGCATTTTTCGCGACAACGACTTCTCCAACAACACCGCGCTCACCGATTCCACGCCCGTCTGCGAGAGCGTGACCAACGATGTGGACTTTCATCATGTTTGTCGTACCAGCTGTCGCCGCAGGAATACCAGCTGAGATGACAACGAGGTCACCGTCAGTGACGAATCCAGCGTGACGTGCCGCTTCCGATGCTTGAACCAACATTTCATCCGTGTTGTTCGGCATTGTTTCAGCAACGATTGGGTATACGCCCCATACGAGGTTCAATTGACGCGCAACGCGCTCCGATTCTGTCACCGCGATGATGTTCGCTTCAGGACGATACTTCGCTGTACGAGCAGCCGTATAACCTGATTGTGTCGGTGTCAAGATTGCTTTGGCGTTCAAGTTGATTGCCGTGTGCGCAACCGCTTGAGAGATCGCATCCGTCACTGTGTGCTCACTGCGCTTCTGACGATCTTTCAACAAGTTTTTGTAGTCGAGCATGCGTTCTGTACGCTCTGCGATTGCAGCTTGCATTTGAACAGATTCGATTGGGTAGTCCCCTGCAGCTGTTTCACCAGAAAGCATGACTGCGTCTGTTCCATCCAAGATTGCGTTTGCTACGTCTGATGCTTCCGCGCGTGTCGGACGCGGGTTACGTTGCATTGAATCAAGCATTTGCGTTGCTGTGATGACCGGCTTTCCGAGATCGTTACACTTCTTGATGAGTTCTTTTTGAACTGGTGTCACTTCTTCTGTCGGGATTTCAATTCCGAGGTCCCCACGGGCTACCATCAAACCGTCAGAGATTGCCAAGATTTCTTCGATGTTATCGACACCTTCTTGGTTCTCGATTTTCGGGTAAATCTTGATGTGTGATGCGTTATGTTTCTCGAGAAGTTGGCGAATTTCAACTACGTCAGATGCACGACGTACGAATGATGCTGCAATCACGTCAATGTCTTGTGAGATCCCGAACTCGATGTCCGCGATGTCTTTGTCCGTGAGGGCAGGAAGGTTTACCTTGACGTTTGGCAAGTTAACACCTTTCTTCGTCTTGATGATTCCTTCGTTTTCAATGACGCAACGGAGATCACGGTTATCAAGCTTTTCAACGACACGGAGTCCGATGAGACCGTCGTCGAGCATGATGTGTGAACCGACTTCCACATCATCGTAGAGTCCTTCGTACGTCACAGAGAAACGATCTTTCGTTCCGACGATTTCTTCCGTTGAGACGATTGTGACTTCTTTTCCTTTTTCAAGAAGTGCCTTACCGTCTTCGAATGTATGCGTGCGGATCTCTGGACCTTTTGTGTCGAGAAGAACAGTGACAACTTTACCCGCTGCTTTCGCCGCTTCACGGATGTCACGGATACGAGCGCCGTGCTCTTCATAGTCACCGTGTGAGAAGTTGAGACGGGCAACGTTCATCCCAGCTTCGATCATCTCAGGAAGACGCTTCTCAGAAGCCGGTCCAATGGTACATACAATTTTCGTTCTACGCATAATATAAAAACCTCCTAGGGGATATAGTGCAACTTACAAACAGAAAACGGGGGGCCTTGGACCGTATCCCGTCTCTGCAACATACAAAATCGTTTAAATCGACAATTGGTTAACGAGGTCAATCAATTGCATATCAATCGTGTGCTTGTTATTGTCGAGCGCCTCATCGATATCAAGATCCATCATCTGGTTGTTACGGATTCCGACAACGCGGCCCGCTTTCCCTTCAAGCAAGATCTCAACAGCGTATGCACCCATACGACTTGCAAGGACACGGTCAGCGGCAGTTGGGGAACCACCACGTTGAATGTGACCGAGAATCGTGACACGTGTTTCTGAGTTCGTCTTCTCAGCAATCAATTTGCCGATTTCTTCCGCACTTCCCGCACCTTCAGCAACAATGACGATTGAGTGCTTCTTACCGCGTGCAATCCCGTGATTGATTCGTTCCACGATTGCATTCAAATCCTCTGGACGTTCTGGGACGAGAATCGACTCAGCACCACCAGCGAGACCAGAATAAAGCGCGATATCACCAGCGTCGCGACCCATGACCTCGATGACATACGTACGTTCATGTGATGACGCCGTATCACGAATCTTATCGATCGCATCAAGCGCTGTATTGAGTGCTGTGTCGAAACCGATTGTCGCATCTGTTCCTGGGATATCGTTATCGATTGTACCCGGAAGGCCGATTGTTGGGAATCCGAGTTCAGTCAATTTTTGAGCTCCGCGATAAGAGCCGTCTCCACCGATGACCACGAGGGCATCGATATTGAATTTCTTCAACTGTTCTACTGCTTTTGCGCGACCTTCTTCTGTTCTGAATTCAGGACAGCGCGCAGAGCGAAGGAACGTACCTCCACGTTGAATGATGTCGCCGACTGATCCAAGATTTAATTCGACTAAATCACCTTCGATTAATCCTTGATAGCCGTTATACACGCCGTACACTTCAAGACCTTCAAAAATTGCTTTTCGGGTCACGGCACGGACAGCAGCGTTCATTCCAGGAGCGTCTCCTCCGCTTGTTAATACCGCAATACGTTTTAAATTCACGTCGCTCACCTCTTATGTGTTTTAACGAAATCTGAAAATAAAATACCACGTCTGACCTTTGTTTTACAACACAAGTATGTGAAAAAAATGCATAGGGTATCTTACAAAACAGTCAGTTGATGAATGAATAAAGCTTTATTCAAAGCCATTGTTACCGTTTTCACTCATTAATTGTGCCAATTTGATGATATTTGGTCGCACGTCCTTGAATCAGCTCAGAAGTCGATTGCGCAAGCAACTCGTTCATGTGCTGTAATAAGACAGGTTTCAAGAGTGACGACTGTAGTGACACATCAACGTGTGCCCCCCCATACACTTCTCCTACCACTTCATCGACAATCCCTAGGTTGAATAAATCTTGTGCTGTAATCTTCATCGTCTCTGCCGCACGCTCTGCTTGTTTCGCGTCTTTCCACAATAGTGCCGCTGCACCTTCTGGCGAGATGACTGAGTACGTACTATTTTCAAGCATCAATAGACGGTCGCATACACCAATCCCAAGCGCACCACCTGAACCACCTTCTCCAATGACAACGGAGACGATGGGCACTTTCAGCGTCGCCATCTCAAACAAGTTACGGGCAATCGCTTCACTTTGCCCTCTCTCTTCTGCGGCTTTCCCCGGATAAGCCCCTTTCGTGTCAATGAATGTCAAAATAGGACGGTTGAACTTTTCGGCTTGTTTCATGAAACGCAATGCTTTTCGATAGCCCTCCGGGTGCGGCATACCAAAGTTCCGTTTCATGTTCTCTTTCGTGTTTCGCCCACGCTGATGTCCGATAATCGTCACCGGCACTCCTTCAAACGTCGCAAGTCCAGATACAATTGCCGCATCGTCATACCCATGTCGGTCCCCATGGAGTTCCATGAAGTCAGGGAATAAATGCTGGATATAATCGAGCGTTGTCGGTCGCTTCGGGTTTCGCGCCAACTGTACGCGATCCCACGGTTTCATATTCCCATAAATATCTTTTTCTAATCGGTCGAGCTTTAACTCGAGATGACGAATCTCCCGGGATAAATCAATCCCTTTCGTCTCAGCCGTCTCCCGTAATTTATTCAGCTGTTCAGTGACTTCTTTGATTGGGTCAAACATGACGGACACCCCCATCGTGTAATTCAATCATCCTCTTCAAGAACGAACGCATCTGTTCACGATGAATGACCGCATCCAGCTGCCCTGACTCAAGTAAAAACTCAGCAGTTTGAAAGTTCTCTGGAAGTTTTTCCCGAATCGTCTGTTCGATGATTCGTCGTCCTGCAAACCCGATGAGCGCTCCCGGCTCTGCGACGTTCAAGTCGCCGAGCATCGCAAAGCTCGCTGACACACCACCTGTCGTCGGATGAGTCAAATACGCGATGTACAGCAATCCTGCTTCGTCATGTTCTTTTAGAGCGATGGACGTATTGGCCATCTGCATCAAACTGACCATTCCTTCTTGCATCCGAGCCCCACCTGATGCTGTGAACAAGACGACTGGAAGCCCGTGTGATGTGGCGTTTCGGACAGCCGAAGCAATCGCTTCTCCAACGTATGCACCCATCGACCCCATACGGAATCTCGCATCCATCACACAGACAACGAGTGGTAGTCCGTCGATTGTCGCCTTTCCACATACGACGGCCTCTTCAATCCCGGTCCGTTCACGATCTTTCGTCAACTTTTCCTCATAGTCAGGGAAGTCGAGTGGATTCGCCTTGACAGACGGTCCCGCAAAGCGTTCGAAAGACCCTTCGTCGACAAGCATATCAATCCGTTCTTGCGCCTGAAGCGGAAAATGATAGCCGCAATCACATACTTTGTGGTTCTCATTCAACTGTTTTGTATAATGCATATATTTACAAGATGGACATTTCGTCATCAATCCCTGTGGTGCGTCAATCTTTGGTTCTCGTTGACGCAATGGCATATATCGTTTCGGTTTCTTGAAAAAAGCAGTCATCGCTTCCCCCTCGTTCATTCCAGCATCCCCATTCCACGCCACGTCTCGACAAATCGTTTCCGTTCCTCGAGCGTATATAAATCCCCAACGTCTAATCCGTCAAAAAAGCGATTGACCTCATTCCAAATTCGAATGAACAGTTCATTCTTCAACTGAAAGATAAGTTGCTGGCGAAACGTTCGATCATCATCGATCACCGTTTCTAATAGAGCCAGTCGTTCCTTAGTCGGTTCAATTTCTGAAAACGCCATGCGCTCCAATAGTCTAAGCATCTCAATAATATCGGTCGCTTTCGTCTGTTTGGTCACAATGAACTCCGACAATATCTCAATGTACCGATGTCGGTCTTGTTCACACAAAAAAGTACCACCACCATGTCTCGTTTCCACGATGCCTAAAAAGCTCAACGCTCGTAACGCTTCGCGAACCGAAGCGCGACTAATGGACAGCGTTTCGGCGAGCTCTCGTTCGGATGGAAGCCGATCACCTGGAACTAAAGACGATTGGACAATTAATTTTCTAATCTTTGAAATGTTTCCGTGAAATGAGGATGCGTGTTTTTCATGCATCTGACCGTTCAACTCCCTTTTTTGGATCACCTATCAAACTTAAGTGGTCAGACCAATTAGTGCGATTATATCACTTTTTAGGACTTGGTACTAGTTTCTGGACCAACCATTTTTGTATCGATTCGTTTCAGTACGACATTTTCTTCCCCGAACCGTCTTTTCGCTTCCGCCACATACTCTTCATTCGGATTGATTGAAAAAGCTGAAGCCAGTTGTTTCACTTCCTTCGAATCCGTGAATCGGCATACAACTGGGACATCCCCTTGTGCTCGTTGAATCCAATCTTCCAATTCAGGGAAGCGGTCGAGTGTGAGCCGGATGAATAAGGCTTGCCCGTGTAACGGTCGAACCCGTTCGACAATCAATTGCTTGCGACCATCCCGTTCATTCGAATGGACCTCTAGTAACAAGATGTTACCGGCATAGAGGGACCGTCCAAACTGCGCGAATGTTCGAGGAAACACGACGACCTCGTCTTGCGTCATGCCATCGTCTACCATGAGAACACCCATCCGTTCTTGTTTTTTTGTCATGAACGTACGTACGTCATCTACATATACGACGAGATAACCGTTTGTTCCATTCATGACTTCTTCAATTGTAGACGGTTCGATCCCGATATCCGGAAGTGCCGTCAATGGAGAGTGGACCACCCATGTCCCGAGCGCCTCCCTCTCTTCTTCAGACCAATTCGGTTCTTTCACTTTTTTCTGTTTTAGTCCGAGTGAAGACAGCTCATCCGGTAAAAAATGTGTTCCCGCTTCTTCTCGCAAACGTTCGACTGCTTCAAAGGCATGTGTCCGGTCACCGTGATACATCCGGTCGAGCGCGCCCGCACTAAGTAATCGACGTAATTTCAGTTGGTCTTTATTTTTCCACTCCATGGCTTCTTGAAGCGTTCTGACATCTTTCAACTGCCCGTTCAGTTCAATCAGTCGGTCCACATCCCGTTTGGTCAACCCCTGGACCGCCTTCAACCCGAGCCGGACGCCCGGTCCCTCAAGTGTCGCGTCAGCGTGACCATGTAAGACGTCCGGTGGGTACACCGGAATTTGATCTTTCCGTAACAGTCTGACAAGTTTCGTTGTTTTTTCTGATGTCACCACATGAAAGACACGAGGGAAATGTGCTTTGACGTAAGCCAATCGGTAACTGATCAAACTGTAGGCGACAGCGTGAGAGCGGTTAAATCCGTACCCGGCAAACTTTTCAATCCATGAAAAGATTTGCGCCAAGACGTCCTGGTCTCCCGCTTTTGCTTGTTGCAAAAATCGTTCTCGTTCCCGAGCAATCGTTCCGGTATCCTTTTTGGCAATAGCACGTCTGACCAAATCCGCTTCCGCATAGGAATAGCCTCCGAGTTTACGGAGAAGTTTCATCACCTGTTCTTGATAGACGAGTACACCGTATGTCGGTCTCATGACGTCTTCTACGTCTGGGTGGACTGGTTGGTAAGGCATACCGTGTTTTCGCTTCGCATACGTTTCGATGAATTGCATCGGTCCCGGGCGATAGAGTGACATCGTGACAACGATATCTTCAAACTCAGTCGGTTTCACTTGTCGAAGCGCTTGCTTCATCCCGGTCGATTCAAATTGGAAGATTCCGTCCGTCTCACCTCTCGCAAGCAATCGATACGTCCGAGCATCGTTTAACGGAATTGTTTTCAGAGAGAACAGCGCATCACTTTCTCGAATCAAATCCTCCATCTTTCGCAAGCGACTCAAGTTTCGTAATCCGAGCAAGTCAATTTTCAGAAGCCCGACCTCTTCCAAATCCTTCATATTATATTGGGTCACGTGTTCTTCGAGCTCGGGTTGGAGCGGAGTCACTTCTTCAATCGGTTGACGACTGAGCACCACTCCTGCCGCGTGAACGGAGGATTGACGCGGCAAACCTTCTAGCTGTTTGGCAATCCGTAATAACTGCTGACGCTTTTGGCTACCGGCAAACCACTTCATCTGCTTCTGGCTCGACATCAGTTCATCAAGTCCTCCGGCTTTCACTTGCTTGCTCGCAGCCTGCCCTTCCTCAAGGGTCATCCCGAGCGCTCTCGCAACGTCTCGAATTGCCGCTTTCGCACCGAACGTGGCAAGTGTCCCGATCTGTGCGGCATGCGTATGACCGTATCTTGATAGTACGTAAGAAACCACTTCCTCACGACGTTCATCTTCAAAATCGAGGTCTATGTCTGGCATCGACACACGCTCTGGATTTAAGAATCGTTCGAACAACAACCCGTAATGAACCGGATCGACTTCCGTGATATGGAGGGCAAAACTGACGAGTGAACCTGCTGCCGATCCACGCCCCGGACCTACTTCAATCCCAGATTCTCGAGCAAACCGAACGATGTCTTCCACGATCAAGAAATAGGAAGAAAATCCGGTATTGGCGATGACTTCAAGCTCAAACTTTGCCCGCTCGATGTAAGGTTGTTTCACGAGTTCCATTGCCTTCAACCGCTCACCGACAAGTCGTTTCAGCTTTTGATCGGCATCCGGAATTTCTGGAATCGCCCCTTCCGCACGTGGTAGATGATCCAGCCGAATCAATGCCTCGAATCGATCCAGTTCCGATAATTCTTCCGTTGTGAACCAGTCATTCATTTCACTCGGTAGTCGAACGTGCAATCCTTTTTGTCGGACGTCTTCATTCGACATCACGTCCCCTTCGCGAATGGCAGAAATGGCTCGGAATCCTTCCACATCTTCCGGTCTCATGTATCTCGTTTCAGGGGCCGGAATCAATTGGACAGCAAGCTCTTCGCGCATGAGACGAAGTTGTTTCAACACTTGTACCTGTTCCGTAGTCTGAGGTGCCGGTAGTCCGAGCCACAGCTTCTCTTCATCGACAAACGACAAGAGTTGATGATAAAGGCGACGCCGGTGAACCGGATCACTCGCTTTCCAATTTTCAGGTAATACGATCAGCGGCATCGTTGTCCGTCCTTCAATTCCTCCCGCCTGGATGATACGATATTGTTCCTTAAGCTCCGTTTCGTTAGATGAATACACAATCACGGATACGTCTAACCCATCCAATCGGAGGACCGTTCTCAGTCCGATTAGCGGTTTCACCTCATATCGTTGGCAATATGACAAAAATGTCGGAACCCCATAGAACGCATCGTCTGCGATCGCCACGGAACGACTTCCCCGTTCGGTCATCTGCAAGACATATTGTTCTAACCGGATTGTACTTTGTAGTAAACTATAAGCAGTTCTGACATTCAGATGAATCATCGTTGGCCTCCTTTCTATATTAATGGAATTGTCAAACTCAATTCATCACTTCTCTGATACAATAATTATAGACAAAACTCACGACAATAGGGGGTAAAAGCGTATGATTATCAATCGGGGACAGATTGCACGCGATAAGTTAGAAAAATTACAGCATGGTCAAACAGTGTTTGCCGACAGCCCAGAAATCATCGACCGGCTCCGTAAGTACATTACTGAGTATCAGCTCGACGTCGTCGAGGACGTGACCGAACGAGGTACATGGTTCATCCCAAAGGAAAATGGAGACAAATGAAGAGAGCTGACCTCGGTCAGCTCTCTTCATTTTCTTCAAACGTGAATTCCCCAGCCACTTCATTCAAAGCCGCAATCACGTCATCCATCTCATCCCATGTGTCAATCGTGGCACCAGCCGCCATCGGATGACCTCCCCCACGGTATCGCTTGGCCACTTCATTGATGACAGGACCTTTCGACCGGATGCGCACACGAATCTCTTCTTTGTTTTCCACGAACATGACCCAACATTTCAATCCTTCGAGGCCAGAGAAGCTATTGACGAGTTGCGATGCCGCTTCCGGGGACGCATGGAACGTCCGGAGCACGTCCTTGTCAATCTTCACATAGCCGAGGCCTTCTTCTGTGACATTGACGTGCTGTAACACGTACCCTTGTAACTGAAGAGTCGCTAAGTTGGTCTTATACATGTGTCGGTACAATTTATTCGTATCGATGTCTTTCGCGATCAGCGTCGAAGCAATCTCAAACGTTCGGGCCGTAGCATTTCGAAACTGGAATCGTCCTGTGTCGCCTACGATGCCGGCATAGAGTAAAAATGCCGCCTCTTGATCGATTGGATATCTCCAAATGTCCGCGAGTTCCACAATCATCTCAGACGTCGAACTGACCGAAGTATCGACAATCTGTGTCATCGCATATGGATCTTCATCGGGATGATGATCGATTTTAATGATAGTCTTCCCTTTTAGCGCAAATGGTCCATCGATTCGCTCTTGATTCGCCGTATCTAATATAAGGACGAGCGCGTCTTGATACATTTCTTCTTCGACATGTTCCATCTTTCCTAAAAACTCGAGGTCTGGAACCATGCCACCGACCACATAGATTTGCTTCTCCGGATGAACCGATTTTAGAATGCGCTGTAAACCAAGCTGGCTCCCCAACGCATCAGGGTCTGGTCGTACGTGGCGGTGAATGAAAATGGTGTCAGCCGCCTCAATTTCTGATTTGATTGTATCCGCTTCCTGCCATTGCGTCATGATGATTCCTCACTTTCCTACACACTATTATGGTATGATGATAACAGATTACGAGATAGAAAGGGGTTCCTTCACTTGCAACTTGTCATGATTGGACTCATTTTGTTCGCGCTCGGTGCGTACCTTGTCTTCAAGCGCCGCGCTTTTTTGACAAAGACGCCAAACCGAAAAGCGTTGTTCAACACGCAAGCGTTGATCTGGTTAAGTTTATTCCTCGCATTGTTCGCTGCGAACCAAATGGTCGGGGGATTCGGTCTGAATTCATCTGTCGGTTGGATTGTCAGCATCGTCATGTTAGTCGTCGGTTTAGGGAATGCTGTTGTCGGATTTATCCGTTACCGCAAAATTTACCCTCTCGCCGCAGAAGAACCGACGAATACGCCATCATGAAAAAGAGCACCTGCTACGCGCTGTAGCAGGTGCTCTTTTTATTACCGATCGATGAGTTGTGCCGTGACGAGCGCTTTGGCGACAAGTTGTGTCCCTTGCGTCATCTCCACATCCACTTTCCCGAACTTCCGACCGAGGTCGAAGACATGGGCCGACACTCGAATCTGACTTTCAATTTGAATCGGCTTCATGAAATAGACGGTGATATTCTCAACCACGAGATCGCCTTTCTTCATATGACGTAGACTTCGCGTCGCCCCCTCGACCAACAAGGTCGTCAACACGCCAGATGAGGCGGTCCCCATATGACTCGTCATCTGTGGGGCCACTTCAACCGTGAAGGCCGTCCCGTTCGATGCAGGATCTTCTTTCAGCTGGTTCGTGATCATGTTATCGAACGTCTCACCGACTTGCGGTTGTCGATTCGCCAGTTGCAACGCCTTCAGCACATCTTGGCGGCTAATAATCCCAAGCAGACGTCCGTAGTTATCAACGACAGGTAACATCTCGATCCCTTCCCACACCATCTGGTGCGCGGCATTGGTGACACTCGTTTGTACGCCTACTGTAATCGGACTTTTCGTCATGACCTTCTCAATATCATAGTCGTGTGATTTATCAATGACATCCTTTGCCGTGATCACGCCGACCACTTTCATCTGTTCATCGATGACGGGATACCGATTATGTTTCGTCCGTTCATTCAGCTCGTGCCAACGTTTCACTGTGTCATCTGACTTCAGATAGAACGTATCGTGGAGCGGGATGACGATATCTGAGACGAGTAAAATCTCTTTTTTGATTAGACGGTCATAGATGGCTCGGTTGATCATCGTCGCGACGGTAAAACTGTCATAGGATGTAGAAATGACAGGCATATCATACTTATCTGCCATTCGTTTCACTTCATCCGTTGTGTCAAATCCCCCTGTGATCAACACAGCCCCACCTGATTGTAAGACGAGTTCATGCGCTTTCTCGCGGTTCCCGATGATGACGAGTGAGTCGACATCGATATATCGCATCATCGCCTCGAGCTTCATGGCACCGATTACAAATTTCGATAGCGTCTTGTGAAGACCGTTACGTCCGCCCAACACCTGACCATCGACGATATTGACGACTTCGGCGAATGTCAGCTTTTCAATATTTTCTTTATGTTTTCGCTTGATCCGAATCGTCCCCACCCGTTCAATGGTTGATACGAAACCTAGGTTCTCAGCTTCTTTGATGGCCCGATAAGCCGTACCTTCTGATACAGCCAACTCTTTGGCGATTTGGCGGACCGAAATTTTTGACCCTACATCGAGTGACTCGATATGTGCTATGATCTGTTCATGTTTTGTGGTCATACGCGGAGTCCCTTCTCTCAATACATTTTCTACTCTATTTAGTATACTGTATCAGTCGAACTAGTTCAAACTGTACCAATCCAATTGCAACATTTCCTTTCTGTTTTCGAAACAGCTATAATAGACGAGTAGTCAACGTAAGAGGTAGAAGGGAAGGGATTCAACTTGAATCAACGCACCAATCAAATTGCACAATCTCTAGCGACAAAAGGGTTAGATGCAGCATTCATCACGTCGAAAGCATCCGTGTTTTATTTCTCGGGAGTATACGCGGAAGCGCACGAGCGATTGATCGCCATTTTAGTTTTGAAGAACGGCACAACTGCCATCATCTGCCCAGCACTTGAAAAAGGGATTGTCGAAGCGAGTGACTGGTCAGGTGAAATCGTGACGTATATGGACCATGAAAACCCATGGGACAAAATCGTCAAGTTATTCCTCGATAACCAAATCGTTCCTGAACGAATCGGAATCGAAGGGGAGCATTTGACATTCAACCGAGTCGAGCAGCTTCGCGCCGGTTTTGCCGGTCTGTCAATTATCGATTTGACAGACGAGCTCCAAACGTTACGTATGATCAAATCACCGGATGAAGTCCGGATCATGAAGCGGGCCGCCGAGTTGGCAGATATGGCCATCGAAGCCGGGATCCGCTCCCTCCGTGAAGGCGTGACAGAACTCGAGGTCATCGCGGATATTGAATACGCCATGAAACAGCAAGGCGTCCGTGAAATGTCGTTCGACACGCTCGTCTTGTTTGGTGAGAACAGTGCCGACCCTCACGGTGTCCCAGGCAACAACCGCTTGAAAAAAGGAGATTTTGCCTTGTTCGACCTCGGTGTCGTCTGGCAGGGATACTGTTCAGACATCACGCGGACGGTTGTCTTCGGTGAGGCGAGTCGCAAACAACGTGAGATTTACGAAACGGTTCTCCAGGCTGAGGAAGCCGCAATCGAGATGGCGAACGTCGGTACGACACTCGGCGCAATCGATATCGCGGCACGACAAGTCATCACGTCTGCAGGATATGGTGAATACTTCACTCATCGAATCGGTCACGGAATTGGAATCGAAGTACACGAACACCCCTCGATGGCAGCGAACAATGACATGACCGCCCAAGTCGGGATGACGTTCACAGTCGAACCGGGTATCTATCTACCGGGAGTCGGCGGAGTCCGTATTGAAGACGATCTCGTCATGACAGAAAGTGGTCCCATCACATTGACGAGTTATCCGAAAACACTTCAAGAGATTGAATGACAAAAAGTGCGATCCATTCTCAAGGATCGCACTTTTTTACATATCTTAATAAAACAAGCGCAGCATGACATCCCGTTGCGGTACGTCATAACGTTCCATCTTCTCTAAAAAGGCACGTTTGTCATATGGGACCGCCTTCAGTTCAAGAGCAATCCCGGTTTCTCCTTCAGATAATATGGCAAAGCGAGCCAGGTCATCTTTCGCCACTCCGAGCGCACCAGGATTGACGTAGCGCTTGGTGTCATCTTCAAACAGATGGACAGGATGGTGATGTCCGAATAACACGATTTCTCCTGTATATGCTCCATACAGTCGCTGCATATTTTCCAGTGTCGGTTCGAGAATCTCGTGAAACGGTTCTTCGACAATCGTGGCGTGGCGTCGTTCGGTCGGGATATGATAATGAATGCCGAACACCGTTTCGCCAACCATTTTGACGGACATTGTTCGTGGAAGGGATTCGAGGACATCTGCATATCGAGTCTCTAGATGACGCGCAACCCACTCATGGTGGGGGCGCGTATGAGCATAACTTTCTGGATGACCGTGTCCAGCCAAAAGGGAAAGGACCGCTTCATCATGATTCCCAGAAATCATATGCGTTCCCCGGTCTAACAAACGCTCCATGACCGCATTAGAGTCCGGTCCCATTGCAATCATGTCACCGAGTGACCAGATGACGTCGACCCGCTCCGCATCCATGACTTGAAGTGCAGCCTCCAACGCCTCGAGATTTCCATGAACGTCCGTGACCACTCCAATCTTCATCGCGTTCCCCTCACTTTCGGTATTGATGGACGACGTTGACGCCGCCTGTCACATCGATGATGGCACCTGTGATCATGTCCGAGTCTTCTTGTAATAAGAACGAAATCAAACGCGCGATATCTTCTCCTGTCCCGTGGCGACCGACCGGAGTTCCTTCATCCACTTCCGCTTCATCAATGCGCATCTCCTTTTGAGAGCCGACGATATTGCCCGGATTGACCATGTTCGCCGTAATCCCGAACGGGGCCTCTTCTAGCGCGACCGATTTTGTCAAACTGACGAGTCCCGTCTTTGCAGCGGCAAACGCAGAACGATGGATCCAGCCAGGGGCCGTCCCACTTTCCGGAAACCCATACGAGATGATGCGTCCAAATCGATTTGAGCGCATGGAAGGAATCGCACGACGCATCAACCAAAATGAGGCGGACAGGTTGCCCGTGAGTACTTCGTCCCACTCTTCGTCTGTCAATTCGACGAGCGGTTTCCGCTCAAAGATATATGGACCTGCATTTAAAATCAAGGCGTTCGGTTCACCAAAACGTTCGACCGCTTCCTCATAGGCTGAGAGCAGTTGTTCGCGGTCCGTCAATCCGGCCTCGATCATATGTATCCGTTCATCTTCCCAGTCAATCGGATTCCGTTGCAAAATGCTGACGTGCCACCCATCTTGTAACAGACGCTCCGTCACTACGCGTCCGATCCCTTTGGCACCAGATGTAATCATTACATGTTTCATCGCCCTACCTCCTCCGCCTTATTTTACCCGTTCTTTCACACGAATTCCAAACTTGGACATGTCGTGAACATCGGCATGAAAAAATTCACGCATTTTCATGGCGAAAAAGCGTGAAAACTGAAAGAAGTGGTATACTATATATGTAAGCCGAACGTATATTTCGAGCGAAAGGTTGGGATTTACATGGCAATTGTATACAAACACATTTTATCTGCCGTTGACGGCTCTAAAGAGGCAGAACGTGCATTTGAAACAGCAATCGATGTCGCGATTCGTAACGAAGGAAAACTGTACGTTGGTCATGTGATTGATACGCGTACGTTTGCGACTGTAGAAGCCTACGACCGCACAATCACAGAGCGTGCCGAGACATATGCGAAAGAGTTGCTTGAAGACTATGTCAATCGCGCGAAAGAGCGTGGCGTAAAAGAAGTCGAAACGGTGATTGAATACGGTTCCCCGAAAGTGACGATTGCGAAAAAGATTGCACCTAACCATGATATTGATCTTATTATTTGTGGTGCGACAGGTTTAAACGCCGTTGAACGGTTCTTTATCGGAAGCGTTTCTGAAAGCATCGTCCGTTATGCGAAATGTGACGTCCTTATCGTTCGTCAATAATCACCCATCCATCAAAAAGGGTCTTGCGCAATCGCAAGACCCTTTTCCTATGCATTATAACACCTTGACTGTAACCGTTTTACGACCAAATTGAATCGCTGCATTTTGCGAATACATTAAGATGTCAATTTTATTTCCTTTGATGGCGCCACCAGTGTCAGCTGCCGTGTAGGTACCCATCGACTTGCCCCCTACGAATACTTGTACTTTCGTTCCGAGTGGAATGACGCGCGGGTCTACCGCGACTACATTTCGCTTTTGGGTACGAACGTTCCATCCAAGTGCTGTCTTACCTGAACATCCCTTGCAGTACGGTGTATATGCGGACGCTTTCATCGTATACGTCTTCACGCTTGCTGGTTTGAGCGGTTTAGGAGCACTTACAGTACGTAAGTTCTTTGTAGGAACCCATCCGGCCTTCCCTTTATAGTTCACGCGAATCCAAGCACCTCGAGAACCTGTACGTTGAAGACGATCACTCGCCGTCATCTTCCCAATCACTCGTGCATTTGATTTCCCTTCTGCATAGACCATCTTCGAACCTGACTTTGTTGCAACATATACTTTTTTCGTAGCTGCTTCTACTGGTGAAGTCGGTAGAGCAAATGCAAATACGGCGATGGCGAGAAGTAAGAGCGTCATGATTTTTTTCAACATACGTTTATTCGTCCTCTCTTCGTCAATTTGGTTTCATTTCATTTCATATCATCATCTATCGAACGAGTGCCTTGTCACTCCAATTGAATATTTCGTCCAGATAACTATATGACGAAACATCAGTCAGTGCCGTTACACTTCCTGTTCATTTGAGTGACACGAACATTACAAATCGATGTCAAAATTAACGGTTTATCGCGTTAGATTGACATTTAAATCGAATACGAGATATTTTTATAAATTAAAATCCAATATATGGTTCATTCATGACATAAACATTGCAAAACGATGTAAATGAAACGCCTAATGTTACAAAGGAGAAAACATTTGTCCTACTTACAATTCTTCACATTAGTAAAAAAGACTCATAAAAAAACCCACGTTACACGAAGTAACGTGGGTTCGTTTCGTATTATGCGTGTGCTTCGACAAGGTTTGCAACGCGTACCGTGTCGCGCGCGATGACCAATTCTTCGTTCGTCGGGATGATGATGACTTTAACTGGTGAGTGCGGATAGTTGATAAACAACTCTTTTCCGCGAGCACCGTTGTTAAGTGAAGGATCCCAGTAGACACCCATGAATTCAAGACCGCGAAGGATGCGTTCACGGATGACGTCCGAGTTCTCACCGACGCCCGCTGTGAAGATGATGGCGTCGACACCATTCATTTCAGCCGCATATTGACCGATGTAACCGTGAATACGGTTCGAGAAGATTTTCAATGAAACTTCTGCACGATGGTTGCCTTCTGCAGCCGCTTGCTCGATGTCACGCAAGTCACTTGAGATACCAGAAAGACCGTACACGCCAGACTCTTTGTTCATGACGTTCAATACATCTTCAGCAGACTTCCCTGTTTTTTGCATCAAGAACGGGATGAGGGCCGGGTCCAAAGAACCTGAGCGCGTTCCCATCGTGATTCCTTCGAGTGGTGTGAAGCCCATCGTTGTATCGATTGAGCGACCACCTGCTACTGCAGCGATCGATGCACCGCTACCGAGGTGACATGAAATCAAACGCAAGTCTTCTAGCGGACGACCGAGAAGTTCTGCCGCACGCTGTGTGACATACTTGTGGCTCGTTCCGTGGAAGCCGTATTTACGTACACCATGTTCTGTATAGTATTCATAAGGAAGACTGTACAAGAAATTCTCTTCAGGCATTGACTGGTGGAACGCTGTATCGAATACCGCTATTTGTGGGACATTAGGCAAAATTGCCTGGAATGCACGAATACCTGTCAAGTTTGGTGGGATGTGAAGTGGTCCGAGCTCTGTGAACGATTCGATGTTCTTCATGACTTCATCGTCAATGACGACCGAATCCGCATACAACTCTTTTCCGTGTAACACACGGTGACCTACACCAGAAATCTCATCGAATGATTGGATGATATCCAATTCGATCAACTTCTCCAACGTCAATTCAACCGCTTCTTTGTGCGTGTGAAGTGGTGTGACCACGTTGAACTTCTGTCCTTCACCGTACTTGATTGTAAAAATCGCATCTTCTTTCCCTACACGCTCTACAAGTCCGACTGCGAGCAACTCTTCCGTTGGCATCTCGAGTAACTGGAACTTGAGCGATGAACTACCCGCATTGACTGCCATAATTTTCGTCATGTCATACACCTCTTACCTTTCGTTTTAAACGCATATCTTTATCTGTTCAATTTAAAACTGATAACTGTATCATAATGAAGATAATTGATTTTGCATACCTTTTTCAAGTATTTTGTCCATTAATTTTGAGTTGTTTTGAACCAATCATCAATCTGTTTCACAACATTGGCTACCGCTCTGACATCAGTGAATGACGGAAGTTCCACAAATAGCGCTTGTTTTGGCCGTGTGACGCCTTCTCCTACTTTTTGAAGGAGCAATAAGCTTTTCGCGTAACGTTCGTCTTTAAACATCGTCGTCGGAAGTTGAATGACCCCTTTCACAACAGCCTCACGGTCCATCCATTGTTTTAATTTCCCTTCGTCATCCTGTTCAAACAAATTGTTCGGGATGACAAATAATCCATGCCCACCTGGTTTCGTATGGCGAATCGCCTGTTCCATCAAGAGGAAATGCGAATAGGCATGTCCTTGTTCTCGTTTCATGTCGTATCCGGCTGCCACTTCATCATTTGGATAATATCCGATTGGCAAGTCAGCAACGGAAAGGTCGCTCGGTTCAACAAACAGAGGAGCAAGGGCGTCTTGATGGAAGTAGGATACTGGTTCTCCTAACAAGTTACTAATGGAATAGGAAAGACGAAGCAACAGTTCATCCACTTCGACCGCTTGCGCTGTCGCATCTTTTAACTGAGAGAGAACGGCGTGCGTCAACGTACCTGTCCCACTACCTAAATCTAGAATCGTCGCGTTTTCCTTAAGTAGCTTCGAAGCTAGATAACCCATAAATAGGCTGACCGCATCCGGTGTCGGTTGATTGTTCGGGGGGAGTTGTGTCGTTTCTTCCAAGACGAGTAAACTCACTGCTTTACGGACATCGTCCATCTTCTCTTTTTCAATGTCAACATGGTCAAATACTTGGACGAGTGCCTCGATCGGTAATACATCCAGATCGTTGACCAGTTTCTTCGCTTCCTTCTTCCAATCACGATAGAGTTGTTCAAAACGTTCCATTTTCGTTCATCCTTTCCATACAAAACCGGCCCCCATGAGAGGACCGGTCGGTTCACGTACTAGTGTAAGCTATTTTAATCAATTTCGCCAAACGAATCAATTCGCTTGTTCGAACGCCTCAAGTGCCGCCGCGAAATCAACTTCATCTGTCATTTCATCCATATATTGTACATATTGGACGACGCCATTCGAATCGACGACGAATACAGAACGCGCAAGGAGACGCATTTCTTCAATTAAAACACCATATGCTTTTGCGAACGAAAGATCGCGGTGGTCCGAGAGGGTGACTACGTTATCTAAACCAGATGCAGAACACCAACGGCGCTGTGCGAACGGCAAATCGTTCGATACAGTCAAGACTGTACCACCGAGTGATGAGGCCTTTTCGTTGAACTCACGCGTTTGTGCATCACATACGCCTGTATCGATTGAAGGAATGACACTGATTAGTTTTTTCCCCGGATAGGTTGCTAACGTCACTTCTTCTAAAGCAGTCGTCAAGACGCGGAAATCAGGAGCTTGATCTCCTACCTTCACTGGATTTCCTTGTAATGTTACGTTGTTCCCTTTAAATGTTGGCATGTACTCATCCCCTTTGTTGTAGTTACTCGTTCATCATATCGATGAACTTGAGCCTTTGACAAACTTCCTGCTTTTGACTCTGTTTCAGTTTTCCCTATATCGGTAGGAAGAAACACGTTATAATAAAGAGGACACCATTGACAAAGGGGATGACTCAGATGAGAAACAACGTCTATTTGTACCATCGTAACGTCAACGAATTCACAAAAGAAGTGAAGAAACTGAGAGAAATCGGGGAAAAACACGGGTTCAACATCGTAAATCAACCGGAGGACGCGAACATCATCGCTGCAGTCGGCGGGGACGGGGCATTTTTACAGGCGGTTCGCTACACAGGCTTTCGTCAAGACGCCATCTACGTTGGCTTCGGTCGTGGATTGAACGAGTTTTATTGTGATTTCGACATACATAAACTCGATGAAGTCGACCGCCTCTTCTCGGACAACTCGATGCGAATCGAAGAAGGTCTCGAAGTCCGGAAGTATCCACTTCTTTCAGCATCGATCAACGAATCGACACCGCTCCTCTGTTTAAATGAGGCTTCGATTAAATCAAGTATTATCAAATCACTCGCCATCGAGGTCTATATCGACGATTTACATTTCGAAACATTCCGTGGGGACGGAATGGTTGTATCGACGCCGACGGGATCGACTGCTTATAACAAATCTCTCAGCGGTGCGGTCGTCGACCCACTCATCCCATGTATGCAAGTGAGTGAGATCGCTTCGGTCAACAACAATCGCTATCGCACACTCGGCTCATCCTTTATCGTTCATGATTCGCGTAAGTTGTCACTCCGCATCGTCGAAGACGGCAACGACTACCCGATTATTGGGATGGATAACGAGGCGCTGAGCTTGAAGTACACAGACCGAATCGATATCGAACTCTCGGACAAGGTCATCAAGACTGTCAAGCTTCGGACCAACTCGTTCTGGCATAAAGTGCAACGTTCATTCTTCTGATGTAAAAAAAGAGTTGCTTCATCCCTTTCGGATGAAGCAACTCTTTTTTTACAGCGTGGCTTTTTCTGCTTCGTACACTGGCTGCCCTTCGACGACAGTCATGACAAGACGGTTGTGCAGGATGTCTTCCCCACTCAATTTAAAGAAATCTTCATCCCATACTGTGAAGTTGGCATTGTAGCTTTGAACCAATAGCCCGTTTCTTCCGTGCGTCCCTGTAGCAACATGAGGCGAATACGTGAAGCTGCGAAGAGCTTCATACATCGAAAGACGTTCACTCGGATTTAGCGTGCTCGACCCGTGAAACGATTGTCGCATCACCGCTCCAAACAATCCCTTTCGAACGTCAACAGATGAAATCGGCGCGTCACTTCCTCCTAACACCAATGCCCCTGTATCGAGTAAAGACTTGAATCGATAGACATCATGCACACGCTCATTGCCCAACCGCTCGAACAGCATGTCCATGTCATCCGATAAAAATACCGGCTGTGCATCAATCAAAACAGGCAATGATTTGATTCGGTTGATCAATGAGTCATTCAATAATGAGGCATGGATAATTCGATCTCGTGTCCCTTTTCTGGCAGGGTACTTCTCAAGCAGGCCGACAAATTGCTCGACCGCCGCATCACCGATCACATGCGCTGCCACATTCATACCGTATGTTCGTGCTTTTTTCACGAGTGCCTCGAGATGATCTGGTCGATGTACTTCAATTCCTCGTTGACTCCGATCATCCGCATACGGTGCAGATAACAGAGCGGTGCGTCCACCGAACGAACCGTCGACAAAGAGTTTCATCGCACCGAAGTCAAACCGCTTCCGACGCGTCATCGCATCTTGCTGGATGACACGATCCACCACCTGTTCGTGGACGAGAAGGTGTGCTTGAAACGGAACTTCGTCCAGTACATCTTCGTACGCTTGAATCGTTTCGAGCGGATCTCCATGATAGAACAAGTCTTCCGTATGGGCACCAACGATTCCATGTGCGAATAATGAATCGATTGCCCGGCGAAGAGAAGCGGCATTTTTCTTACGATTCCCACTCAATTCTTTATATAAGAGATCTAGTGCAGCATCATATAGGACGCCATTCAATTTACCTTCTTCACCTCGCCCAAGTTTTCCACCTTCGATCACCGTATGGTGGATCAGTCCAAGTCGTTCAAGTCCTTTCGAGTTCACGACGGCTACGTGACGACAGACACGCTTCAACACGACAGGACGGTCGTCAATCACTTCATCAATCATCTCGCGTGTCGGCATGTCACCGAGCAGACGATCATCAAACCCTTCTGCGACGATCCAATCGTCGTCCGACCCTCGTTGCTTCATCGTTTCAAGTAATTCTCGAAGATCCGTCGCTTCACTCGCATCGACACGGTCGAGCGCTTCGCCGTATCCGACAAGGTGAATGTGTGAATCGGTAAAGGCCGGATACACACTCTTCCCTTCCAAATTCACAATCTCTTCGATGCGACCGGCATATGTACGTCGGAGATGTCCCTCGTCCCCCATCTTCAAGACGCGTCCATGCTCAATAAACATGGCACGTTCCATCTCACCCGGTTTATTCAATGTGTAGATATTCCCGTTGACCCATAGTGTACCCATCTGACGATTCCTCCTTGATTGAAAAAAGATTGACGTCTACGTTTTTCCCGTTTCCGTCAATCTTCATGCATCGTTTATTTTTTTAGCAATTCCTGCTGTTCTAACCCTTTATCCACACGTTGACGAATTCCATTTGCTCCGTTCTCATCGAATCGACCGAGCACCCGCTCACCGATTTCGACAGCAGTGCCATACTCTCCATGCAAGAACTTGTTTTCCGCAAGCGTCAAGGCGATATGGACCTCGTTGTCACGGCGTCGGAAACGGTTAGCATATTGTAGTAACTGTTCCGCATACGTCACTTGACGAATCAGTGCATGGACACGGTCACGGAAGTTGTCCATCATCTCTTCGACATCATGGCTAAGGCCGACGATATACGTCATGTTGAAGGGTGCTTTGTCAAACTGTTCGTCTAATGACTGGACACCTTTTTGGAGCTGACGTAAGTCGTTTGACAGATCATTCGGAACAACCGGCATCGCACTTTTCGCTAACAGGCGACGATGTCCAGACAGTTCTTTCTTCCACGTTTCTAACTTGTGACGGACCTCAAGTTCTTCTTTACGTAATGAATTCGTATCTTCAATGAAACGCTCATGCATGGCACTGAATTGGTCAAGTGACCGTTTCGCTTCCTGCACTTTGGATTTGATCATACTGAACGGTAACATTTGGGCGACGAGAGCTTGTTCGATATCAAGTACATTCGCCGTGAGCGTCGCCCGTTCACGTTCTAATTGTTCGAACTCTTCTCCGACGCGTGCATTGATCTCATAATTGCTTACAAGTCGAGACATTTCCGTCTGTAAGTGATTCATGATTTCGCTAGATTGCAATTCGCGCTCTTGTATCGTCGCAAATTCTTTTTTCACGTATTGGCGGGCATCAACCTCTGTTCGGAACGCTTCGAATAATTGGTCGATATCCGAACTCAGCTGTTGCATGTCCTCTTCGAAATGATCAAATTCTAAGCGTTCGATTCGAGCCATCAACTCTTCTCGACGATCTTCCGCTTGATCGATTTCTTCCATTAATCCAAGTGGTTCAAGCGCATACCCGTCCATCTGCATTTCTTTATGTCCAGCCCGGAGTTGTTGAAGTTGTTGTTTCAGTTCCACTTGAACCGTACGTACGAATTGCGGAATGATCCGAATCAGTTCACGGATGTGTCCTACTTGATTCGATAAGGCTTGTCCGGTTTCAAATGCTTCAGAAACTTGACCGACCTGCTTTAAGCTGATCATCTCACTGCGTTTCGCCTCGGCAGCGGCAATCTCTTGTTCCACCAATGCATAGGTTGGTCCGAACGCATGGTTTTGTGAATTCAATGTCTTGCGGAACTGATACAACTCTTTCTCATCCTGCTTCACAATGTCCATAAGCGAGGTGTGATGCGTCGTAAATTCATCCATCTCATCGAGCATGGCGTGTACCATCGTCTCGAGCTCTTCAATGAGTTGTTCAGTTGCATTCAAGTCAGCTTTGACTTTCATGAAACGATATTTATCCAAGTCTTCCTCAGCCCGGTATAACGCTTCATCGATTTGACCTGCATGTACACTGACTAACTCATCCCAAGATTGATGCCAACGATCAAACTTTTCTTTTGTTTCCCCTTCCATCGGCCACTGTTTGAATTTCTGGAGTTCGACGGGTATGCTCGCACTGAGCACACTTTGTTTCCTCATATCCAAGTCGTCAATTTTTTGGTAAAAATTCCTTCGAATGAGCATACTCCCCAACATGCCGCCTAAGACGACGACGATGATTCCAATGATTAATCCATAAATTCCGTAATCCATCTTTGTCACAACCTCCAAGCCGCTTTCGTGGACTTATGTACCTTTATATTAAAAAAAGAAGTATTTTATAAGAATAGATATACCTAATCATATTATAGAACCAACGATTTGCATAGGTTTTCCAATGGTTTCAGTGGAGATTGTTCATTTTTTCGGAACTTTCTAACAAGACAAATCTTAAATTTGCGTGTACCATAATGCTAAATTCTAAAAACACGAAAGATGGAGGGGAATTTATATGTTCCAAACGACATCGTACTCAGGTGATTTGACAGCCGGTTACGAACTATTAAACAAGCAACTCGCCGCATTATTAGAGGGCGAAACAAATACAGTGGCCAACCTTGCCAACGCCAGCGCTTTACTCAACCAATTTTTAGATCGGATCAACTGGGTCGGATTCTACGTGACTGATTCTGAAGACAGTTTAATCTTAGGACCATTTCAGGGACTCCCGGCTTGCGTTCACATCGCGTTCGGTAAAGGGGTTTGTGGAACTGCGGCAGCTACACAAGAAACACAGCTCGTGGCCGATGTTCATCAATTCCCTGGTCATATCGCATGTGATGCGGCTTCGAATTCTGAAATCGTCGTCCCTCTCGTACGTGACGGGAAAACAATCGGCGTGCTCGATATCGACAGCCCGGAGTTCGACCGTTTCTCAGAAATCGACCGTCAAGGACTCGAACGTTTTTGCGAAACACTTCTTCGCTATATTTGATTGACAAGAGATGGTATTCATCGTATACTCATCTTTGTGCATGAAATGACGATAGCAGTCACAGACAAACGTATCCACCTTTCGGGCCTCGACTTTTGTCGGAGGGGCATCTCGTAGCTTCGCTATCAAGTGAAGGTGCTTGCACCTAGAAAGGGGCGTTACTCGTCTTTGACACCGTTGTTCTTTTGTGCAAAATACATGAACAACAAGGAGGAGTCCAATCATGGCTCGTTACACAGGTCCAGCTTGGAAACTCTCGCGTCGCTTAGGCATCTCGCTTAGCGAAACGGGTAAAGAATTAGCAAAACGTCCTTACGCACCAGGTCAACACGGAAATGGTCGTAAGAAAATCTCAGAATACGGTCTTCAGCTTCAAGCGAAGCAAGCACTTCGTCACATGTACGGAGTGAACGAGAAGCAATTCCGCCGCATCTTCAACGATGCTGGTAAAATGCCAGGCATCCACGGTGAGAACTTCATGTTCTTGCTCGAATCACGCCTTGACAACCTCGTTTACCGTTTCGGCCTCGCTCGCACACGTCGTGGAGCACGCCAACTCGTCAACCACGGTCACATCACTGTTGATGGATCACGCGTTGACATCGCGTCTTACCGCGTAAAACCAGGTCAAGTTATCGCTGTTCGTGAAAAGTCGAAAAACGTAAAAGCAATCGCTGAAGCACTTGAAGTAGCACCAGCTACAAAAGACTTCGTATCGTTTGATGCTGAGAAACTCGAAGGTACATTCGTACGTCTCCCAGAACGCGCTGAACTCAACGACCAAATCAAAGAGCAACTCATCGTCGAGTACTACTCACGTTAATGCTTTTTATCCCCTTCTTCACGAAGGGGATTTTTTATTTCTTCAAAATCTCTTGTCGAATGCGTCCCATTTGCGTATCGAGGGCATCCGCCATGAGTGACGCTTCAATCAGCTCTTCTTTCGATGATTCTGGCACGGCATGTTGATATTTGTACTGAAGCTTATGTTCCGTTGCCGCCCAAAAGTCCATGGCGAGTGTCCGAATCTGAATCTCCGCAGGCACCCAGATGATTCGTTCTGCCAAGTAGACTTTCGTTTTCACGATGAGATGTAAGCTCCGATACCCGCTCGGTTTTGGATGTTTGATGTAATCTTTGATTTCGATGATATCTAAATCATCTCGCGCATCTAGATGACGCAAGATTTCATAAATATCGTCGCGGAAGCTCGTAACAATCCGAATGCCCGCCACATCGTGCACATGTTCCCAAAGCGCCGAAACTTCCAAAGGCAAGTCTTTCCGTTTCATCTTGCGCACGATGGACGGCAATGTCTTCATTCTCGTCTTCACATGTTCAATCGGTGAATACCCGAGTCTCGTCTGCCAGTCCAAGTCGATGATCCCGAGATCGCTTTCAAGTTCCGTGATCGCCATTTCATAATAACGAAAGTGTTCGCGCCATTGATGGAACTGCTCACCGAAAAATTCTTCTATCTCCATCGTCATCCCTCCTATGTTCCCATTTTAGCAAATCCGAACCGCACGTCATGTATAAAAAAAGTCCATTCCTCAACAAATGAGGAACGGACATCGTGATTATATGTGACGAATCACAAAGTATTTCTTCTTACCACGGCGAATGATGGTGAATTCACCGAGCGTGTCTTCGCGCGTAATCATTTTATCGAGCGCTTGTTCACGTTCGCCGTTCAAGTAAATCGCTCCGTTCGTCACATCTTCACGTGCCTGACGTTTCGATGGTGAGATCTTCGCTTCGACGAGGAGGTCGACAAGGTTGCGTTCACCGTCAAGTTCGAATTGCGGCATGCCTTTAAACGCATCTTCCATATCTTCCGGTTGAAGCGACGTCAAATCTCCGCTAAAGAACGCTTTCGTGATGCGCTCCGCTTGTTCAAGTCCTGCTTCACCGTGGACAAGCTTTGTCATCTCTTCTGCGAGTCGGCGCTGTGCCACGCGCTTTTCAGGCGCTTCTGTCACTTCGGCTGCAAGTGCCTCAATCTCTTCATGCGACATGAACGTGAAGTATTTGATGAACTTGATGACATCTGCATCGTCGACGTTGATCCAGAACTGGTAGAACTCATATGGCGACGTCTTATCCGCATCTAACCAAACTGCACCGCCCGCTGTCTTCCCGAACTTTTGTCCGTCCGACTTTGTGACGAGTGGCACGGTGAGACCGAACGCTTTTTCAGAGTGACCAAAGCGACGAATCAATTCAAGACCTGCCGTGATGTTCCCCCATTGATCACTTCCACCGACTTGAAGACGACATTTCTCTGTCTCGTATAGTTTCAAGAAGTCGTAAGATTGGAGCAACATGTAAGAGAACTCTGTATACGAGATCCCGTTCTCCATACGTGAATCGACAGAGTCTTTCGCAAGCATGTAACTGATTGGGAAGTGCTTCCCGATGTCGCGCAGGAAGTCGATGATTGACATCTCTTCCGTCCACTCGTAGTTGTTGCGAATCGTGATTGGGTTCTCCCCTTCAAGTGGAAGGAATCGGCTCAACTGATCCTTGATGCGATCGGAGAAGAGCTTGACCGTATCCAACGTGTTTAGTGAACGTTCATCCGAACGACCTGACGGGTCACCAATCATCCCTGTCGCCCCACCGACGAGCGCGATGACCTGATGGCCGGCCTGCTGGAAACGTTTTAGCGTCAAGATCGGGAGCAAGTGCCCGATGTGAAGCGAGTCCGCTGTCGGATCAAATCCCGTGTATAACGTCGTCGGTTGCTTGAGTTGTTCTTTTAATCCTTCTTCATCTGTCATTTGGTTGACAAGTCCTCGAAACTCTAAATCGTTTAATAGTTCCATTTGTTCCACTCCTTCGATTGACATAAAAAAACGTCCCTTCTCATATGAGAAGGGACGGAGATTCCGCGGTACCACCCTACTTGTCGCAATTTGCGACCGCTTGAGCGAGAGATAACGGTCTCGAACCGGCCCGAAGGCACGCTCTAAAAGTGTAATTCATCGATTGACATTGGCTAGTTCACAGCAACCACTAGCTTTCTGGTCAAGAGGCCCGTCGACTACTTCGCTTTCTTCACAGCGTCATTATCTTGTTGACTATGCTATTCATTTTATAAGCATCGTTTTCAACTTGTCAACTCTTACAATGAAACTTGCACGAGACTTCGGTTTCGAGGTAAGGTGTAGGTTGAATTGTGCTATAATCGAATATATTACTGTCTAAAATAGTTTTACACCATATTTAAGGAGGCTGTCATGCTGCAGAAGATTCGAGACTTATGGAATAATCCGACGTCATTGAAAGTACGTCGTTATGCCAATGTTATGTATGATGTGTCGTGGAACGTCCTACTCCTGACCATCATTTCTGTTGTACTCATCGGGTTTTTAGGTGCTGGAATTGGTGTCGGATATTTCGCGTCACTCGTCAAAGATATGCCGACCCCGGCTTATAAAACGATGACTGCGCAAATCAATACGTATACATCGACTTCCAATATTTACTTCGGAAGCGGGGAGCGCATCGGGAACTATACGACCGATGAGGTACGAATCCCGATTCCAGTAGAAAAAGTTTCTCCATATGTTGTCGATGCACTACTTGCGACGGAAGATGTCGAATTCTATGAGCACGATGGCGTCGTTCCAAAAGCGACGTTACGCGCTATTTTACAAGAAGCAACAGGATCTGAAGATCGCACGGGTGGTTCAACGTTGACGCAACAATTGATTAAAAACCAAATGTTGACGAACGAAGTATCTTTCGAACGGAAAGCAAAAGAAATATTACTCGCCCTTCGTCTAGAGAAGGCGATGGACAAAGATGAAATTTTAAACGCCTATCTGAACGTTGTCTCATTCGGACGTAACTCGATGGGACGTAACATTTCAGGGATTGAGGCCGCCGCTCGCGGTGTGTTCAATACTTCGGCAGAGAAATTGACACTTCCACAAGCTGCTTTCCTTGCCGGTATCCCAAAAAACCCATTCTTCTACACACCTTACTATCAAGGTGGCGTCATCAAAGAGGACGTATCGGGTGCGGTTAACCGAATGAAAACGGTATTGAACCGCATGTACGTTGCAGGAAAGATCACGAAAGAAGAATATGATGCCGCTTATAACTACGACATCACACAAGACTTCATGCAGACTCAGACGAAGCCTCGCGACAAATATCCGTACGTGGTAGACGAAGCAGAACTTCAAGCACGCCAAATCGTAACGGATTATCTATTGGAGCAAGATGGGATTGAAATCAATGAGTTGAGCTCGGAGGAACAGGACTCTGTCCGTTCGACTTATGCGAAGCGTGCTCATAACATGTTGCGTCAAGGTGGGTTCAACATCCGTTTGACATTGGATAAAGAAATTCACGAAGCGATGCAACAACCGGCTAAAAACGCTGGCAACTTCGGACCGAATCAAACGATTGAAGATGAGAACCGCACACTTCCTGAACAAACCTCTTCTGTCATGATTGAGAATAAGACCGGGAAAGTACTCGGATTCGTCGGAGGTCGCTACATCAATGGCAAGACCGACGATTTGAACCGTGCTTTCTGGGCAGAACGTCAAATCGGATCGACTGCAAAACCGATTCTTGTCTATTCAAATGCGATTGAAGCTGGCATGATTACACCTGCCACTCAAATCATTGACGAGGAGTATTTCTATAAGTTTACTGGTCCCGGACAACCGAAGAAACAAGTTCAAAACGAAGGGAAAACGTATCGCGGTGCTGTCACAGTACGCGATGCGCTCAAGCTCTCCTTGAACGTTCCGGCTGTTAAGATTTATGAAGAACGTAACCAAAAACCTGCTGATACTCAGAAATTAGTCGACATGGGAATTCCGGTATCTGAAGGAAACCGTTATGCTTCAGCGATGGCACTCGGTACCGGGGAAGTCAAGCCTATCGATTTGGCCGCCTCTTATGCGATGCTAGCAAATTACGGTGAACACGTGGAGCCACACTTCATCCAAGAAATTGAATATCAAGGTGAAGTCATTTACGAAGCGAAGCCGAAGAAAACGCGTATTTTCACAGAACGTACCTCTTATCTCGTGGTGGATATGCTCCGCGACGTCTACACGTCAGGTACTGCGACATATGCACAATCATTGCTCAGCGTTCCTGGCGATTGGATGGGTAAAACCGGTACAACGAACGATCAACGTGATTCGTACTTGGTCGGGTCGAACCCGAACGTTACACTCGCTGTCTGGTCAGGTTATGATTCACAACGCCTCTCAATGCTAGATGGTTGGGATTATGGACGTTACTATCAACGGACACAGCGCATCTGGTCGCAAACGATGAATCGTGTCTATGCGGATGACCCAGAAGCTCTAGGCGTCAGCGCACGCTTCTCACAACCTTCAACCGTCACTTCGAAAGACTTCCAAGACTCAGGTTCATTCTCTGAGAAGAAGAAAGTAGAAGAGAAAGAAAAAGAAGAGGAAGAGAAGAAGAAAGAAGAAGAGGCCAAGAAAGAGGCCGAAGAAGCAAAGAAAGAAGCTGAGGAGAAGAAACAAGAGGCTGCTGCCGATGCTGCCGCTAAGAAAAAAGCTGAAGAAGAAGCTAAACAAAAAGCAGACGCCGAAGCAAAGAAAAAAGCTGAGGAAGACGCGAAGAAGAAAGCTGAAGAAGAGGCTAAACAAGAAGCCGAACAACAAGCTGAAGAAGAAGCCGATGCTGATGCTAACGGTGAATAAACAAAGGGTCGACACACGATGTGTCGACCCTTTGTTTATCTTAATCTTCCATCGTCGAGAGGTCACCTGTTTCAAGATTCAATTCCCAAGCCTTCAAGACGCGACGCATGATCTTCCCGCTTCGTGTTTTCGGCAACTTGTCCTTGAATTCGATCTCACGTGGTGCTGCATGCGCAGCCAATCCTTCTTTGACGAACTGCTGGATTTCTTGTTTTAACTCATCAGACGGTTCATAACCTTTACGTAGCGCAATGAACGCTTTGATGATTTCACCTCGGACCGGGTCCGGTTTTCCGATGACACCCGCTTCAGCCACAGCCGGATGTTCCACGAGTCGACTTTCCACTTCAAACGGTCCGACCCGTTCTCCTGCTGTCATGATGACGTCGTCGACCCGACCTTGGAACCAGAAATAGCCGTCTTCGTCCATATAAGCAGAATCACCTGACACATACCAATCTCCCCAGAAGTAACTCTCATACTTCGCATCGTTCTTCCAAATCTTCCGCATCATCGACGGCCAAGGCGTCTTGAGTGCCAAGTTTCCCATTCGGTGTGGTGGAAGTGGTTGACCCCGGTCATCCAAAATAGCCGCTTCGCAACCTGGGATCGGTTTCCCCATTGAGCCCGGTTTGATGTCCATCGTCGGATAGTTACAAATCATCATCGCACCGGTTTCTGTCATCCACCACGTATCATGGATTCGAAGATCAAATGCTTCGTGTCCCCAACGAATGACTTCTGGATTTAGCGGCTCACCGACGGATAAAATATGACGAAGTGAAGACAAATCATACTTCTCAAACGCTTCATCGCCAGCGCCCATGAGCATGCGGAACGCCGTCGGGGCACTATACCAAACTGTCACGCCAAACCGTTCAATGACCGAATACCAAAATTCAGGATTGAAGCGTCCACCAACGATGACGTTTGTCGCACCATTTAAGAAAGGCGCAAAAATACCGTAGCTCGTCCCCGTCACCCATCCAGGGTCAGCCGTGCACCAGTAAATGTCATCCGGTTGAAGATCGAGTACCCATTTGCCGGTCATCATATGTTGAATCATCGCATTATGGACGTGGAGAACCCCTTTTGGTTTTCCTGTTGAGCCCGATGTATAGTGTAAAATCAGACCGTCTTCACGGTCGACCCACGTCAATTCGAGATCTGTCGTCGCATCGTTCGCCAGTTTACGATAATCGAGCACCTTTTCCGACTCTTCGACATCGTCCCCAACGAGTAGAATTGTCTCTAAATGAGGCAACTGATCGACCGGAATGCGCGGCAACAGTTCTTTCGTCGTCACAATCACTTTCGCTTCCGAGTCGAGCAAACGGTCGTGAACCGCCTGTTCCATGAACGCCTCAAACAATGGACCGACGATGGCCCCTCGTTTGATTGCACCGAGCAAAATAAAATAAAGTTCTGGCTGACGTGGCATAAAGATAAAGACGCGGTCGCCTTTCTCCACACCAATCGACTTCAGAACATTACCAGAACGATTACTTTCTTTCTTCATATCCGCATACGTGTACCGCTCTTCTCGATCCCCATCGAAATAAAGCAGTGCCACTTTTGTCGCCAATTCACTTTCCGCATGGCGATCGATGGCTTCATATGCCAAATTGACTTTCCCCGTCAAATTCCATGAAAACAATGCTTCTGCTTGTGTCCATTCAAACGACTGACAAGCCTCTTCATACGACGCTAATTGATGTTCCCCTGTTAACGCTTTCAATTTTTCCATCGCTAAAGATTCGCCTCCCCTGTAAAGATTGGTATAACCACTTTCAGTATAGTGTTAAAATTATGACAAATCAATGAATTTCCAATTCCATCAAAACAGGATGATTCCAGCTTGATGAAAGCGCTATAATAAGAGATGGAAAAGGTGGTGACCCTATGGAAAAACAATATCATTCAAAAGTATGGCAGACCTCACAAGGTGACGTCACGATTGATGGTCCGGTGGCGCCTGACGTGTTACGGACGTATCGTCTTGATGAAGGATTGACAGCTTTTCGTGAACCGGAAGATCAGCACGAAGCACTCGTCGATATTGCTGGGTTAAAAGAAGGAAGAATCATCGTCGCCAGGCAAGACGATCTCGTGATTGGATACGTGACTTTCCTCTATCCTGACCCGTATGAGCGTTGGAGTGAAGGAAACGACCCATACATCCTTGAACTCGGGGCAATCGAGGTGAGTCCTCGCTTCCGTGGTCAACGAATCGGGAAACAATTACTCGAAGTATCGATGATGGACCCACATATGGATGACTTTTTGATTTTGACGACCGAATATTATTGGCACTGGGATTTGAAAGGTAGTGGACTCTCGATTTGGGATTATCGAAAAGTCATGGAGAAGATGATGAATCACGGTGGACTTGTTTTCTTCCCGACAGACGATCCTGAGATTGCCTCCCATCCTGCCAACTGTTTGATGGCTCGTATCGGAAAAAACGTACGACAAGAATCAATCGACCATTTTGATTCACTTCGTCTTCGCCGACGATTTATGTACGACTAAGGAGGGATTATATGTTAATCGAACAGATGATGAATCGACATGTCGTGACGATTCAACCGACCAATACGATTGCCCATGCCGCAAAATTAATGCGTGAACATCGTGTCCGACATTTGATTGTGACAAATCCCGCTCGACAAGTCGTCGGGATTGTCGGCCAATTCGAGATGAGTGGTGCGACGAGCGTCTTTCATCCCGAAAGTGAAAACGCAGACTTTCAAAACCCTGTATCGAGCATCATGCGATCCGAGGTACCGACAGCGCATCCATTCGATTTCTTTGAAGATG
This sequence comes from Exiguobacterium sp. s131, assembly GCF_018617345.1. Classification (GTDB taxonomy): domain Bacteria; phylum Bacillota; class Bacilli; order Exiguobacteriales; family Exiguobacteriaceae; genus Exiguobacterium; species Exiguobacterium profundum. The sequence continues at coordinate 794,646 of NZ_JACSJX010000001.1, read as the reverse complement.
CAGCTGCGTTATTTTACGAAAACCGGCTAACCTGTCTCCCCATCGTCGAACAAGGGAAACTCGTCGGTGTATTGACAGAGACCGATTTATTACGTTACTTCGTGCAATTGACAGGCGCACTCGAACCGAGTTCGCAAATTGAAATTCTCGTCGAAAATACGACCGGCACACTCGAAAAAGTGACCCGACTCCTCGCCAAAACAAACGTCAATATCATCAACGTCTTCGTTCATCCGACGAGCGATCCGTATAAACGTATCATCTCTTTCCGCGTCCAGACGATGAACCCGCTCCGAATCATCGAACGGTTGAAACGTGAAGGGTATGATGTCCTCGGTCCGGAGATGTCACGATGAGACCGATTTACATATTTGGCGAAGACGAGACGTCTTATCGCTTTCATGAGGATCACCCGTTCAATCCGTTACGACTGGAATTGACGACATCCCTTCTGATTGCAGCCGGAAAACTCTCCAAATCGGAATGTGTGTCTCCTCCACTCGCTTCGGTTGAAGCGTTAGCGCTCGTTCATGACTTTGACTACATCGAAGCCGTACAAGCTGCGGCGGCAGGAGAACTTTCTACGCTGAAAGCGAATAAGTTTGGTCTCGGTACGGAAGACACTCCCATCTTTCCGACGATACACGAGGGAGCCGCACGGCTTGTCGGTGGGACGATTCATGCGCTCGATCTAGTTGCGAGCGGCAAAGCAGAGCGAGCCTTCCATGTTGGGGGCGGTCTACATCATGGAATGCGGCGCAAAGCATCAGGATTTTGCGTCTATAACGATGCGGCCGTCGCCATCGCACATGTGAGAAAACAATACGGGTCGCGCGTTCTCTATGTAGATACGGATGCGCATCATGGGGACGGGGTCCAATGGCTCTTCTATGACGATGATGATGTGATGACTTTATCCATACACGAGACAGGTCGCTATCTCTTCCCGGGTACCGGAATGGTGACAGAGCGAGGGAATGGGAAAGGATACGGCTATAGTTGGAACGTACCAGTCGATGCGTTCACCCAAGATGACTCATTTTTGACTTGCTATGAGACCGTTTTACGTGAAGCGTGCGAATGGTTCAAACCTGATATCATCCTGACTCAGAATGGTGCGGATGCCCATGTCTTTGATCCACTCACCCATCTCGCATCAACGATACGGACGTTCGAACAGATTCCCCAAATCGCTTCACGTATGGCAGACGAGTATACCGATGGTCGTCTCGTCGCACTTGGTGGCGGCGGCTATGACTGGTATCGAGCCGTTCCTCGCGCCTGGGCACAAGTGTGGGCCGGTCTGACGAGAGAGACACCCTATGCCGGAGATATCCCGACCGAGTGGATTGAGCAATGGTCCGATGTCGCTGGTCAACCGTTACCCACTCGGTGGGACGACTCTCTTTACGCGTTTGATCATATCCCGCGGCGTCAACAAATTGAAGAAAAGAATTGGGAAGTCACGAAGCGTGCCTTTTGGCCGTTCATCTCGAATGATCGAAAATCGATTTATTTATAAATAAAGCTGCCCGTTCATCTCAAAAATGGATGAACGGGCAGCTTTTCTTTTAGTCCTGACGAAGCGAGTCACGGCGTTCGATTCGGTGAGGAAGCACGACGTTTTTCTCTTCGATTTCTTCCGCGTTCAAAATCTTAGTCAAGAGACGCATCGCGACGGCTCCGATATCGTACATCGGTTGAACGACCGTCGTCAACTTCGGACGAATCATCGTCGCGAGGCGCGTGTTATCGTGACCGACGACTTCGAAATCGTTTGGAACAGAGTAACCTGCATCTTGAATCGCATGGATGACCCCAAGTGCCATTTCATCCGTCCCTGCGAAGATGGCTTTCGGACAATCGTCACGTTGCAACATTTTTTGCATCGCCTCGAGACCAGACGCATACGTATAATTTCCGAGAATCATATTGTTCTCTTGGAAAGGAAGGCCTGCATCTTCAAGAGCACGGCGGTAACCGGCAAATTTCTTCTCGCCATTGATTTGTTGCTCGAGTGGTCCAGTGATGAATCCAACACGGTCATGTCCGTGGTTGATCAACATCTGAGTCGCGTCATACGCCGCTTGCTCATAATCGATATTGACAGCCGGGAGATCATATCCTTGGTTCAATGTCGCTGCGAGAACGATTGGAACTGGTGATTTTTTGAACTCTTCCACGAGATCTTCATGCAAACGTCCACCCATGAAGATGATACCGTCCACTTGTTTACCTAATAGCGTATTGAGTAAATGGACTTCCTTGTCACGACTCGAATCTGAGTTACCAAGGATGATGTTGTATTTATACATCGTCGCCACATCTTCGATACCTCGCGCCAAGTCGGCAAAGAAGATATTCGAGATATCCGGTACGATGACACCGACCGTTGTCGTTTTCTTGCTTGCTAGTCCACGTGCGACGGCGTTCGGACGATAACCAAGACGGTCAATCGCATCCTGTACCTTCTTGCGTGTTGTCGGTTTGACGTTCGGGTTTCCGTTGACGACACGAGAGACGGTCGCCATCGACACCCCGGCCTCTCGTGCCACATCATAGATTGTTACGTTGTTACTATTCATAAACTACTCCTCCTACAAGTCCTGATTTTCAAAAAGTTTTCATAAAACGTCTTAAAAAAGGAAGACAGGTATCTGTCATCCATTTACCCTGTCTTCATGCGATATAAAACGTTTCCATTTGGAAAGCTTACTTTTTCACCAAATCAAGTTGGGGAAACTGGACCGTGAGTCCTTCCACAAATTGATCGAATTGATCGAAGTCCAATTGTTGTTGCGCGTCCGAGAGGGCAATCGCCGGATTCGGGTGCACTTCTACCATCACACCGTCAGCTCCGATTGCAAGGGCCGCTTTTGCAGCTGGCAACAATAAATCACGACGACCTGTCGAATGCGTGACGTCTACCATAACAGGCAGATGCGTCTCTTGCTTCAAAATCGGCACAGCGGTAATGTCCAACGTATTGCGTGTCGCACGTTCATACGTTCGAATTCCCCGCTCGCACAAGATGACTTGGCTGTTCCCGCTCGCCATAATGTACTCTGCCGCATAAATGAACTCTTCGATTGTAGCGGATAATCCGCGCTTCAACAAGACCGGTTTGTCTGTCTTCCCAACTTCTTTTAACAAATCGAAGTTCTGCATGTTGCGAGCTCCGACTTGAATGATGTCAACATACGGTAACGCCGATTCCACTGCGCCAGGAGTCATGATTTCTGTGATGACTCGTAGGTCATGTCGGTCAGCTGCCGTCTTTAACAGTTTCAATCCCTCAAAACCTAAGCCTTGAAAATCGTAAGGTGACGTACGTGGTTTATAAGCACCGCCTCGCATGATTTTAACACCAGACAATGCAAGCTTTTCTGCGACCGCATTCACTTGTTCGAAAGACTCTACGGCACATGGTCCTGCAATCAATTGTGGACGGCCGTTTCCGATCGTCACATCTTTCATATGGACCAACGTGTCTTCCGGTTGACGTTTACGCGAAACGAGAAGCGTTTTATCTCGATCTTCTCCTTGTAATTCAGCAGACGCTTTAAAGACTTCTTTAAAGATATGTTGAAGACGTGACGTTTCAAACGGCCCTTGGTTTGATGCGGCAATAAAATCAAGCATCTCTCGCTCTCGGACCGGATCATAACGTTCGACACCTTGAAGACGTTTAATTTTTCCAATTTCGACGGCAAGTGTACCGCGCCGACTAAGCAAGTCGAGCATTTCATGGTTCAATTCATCCATTTCTCGACGTAATCGATTCAATTGATCTTGTGGACTCATAGTTTCCCTCTCATTCCTAAGCCGTTCTTTCCAGATTCCTAATTATATCGAACTTTGTGCGCTTTGTCATAAGGAAACCTTCTACGTCACAAAATCACCAAAAAAGGACCGAATCCATTCGGTCCTTACGAATTACTCATTTTTTTTTAAGTCTTTCTTTAAATCTTCTAGTTCTTCTTTCGATTCCTCGTCGAGCAACTCATTGACAGGTGCTTCGAGCGAATCGTCAGACTCTGAATCCGATGCGTTCGATGGCTTTTCTTCTTCAGCCGCGCGGTCCATCTGTTCCTTCACTTCCGATTCTGCTTCCGCAACGAGTTGATCTGCTTTTTCCATCGCCTCTTCAATCGAAAGCTCATCTTCATCGATTTGTTGCTTCAATTCTGCAGCTTCGCGTGCCTTATCTTTTACGATATTGAGGACAGGTGCCGCCTTATCGCTCGCCACTTTAATCCATTCCCCGAGGACCGGTTCTGCTTTCTCACGCATCTCTTTCGATTTGACAGTCAGGCGCTCTCGCGATGTTGACGTCTTCTCATCAAGGTACGTCCGGACTTCACGTCCGTTTTTCGGAGACGTCAATAACGCGACTGCCGCTCCAACAATCCCTCCGAGAATGACACCCGTCAAAAATCCGCTACTTGATTGATTCTGTTCTGTTGATTGCTTTTGGTCTGTCATGTGTGAGTTCCTCCCCGAGATTAACTTATTTGATCGTATCATCCGTTTGAATCAAATCAGGTGATACAGGTGTTTCTGCTTTCTTCTCGCGTCGTGTGCGACGACGTGGACGTTCTTTTGTAGTAGAAGATTCAGGTTTGTTCTTCTTGAACAATTCGACCGCAACCGATCCCCATCGGACGGCTTGCGCAATCTGTTCTTTGTTTTCGTCCGCTGCCGAATGGACAGAAGTCGAGACGGTACGAACAGACTCGGTTACCTCGTTCAATGATGTCCCTAGCTCATCAAGCGCATGAGCGACAGGTGCGAGCAATTCTGTTTTTTCTTCGACGTTGTCCACGAGACGGTTCGTCTTATGTAAGAGCGCCGTCACTTCCATCGTGATTCCATCGAGCTGGCGTTCTAAATTTTCGGTCGTATTGGCGACACTTCCGAGTGTACGATTTACATTCGACAAGACACGCGCCAAGAAGATGACGAGTACGACAAACGCGAGCGCCGCAATTAGCCCAGCGATGCCTCCTAATGTGATCTCCATTCAATCCATTCCTCCTATTCAATCGTTTCTTGTTTCATTATAGCACCATTATGACTGAAAAGATTTGCTACAACCGTTTTCGCCATTCGGTCTGATTATTCCTTTACCCGTTTTTGTGTTTTCGATTACACTAAAATAGAAATTCATAAAAAAAATTAGGGGTGATCGTGTGAGAGATCCAAGAATTACACAATTAGCTGACGGTTTAATCAATTATTCCGTCAAGCTACAACCGGGGGAAAAGGTATTAATTGAGAACTTCGGCGTCGAAGAGTCGCTCGTTGAAGCACTCGTCGAAAAGGCATACGAAGCAGGGGGACATCCTTTCGTTCTCTTAAAAGAGAGCCGTATCTTACGTAAGTTGTATACAGGTGCAAGCCGTGAACAACTCGAACTGATGGCCGACATCGAACGTAAACAGATGCAAGCAATGGATGCTTACATCGGCTTACGTGCTGGTGATAACATTAACGAGTTGTCAGACGTTCCAAGCGAACAGCAAAAACTTGTCGGTGCCACACTTGGGAAAATGCATACCGAAGACCGTGTTAAAGGAACGAAATGGGTCGTTCTCCGCTATCCATCCCCATCGATGGCGCAACTCGCTGGAAAATCGACAGAAGCGTTCGAAGACTTCTATTTCAATGTCTGTACACTCGATTACGGAAAAATGGACCGTGCGATGGATGCGCTAGTCGAGTTAATGAATAAGACAGATCGCGTGACATTGAAAGGACCAGGTACCGATCTTTCATTCTCGATTTTAGACATCCCAGCCATCAAGTGTTCTGGTCAGATGAACATTCCGGACGGTGAAGTGTTCACAGCACCGGTCAAAGACTCGGTCAATGGTGTCATCACATACAATACGCCATCTCCATATCAAGGCTTCACGTTCGAGAATGTAAAGTTGACGTTTAAAGACGGGAAGATTGTAGATGCGACAGCGAACGATACAGAACGGATCAATGAGGTGTTCAACACGGATGAAGGTGCGCGTTATGTCGGTGAGTTTGCCATCGGTGTGAACCCATACATCCAACATCCAATGAAGGATATTCTCTTCGATGAGAAAATTGATGGAAGCTTCCATTTCACACCTGGTCAAGCGTATGATGAGGCTTATAACGGCAACAACTCATCTGTCCACTGGGATCTCGTCAACATCCAGCGCCCGGATTACGGTGGCGGCGAAATCTGGTTCGACGATTTGCTCATCCGAAAAGATGGACGTTTCGTCATCGATGCGTTGCTTCCGCTCAATCCAGAAAACTTGAAATAATATAAAGAATGGTGCGCCTTTTTCAGGTGCACCATTCTTTATATTTATAATTTTGTTTTCTTCCCGAGGGCGGCAGACATCATCCAAATTTCTTTTTCGAGTCGCTCGATATGAGAAACGAATGTATCTTCAATCGCCTCATCGCCGTCCTCAAATTTCTCCATCGCATCTTGCATCTCTTGACGGATTTGTTTGAAGTCACTGATGATATCTTTGATCATCTGATCTGTCTCGGCATGACGATCGCCTTCTTTTAACGTTGAATGTTCGAGATACTCTTTCATCGTCGCAAATGGTTCGCCGTCATTCATAAGGAGTCGTTCTGCCACATCATCGTAGAGTTCTGCCACTAAATTATAGAGTTCTTCTAGTTTTTCATGATACGTGAAAAAATGCGGTCCACTAATATACCAGTGATAATTATGAAGTTTTACAAACAGCAATCCATAGTTCGCTACTTCTTTGTTTAAGGTGTTGAGTGCAACTTGACTAGCCATTCCTAACATCTCCTTTGTCATATTCATCGATACTACTATTACCGAGATTTTGGATGGCTAAACATAAAAAAGAGAGACTTTCGTCTCCCTTTCACACTTACGCTTCAAGTTTTACAACTTCTTCATATTCGCGCTGATACGTTTGAATATCACCGGCACCCATGAATAAGAGCACGGCATCGGCATGGTTGCGTAACACGCTTGTACCACCACGTTTTAAGATATGTGCTCCTTCGATTCGTGATTGAAGGTCTTCGATGGTGACCGTCCCTTCTTGCTCACGTGCTGAACCGAAAATATCACATAAATAGACAGTGTCTGCTTCGGCCAATGCCGTCGCAAAGTCGTCCATGAATGATTTCAAGCGTGTATACGTATGTGGTTGGAAGATTGCAACGACTTCTCGATTGCCATACTTTTTCCGAGCTGCTTCTACCGTTGCACTAATCTCACGCGGATGATGCGCATAGTCATCGACAAGCACTTGATCGTTTAACATCGATTCACTGAATCGGCGTTTTACACCGTTGAACGTTTCAAGACGTTCTTTTACCAATTCTTTCGGCAAGTTCTCGTAGTCACATGTCGCAATGACGGCAAGCGCATTCAACACGCTGTGGTCTCCATATCCAGGAATCCGGAATGTCCCGTAGAAGTCATCACGTAAAAAGACATCAAATGTCGTTCCATTTTCTGTCGATGTGACCTGTTCAGCACGGAAATCATTGTGCGTCCCGAAACCGTAATAGACGAGCGGCACGTTGGCTTGAATCTGTTGAAGATTTTCGTCATCGCCACAAGCAATGATTCCTTTCTTCACTTGTTTCGCCATTTCTTGGAATGCGTCAATGACATCATCAAGACCAGAGAAATAGTCCGAATGGTCAAAGTCGATATTCGTCATAATCGCGTAGTCTGGACGGTAGTATAAGAAATGTCGTTTGTACTCACAAGCTTCGAAGACAAAGTTCTTCGAATCCGCCACTCCCTCTCCCGTTCCATCGCCGATTAAGAACGATGTCGGTTCGATTCCACGCATGACGTGTGCAAGTAATCCCGTCGTTGACGTTTTCCCGTGCGACCCAGTGATGGCGACGCTCGTGTAATGGTTCGCGAGTTCACCTAAAAACTCGTAATACTTATAAATCGTCAATCCGAGTTCACGTGCACGCACGATTTCTGGATGATCATCACTGAACGCGTTTCCTTGTACAACGATTTGGTCTTCCGAAATATTTTCAGGATCGAATGGCAAAATTTCAATCCCTTTACGGTTCAATGCTTCTTCTGTAAAAAATGCTTTTTCAACGTCCGATCCACGGACCTCATTGTTCATATCAAATAAAATTTGAGCTAAAGGACTCATGCCCGTTCCTTTAATTCCGACGAAGTGATAACGGTTCATCTGTAAATAGCCCCCCTAATTCATTGCGGCTCGTCAAAATGCGACAAACCTTTGTCATTATAGCAAAACTCACAGAATCGTGCTATTACAGATTATTGTTTTTTTGTGCAAGTCGTCGGCTACGGTACATCGCCATCCGATCTTTTGGCGTCATCATCACATTCACAGGCGGTTGATCCGCTTTAAATGAGACTTGAACCGCTGGTGTCAAATCTGTGTTAGAAGGCATTCCTTGCTGTTCAGATGGTGTTTGTAATCTTTCTGCAATCTGCTCAATCGACGGACCGATTTGTTCCGCCGATTCGTCAATATCTAGGTCAGTTTGAGGAGTGGCACCTTGTTGAGCCTCCACGACTGTCTCCTTTTTTGAACGAGATAAATCTGTTGATTGCATAAAAACAGATGAAAAGCCATTATCAAGAATCGAAACTTCACCAAGAATCGATTTGTCTTCCATTTCCATTTCCTCGGAAATCAGCTCGTTGGACTCTTCACTCCATTCAGGTTCAGAGACGTTTTCAGTAGATGACTCTTGGATTGGCTCTTCCGTCGCAGAATGAGTAGATGCCATCGTTGAATCATACGCCTCTCTCGTTTCAGGAGAGTGTTCGACCGGAAGGACAATCTTTGGTTTCGGACGAGCATATCCATAAATCGGTGACGGGACGTCTGACGGAATAAATTCCTCGGTTACCTCTACCTTTGGCGGAGGGGAACCTTTTTGTCCTTCTTTCGACAGTTCTCGTTTGATTCGCTCTGCTTGTTGCTTCAGTGAACGTTCATATGCATCCATACTTGATTCCTCGCTTTTTCACTCAATCCATATTTAACAAAAAAATCGGTCGAATTTAGCGACCGATTTTAAATGCTGTACCTACTTCATATTCGTCATCTAATACTAAAATCCCTTTTTCTTGCGGGGCGTTCGGAAGATTTAATTCACGGGCAGAACAAATCATCCCGTGTGAACTTTCACCACGGAGTGCAGACGGACGGATAATCAAACCAGTCGGCATCACCGCACCCGGTTTTGCGACAACGACTTTTTGCCCTGTTGCCACATTCGGTGCGCCACATACAATCTGAACAGTCCCTTGGTCGATTTGAACTTGACAGATTGACAGTTTGTCAGCGTCCGGGTGTTTTACTGCGCTTTCAACATACCCGACGACAAACTTCGGCGTCACGTCAACCCATGAAAAGTCCTCTTCAATCCCGTTATCATTTAAGATAGATTGCAACTGTTCCACTAATTCGACTGTCAACTCAACAGGACCATTCCATCCTGTCACATCAACATGTTGACTTGCTTGAAACAGGTTGTACCCGTTCACTTTTCCGTCTGCCGACTTGACGATTGCCACGTCTCCCGTCCGCTCGACAGATTGATGATGTCGTTCTCCTTCTTTTAACAACACCATGAGTACATCACCGATTCCTTCTCGGTTATAAAACACATTCATTTGCATACGTTCCTACGTCCCTTCTTTCAAACTCATCTCACTTATTTTATCAGATTATGTGTTCGATGGCGGGGTCTTTTTTCCGACAATGAAAATCGGTTCAAGTTCCCCCGCCTCATAGTGAAAGGCGAGTGCAGTGACGGGAATTCGACCATTTGTGAAGAAATCAAACATCAGTTGCTGCATCGCATCATATCCTTGGTCATTTCGAATGTCCGCAACAATCATCACATCCTGATGCGGGACACCGACGAGCATATCCCCTTCAATTCGTCGTTCCATCAGCCGAAGAAACTCGTCATTTAACACACGAGACGCCTCGTAGCCATCACGAGTTGCTAAGAAGTAGAATGGGTTTCCAGCCACTTCGTCTTGTTTCATCTCGGTCGGTAGTTTTTTCACATTCTCACGGGCGATTCGCTCGATGCGGTCGAGCGTCATTTCATCCGAAAGGTGGCGTTCTTCAATCAACCGATATCCGTTTCCACGGTCCAGCGCATAAAAAATCGCGGTCTCGGCCGTGTGCGGGGTGAATGCAAGTGCTTCTCCATTTTTTGTCGTCTTCGAGAAAGAGTTCGAACGAATGACCGGATAGATGGCATCTTCATTTCTGGTGAGGGAGATTTGATCATCCGCCTTCATCGCTGATTCGATATACTCGATGACTTCATCGACGGCAACCGTACCGCGTGTCTTAGCCTTTGCCACAATCGGCGCAAGGCGGATATTGACCCCAAAACGGTCAGATTTCCGCTCGACGCGCAGTACCTCATTCTCACGGTCGTAAGAAGTACGGTATTCTTCATTAAAATGAGATTCTAGATAACGTCTTAACTCATTCCGTTCCATAAAGGCTCACCCTAATCCGTTCAAGAAAGCTTCAACCTGTTCCGGCGTCTTCCGTTCACGACCGACGTAGCGATCAACCTCATTGCCATTTTCAAACGCAACAAAGCTTGGGATGCCAAAAATATCAAGTTCTTGCGCAAGTTCCATGAACTCGTCACGATCGACGTAATAGAACGTCCATGCTTCAAATTTCTTCTCGATTTCCGGCATGAATGGGTCAAGGAATCGGCAATCTCCACACCATGTCGCCGAAAACATAAGGACACTTTTCGCTTCTTTTGCTTCGATATATTCTGCCATTGTTGATAGTCGTTTCATGATTATCACTCCTGTTCGTTTTTTCCTCACTTATAATAGCATAAGTCAAGTCACACATTCTGCTCTGCTGTTTGTTATAATCAAAGCCGAAACTAGTTGAAACAGGTGAAGCTGAATGAAATTAACACGCGAAACGTTAAACCCTGAAATGAAGCACCCTCTTGAACAGATGGTCGGTGTATTTGGAATGCTTGCCATTTTGCGATACGGCTACTTGTTTATTGACACTGATAAAACGAGACTAGAGATCTTGATTTGGCTCGTTGTCGGTTTCGCCGTCATTTATGTGCTCGAAAAATATCTCAAGAAATTGACACGTCACTTGCCCATCGTTCGAAAGCGTTTCTTGATCCCCATTTACGTGATTGTGCTCATGTTATTCTTAATCAGTTTCCGCGTCCCTCGTGAGACGGTTGAGTCCGTGAAAATGTGGTTCGGAATTGGATGAAGAAGAGCAACGTTCCTCGAAACGTTGCTCTTCTTTAGTAATCAATTTTTAAATCATTCGGTTGAATCCGACCAGTTCTTCGCAAGACTGCGTATACCGCGTAGCTCAATAGAGCTGGTCCGATTATGAGGAAACCAATGACGACGAAAAAGGTGTACCAAGTAAAGCCCATTGTTTCGAGCATGACGATTGGACCGACAAGCCCACTTGTTCCCATGCCCGCCCCCGCAGCGACACTTTCCAGTTCAAACAACAGAATCGCGATTGGTGCCAATACAGCACCGGCCATTGTCGGCGGAAGGAGAATCCAAGGGTTTTTCACAATGTTCCCGACTTGAAGCATCGAGGTGCCAATCCCTTGAGCAATCGCCCCACCGACTCCGTTATCACGATAACTCGTGATGGCAAACCCGATCATCTGAGCCGCACAACCGACAGTCGCTGCACCAGCGGCAATCCCATTCAAACCGAGCATCAATGCGATGGCAGCACTTGAAATCGGTGCCGTTAACGCAAGTCCCATCAATGTCGCGACGACCACTCCCATGAACAACGGCTGTTGCTCCGTCCCCCATTCAATCCAACCACCGAGTTGCGTCATGAACAGGCCGACATACTTGCCGATATACGTTGCTGTGAAATAGCCTACGGCAATCGTAGTGAACGGCGTCACTAGAATATCTAGCTTCGTCGATTTAGAGACGAGTTTTGAGACTTCGACCGAAAGAATTGTCGCAACGTAGCTTCCTGCCGGGCCGAACTCATATCCAAATGCCCCGACAACGAGCGCAGAAAACAAAATGAGCGGTGGCGCCTCTAGCGCATAGGCGATGGCAATCCCGATTGCCGGTCCGGTCAAGCTCATGGCAACATCCCCGATTTGAATCAATGTGGCACTCATCCCTGTGAATGTCGTCCCTTCGAGCTGACCTCCGATTGTTTTCATGATCAGACCGATGATTAATGTACTAAACAAACCTAGTGCCATATAACTTAGCACCGTCACAAAATAAAGCGACGGGCTCAATGAGATTCCTTTTTTCTTGAACATAACATATCCTCCTTACCCTTATACAAGTGTCTTGTCATAAGTAATATACATGTATAAACACCTTTATCAGTATAAGACGTTTTCATGAAATAGCAAGCACATCCACAAAAAAACCGTCCACTCATCTTTCGAGTGAACGGAATGTTTGACTTAACAAGATGGACGTAGCGTTTCAAGTGTCGAACGATCAAGTCGCTTGACTAACGCTTTGAGTAACGCTTTTGCTGCATCATAGTCATCTGTATGAAGAATTGAAGCATGTGTATGGATATAACGAGATGCGACGCCAATGACGGCTGTCGGCACCCCTTCTCCGCTCATGTGAACGCGCCCCGCATCGGTACCGCCTAGTGAGACGAAATATTGTGTCTTGATGTTTTCGTCTGAAGCCGTATCGAGTAAGAAATCACGCATTTCAGGAGACATGACCATGACGCGATCTAAAATTCGGATCAATGCTCCCTCACCGAGCTGACCGAACTCCGTTTTACTTCCTGAAGCATCATTGGCCGGTGAAGCATCGAGTACGAGTGCCACATCTGGCTGAATCAATTCAGATGCTGTCTGCGCTCCACGTAATCCGACTTCTTCTTGTACGGTAGCACCCGAGAACAAGATGTTCGGGTGATCGGCTTTTGTCGTTTCCTCCAACAATTCGATTGCAAGACCGACGCCATAACGATTGTCCCAAGCTTTGGCCATAATCTTTTTCGGGTGATGAAGTGGGGTAAATGCGCTCGATGGAACAGCAGGGACCCCCGGACGTACACCCCATGACTCTGCTTCTTCTTTCGAATCTGCTCCGATATCGATAAACATCTGCTTGATGTCCATCGGTTTACTCATTGCATCTGGACCTAACAAATGAGGCGGTGTCGAAGCGACGACACCGGGAATTTTACCGTTCGACGTGATGATGTCGAAACGTTGCGCCATGAGCACTTGGCTCCACCAGCCACCGAGTGGTTGTATGTAAAGCATGCCGTTCTCGGTAATCCGTGTCACCATAAAAGCGACCTCATCCATATGTCCGGCTACCATGACTTTCGGTCCCGACTCGTCTCCGACACGTTTTCCAAAAATTGATCCGATGCCATCCGTGACAATTTCATCTGAATGGGGTTCAATTCGTCCACGTACAAATTGACGAACTTCAGACTCGAACCCAGGAGCTCCCGGGAGTTCTGTTAGCGTCTTAAATAAATCTCTCGTCTTCTGATCCATCTTTCATCATCCTTTCCTAACCGTTCTTGTCTCATTATATACAAAAGTTTTGACAGGATGCGAATGCTTTTCATTCCATTCGGGTACAGGTTTTGGTACGATGTACATGATAGCCATAGTTCAAGGGGAGGTAGTCATATGAAAAAAAGGTATTGGTTTATTGGAATCGGGGTTGCCGTCATTGCCGCACTTATGACGAAAAAAGCTTTAGATGAACGTAGCTTATCTGCAGAAAACGCCTTAGAGTACACGAAGCGTGCTTTCTCAGCAAAAGGTCATGTCCAAGGGGCATGGATTTCTGCATCACCGGAGATTTACACATACGACGGTCGTGAATACGACGTCTACAAAGGTGGCATCTCGGTTCTTGAGAACGATGAAGAGAAAACATATGAGTTTACAGTCGACTCTGAGACTGGCGCATTACTCGAATATGCATGACACGAAACCGACGAATGATTCGTCGGTTTTTTTGTTTAGTTCCCTCGAAAGAGTGGAAAATTGAAATTGGTAGTTTTCAATTTAATAAAGGAGTGATCTCGCGTGAAGAAGCTAATCGGTGAAGCAAGTGAACTCGTATCGCAAATGGTTGAAGGGATGGTCCATGCCCATCCTGAAATGTATGGTCGCGTCGACGGTGTGAATGTCATCTGTCGGGCTGACGGAGCGAAGTCTGGAAAAGTCGGTCTCGTATCTGGAGGCGGTAGTGGTCACGAGCCGGCCCACGCTGGATATATCGGGGACGGTATGCTCGATGCGGCAGTATGTGGGGAAGTGTTCACCTCTCCTACTCCGGACATGGTACTTGAAGGAATCAAAGCAGCTGACGGCGGAAACGGCGTTCTTTTGATTGTGAAAAACTATTCCGGCGACGTGATGAACTTTGAGCTCGCCGCAGAACTGGCCGAAGGTGATGGCATCAAAGTCGACCATGTCGTCGTCGCCGATGATGTCGCCATTTCGAACAAAGAAGATCGACGCGGGGTTGCTGGAACGGTCTTTGTTCACAAAATTGCCGGAGCCGCTGCCGCTAGTGGCAAATCACTCGAAGAAGTCAAATCCATCGCCGAAAAAGTAGCTTCACACGTTCGCTCCATGGGGATGGCCGTGGAACCTTGTTACATGCCGGTCAGTGGTAAACCAGGTTTCGACTTGAACGAGGAAGAGATGGAAATCGGCATCGGGATTCACGGGGAACGTGGTGTCGAGCGGAAACCGACGAGTGATGTCGACCAAATCGTCGACGACCTCCTCAGTCACTTGAAAAAAGAAGTCGAGCCAGGAGAAGTTGCCGTCATGGTGAACGGAATGGGTGGAACGCCGTTGTCGGAGTTATATGTGACCTATCACTTCGTTGCCGAAAAACTGGAAGCTGCTGGGTATACCCTTAAACGGAAGTATGTCGGCAACTACATGACTTCACTCGAGATGCATGGGTTCTCCATCACGTTACTCCCTCTCGATGATGAGATGACGACGTATCTCGACGCTCCTTCAGCAGCACTCGGATTCAAAATTTAATAAATGAGGTGTTTGGTTTATGTTGACGATTGATCGGATGAAGCAAGCGTTACGCGACGCACAAGTTGGCATCGAAGAGCAAAAGGATACGTTGACCGATTTAGACCGGGCCATCGGCGACGGTGACCATGGGATCAACATGTCTCGTGGTTTTGATGCGGTCTCTACTATTCTAGATGAGGATTATGACTCTCTTGGAGCACTTAGTAAAAAGGTCGGGATGACCCTCATGTCGAAAGTCGGAGGCGCGGCCGGACCTTTATACGGTTCAGCTTTCGTGAAGATGGCAAACAAGTTCGGGGATGCGACCGAAGCGGACTTTGGCTTACTCAAGGAGGCACTTCAGGAAGGTTCGAATTCTATCAAAGCACGAGGGAAATCGGAAGTCGGCCAAAAAACGATGGTTGACGTCTGGGACCCGTTCCTCGAGCAAGTCCAACAAGGGGAAGATTATAAACAGAAATTAGACGCACTTGTCCAAAAAACAGAAGATATGGTGGCCACGAAAGGAAGAGCCTCTTATTTCGGAGAAAACTCTCGCGGAACCGTTGATCCGGGTGCCCTTTCTAGCTCAATCCTTTTGGCCGCGATTATGAAGGAGGTCGATTGACATCGTTGAATTGATCATCGTCTCGCACAGCGCAAAAATTGCGGAAGGCATCCATGATTTGATGAAGGAAATGGCACCGTCCGTGCCCATTCATCTAGCTGGTGGCCTTGAGGATGGCGCTATCGGAACGGACGTGAATCGCATCTTATCAGCGCTCGATCAGGTCGATGGAGAAGCACTTCTCCTCAGTGATATCGGATCGGCGACAATGAATGCGGAACTCGCCATCGATATGTACGAAGGTGACAAACATGTCGAATTTTTCGATGGTCCCATTGTCGAGAGTGCCTTCATCGCCTCCGTTTCTTCAGGAAATGGGATGTCACTAACTGATATCGTCGGACAGTTAAAACAACAGTAAAAAGTACCCCGTTCTCTTGAACGGGGTACTTTCATGTCTTATCTTGGGTTGTCATTCTTTTCATATACGGCATTCATATATGAACTTGTTGAATAGAAACGTGGTACAACCAAGAACAAAATGAGTGCTGGAATCGCAATCATTAGAAGCAAGACCAATACCGGTAACCAATAGACGATCTGTTGACCGAGCATGTCGATGTTCGCGTCCGCAAACTCTGAAGCTCCTTCTACTTCTACGAGATCCGCTGATGTAAGAATCTTGTTGTCTGTCGCATCAAAGTAATGGTACTCGGTTTTACGTGTGATGAAGATCCCATCACGAATCGTATCGAGCTCTACGACAGCCGCGATGACTTCGTTGCCGTTTGAATGGCGAAGTGTCTCTTCTTTGATGATTTCAGCTGTTCCTTCTTTATAGTCGTAATGCGTTGCTTTCAAATCCTCTTCGAGAGCGTCTAAGAACGCTTCGTTCGCTGAGGTATTCATTGGTGCGATTGTTAGAATGAAGATTACTGCAAGCAGGCTTGCCCATGCTTTTTTCAACATCCCCATGTTCCCCCTTCTCTTATTCCAGTTTAGCGTCATTCCTATTGTACCAAGAAGAAAGAAAAAAGTGTGAAGAAAATACTATTAAAATAAGAAAAAAGCGTGTCAATTTTTCGGACGGAAGACGGCTTCCATTCGGTAAATCGGCTGACCGAGCGCACTAAAGCGCTCTTCATACTCTGTTCGAATATTATCTTCTGGTTCATTGACATGTAAATCTAGTGAAATTTCTGTGAAGAACATCCCGTATTGACTCATACTCTGAAGTGAATATTCAAACAATCCACGGTTGTCCGTCTTGAAATGAATCTCTCCTGCTTTCGGAAGAATCGCCTCATATGTCGCCAAAAACGTCTTATACGTTAGACGTCGTTTCGCATGTCGTGTCTTTGGCCACGGATCGGAGAAGTTTAAGTATACGCGATCGACTTCCCCCGCTTCAAAGTAGTCGAGGAGTCGTTTCGCATCGACCGTCAACACTCTCACGTTCGGCATCGGGGTTTCGACTAATTTTTGTACGATGGAAACGGCTACGCTCTCAAACAACTCGATCGCAATGAAGTTCACATCCGGGTGTTGTTTCGCCATCCCTAAAATAAATTGTCCTTTTCCTGAGCCGACCTCGATAAAGAGCGGGTGGTCATTCCCGAATTCAGTGCTCCAGTTACCTTTCAACTGTTCAGGATGTTGAATAAATACATGTTCTTGAGCTTCCATATATTCTTTTGCCCAAGGCTTATGTCGTAAACGCATGAAAATCCTACCTTTCGTTCATCAAATGTTCAAGTTTAATGGGAATATGCACGTTACGGACGAGCAGTCCTCTTGCGATTATACACGAAATCATAGTTTAATGAACGTGAATCATCCTTCACAAGGAGGTTAAATACAATGAGTACTTTAGATCAGTTCCTTATTTTTTATGCAGCTCCACTGACGTTTTTTGCTGGTGTCATCGCAACGTTCGTTTGGGCTTACTTTATGAATCCAGATGACATTTAACACATTCAAAAAGGGGTGGCGAACAGCCATCCCTTTTAATTGATTCGTTCGTACGCCTCGTCCATCAGCTCACGTAATACATGAAATCCTTCAGTTCGCGCAGAGTCATTCTCTTCCCCATAGATTGTCAGAATCGTCTGGGCGATTGCATACCAATGCATTCGATTATGGAGCTCACTCGAGACACGTACCCCGTAATGAGAGAACCAATGCTCCCACTCCACTTCATCCATATAGCTATATACAACCATCGCCAAATCGAACGCGCGGTCTGCAATGATCGCATCATCCCAATCCGTCAAGTAGAGTAGGCCGCTCTCATCCTCAATCCAATTATTATGGTTTAAATCAGAATGACAGACGACGAATTCTTGCTCGTCGACTTTTGGCAAATGGTGTTTTAGCCATTGAATGGCTTCTCCGATGATTGGGTCTGTTTCATCTTGTTCATATGCCTCACACTGACGGAGCAACAAGTGCGGCGTCACCGGTGTGTGGTTCAGCTGTTGCAACATGAATAATAGCTCTTTCGAATTATGAATCTTTCCGAGTTGCGCCGCGACATCAGGTCGTTTCATATCTTCTGGTGAAAGTTCGCGGCCTTCGATAAATTGTTGGGCGCTTAACACGTCCCCATTAAACATTCGCTTTGTCCAAAGAAGCTTTGGTACGATTCCTTCCGCTGACAAAATCGCCAAAAACGGAGAAGAATTTCGTTTGACAAAAATCTTCTGTTGGCGCGTCGTCGCTACATACGCTTCGCCCGTAATGCCTCCGGCTGAAGCGACTGTCCACTCTTTCCCGAGCGCACCGACTATATCTGAATACATATTCATCACGCTCAAATCTTACTTGAATTAAAGAGATACAATCAACATCTTAACACGCGAGAATCGTCATTGACAACGACTCGACTTGAATGTGTGCTGGGTTTCGTGCGAGCGGAACGAGACTCGCCCTTTCTCCTTGAACGTATACGTTCCATTTCGCATCGCTCTCGAATGAAAGCGAGTCGAACGTACCGTTCACATAGACGCGTACCCGTTGCCACGCATCATAAGAATGACTGGCCGTCAATTCATAGATAATGACGCCAGGAGGCGATGGGAGAAACGTGAAATGGTCAATGACTTCTTGCCTGGAATCATACCGGAAACATGTATGGAGTCGCCGCAACTTCAAGAGCGTCTTCACATACTCGATGTCTTTGATTCGTGTGTCACGCAGATCCCAATCAAAATGATTGATGTGATCGGGTGAATTATAACTGTTCTCGACACCCTGTTTCGTCCGCCCAAACTCTTGACCGGCATGGATGAACGGGATGCCTTGGGATGTGATGACGACCGCATTAGCAAGACGTTGCATGGCAAGACGAGTCGTTTCATCGACTCCTTCACAAGACAACATTAACTTGTCATAGATCGTATAGTTGTCGTGAGCTTCGGCATAATTGATGGAATAAGTCGGACTCGGGAAACGACCGACCGTTACGTTCGGAATGTGGACGGCTCCAGTAAGACATTCTCGAAGTTCCCACTCTCGCCACTCATTCCCGGAGATGAATCCACGTTCCCTGTCATTAAACGTCGACCCCTTCAACGCATCTCGAATCATATCGTTGAAATGTCCGATGCGAGGCATGCGTGCAGCATTTTGTGACGTCGCCTTCAATGACTGTCCAAGCGGTGTCGCCAAGTCCCACCCTTCTCCATAGACGAGAATGGAGGGATCAACCTTATCGAGCGCGGCCCGCACTTGATTCATCGTTTCGACATCATGAATCCCCATCAAATCGAAGCGGAAGCCATCCACTTGATAGGTTGTTGCGAAATACGTCACGAAGTCGACAATCATACGTCGCATCATATAGCGTTCTGAGGCCGTGTCATTCCCGACACCGGTTCCGTTCGCTATCGTCCCGTCGTGCTCGTATCGAAAATAATAGTATGGTACGAGCGCTTCGAGTGGGGATTGTTCTCGAATATAAATGTGATTCATCACGACGTCTGTAACGACTCGAAGACCAGCTTGATGCAAGTCAGAGACGAGTGTCGCATATTCGAACACACGACTCATCGGCACATCGGGCCTTGAGGCATAACTTCCTTCAAGTGCGAACCAATGAATCGGGTCGTAGCCCCAGTTGTACGGCATACGCGTCGCCTCATCGACACTTCCAAAATCATGAACAGGAAGCAACTGGACATGGGTCACGCCAAGCTCTTTTAAATAGTCGAGTCCGGCACTATTGCCTTCTTTCGTCCGAACTCCTTTTTCAGATATCCCACCGTATAGTCCTTTTAATTGACTCATCGATGAGGGATGGCTTGTAAAATCTCGGATGTGCAGTTCATAGATGACGGCATCCGTTGCCTTCCGTAAAGGGGGGCGTGCGGTTCGTTCGACCTGTTTATTGACAAATCGTGAGACATCTTGTAGTACGCCATACTCGCCGTTCAAACTGACGGCTCGCGCATAGGGATCGACGACTTGCCTCGTATCGACCGGTGTTTTCACTTCTAAGCGATAAAACATACCTTGGAACGCTTGTGGTATTTCACCACTCCATTCCCCGCGTGCGCCGCGGTTCATGTGAAATCGCTCAATTTCTCTGTGATTCGTATCATCATGCACTGTAATCCACATGGATAAAGCAACCGGAGACCATACAGTCACTTCCATTCCGTGCGGCGTAAACGATACGCCGAGTGGACCATCATATGAGAAACGACGTTCGAATTCCTCTGATCGGACGATTTCTCGTGGTACGACAACCGTCGTCTTATGACCCGGATGGCAGACGGTGTACAACGTTTCTAAAGAGATTGGTTCGTTTAAACGAAGGATTTGTTCGATCTTCCCGGATTCCGTCACAAACTGTTGCTCGACGAGGTAGTCGACCGGGCGTCCATTCTGTTCGATTTGTACTGGAACGGATTCATATTCGCGCACAATCTCAAGTTGTATGGTCTCAAATGATACGAAAGACGCGCTCTCGATGGTCACATGTGAGGCGGTCTTTTGATCTGGTGTATGATGCATATGCGTCCCTTCCTCTCAATCACTGATCCATGAATTGACGAAACGGCAACTTGGCAGTCACTTCTAATATGGTAGCAACGTCACGAATCTGCTGTGCTTTTACAATCGGTGCACGACCGTTCACTTGTTTCATCCATTCCGTATATTCATTACGACCGATATATTGGGTCGATCGAACATTTGGAACGTTATCAAAATATCCATTTGTCGCAATGACGACTTTTTGTAGCACGCCCGCATAATGCGGTAGAACTTGACGAATCAGTTCCTCTGTCCGTGTCAATGCAATCAGCGGGTTCACTACACGGGTATTTTCCCCTTTCAGCGGTTGATGAACCCATGTCTTCTCTTTCGATATGTGATAGATGCTTCGATCGCCTTCAAGCCATTCTACGATATAAAGGTGCGTCGGTCCGACGATGACATGACTCAATTCAACCATCGCACCATTCCATTCGATGACCGGTCGATACAAGAAAAAGTGTCGTTCGTTCCAATCGGTGCGCATCACACGATAAGCGAAGTCACGAATAAACGCCAGATGCGGTAAATCTGTCTCAAGCACCCCTTCACAAGCGAATTGAAGCTTTTGGATATGCCGGCGCTCTCGTAACAACTTTTGATATTGTGATTCAGAGAGCGGCTTCGGCTCCAATTCGATTCGTTCCGTCTTCGCCCAAAACTTCCACCACGGTCGGTCAATTTCGAGCACTTCGACCGGATTTAAGCGATTGTTTTCATGAAGGCGCTGTAGACGTGCCGTATCGGATTCCACATATTCCAAATAACGATTATATTGATCTAATACATCACGTTCATATTTTGAGATTACGTCAAAAATTTTAACCGGGATTGCCATATATCCTCCTCTGGCCGTCTTAGTGGAAATACGTCTACTTCTCGGTAAGCAGGTGTATGAGTCGGCTGTACTTCATATAAAATTAATTCTTCTACTGATTCCATCGCGTGAAATTCAGGGGGGACGTATGGGACACGCTCCCCTTCGCCCCATTTTTTAGCGAGCGTCACGTGAGGGACAAACGACTTCCGGTCCAATCTTGGAATCACATCAACTAGTTCATGGCGGAGGGTATGCGCCAACCGTTGAAGGGGTTCGGAGTCATCCGGAACGATGGTCAAAACGCGGGGCCGATCCGGTCGCCCAAAATGGTCGATGGCTCGAAACTCCAACGTGAATGGTAATGTTTTCGCACAAATTCTACGCGTGATTTCTTTTACTTCGTCTAATTCATCCCCATCCACGCTTCCTAAAAATTGCACTGTCATATGGAACTCTTCCGGTCGATAGATTCTTCGATACGAATAATAAGGTAAGATGGTTTGCTGTACGTCAACCAATTCAGTCGCTTCAATGGGAATCGCAATAAAGTAATGCGTACTCATCTCATTCATCCTTTCAGGTTGCGACGTGACATTCCGATCCAAATCAACGCTCCTAGTGCCGTGACGATGGTATACATCCAAAACACGCCTAAAATATCGTCTAGTTCAATGATTTTACCACTCAGCATATTAAATCCAGCTGTCGCGAGCCCGGACGTCAATGCCATATATACCCCGATGGCCGTCGAGGAAACTTGCCGATCGACGAGCGTCCGAACGAATTGAAGTGCGACGGGAATCAAAAGTCCGACGACAAGACCTTGTGCAATCGCGAGGAGCCACACGACCCAAATCGGTGGTTCTAACGCAAGTACCCCGTTTCGAACTGCCGAGATGATAGCGGCCCCGACAAGAACGCTGACGTTTCCATAGCGTTCAACCAATTGGGACGCCACTTTCATAAACGGGATTTCAAATAACACTGCCACGAGGAATAGCGTTCCGACCAACGTCGTCGAGCCACCGCTGTTTGTCACGTAAAGGCCGAAATAATAGTTATTCGCGTAAATCGGTCCGAAGACGAGCATCCCACCACATAAGAAGAACACAAAGCGTTTGTTCCAAACAGCCGTCCATGAGAGCGGCGCCAACGTCACATCGCGAATCGAACTTTTCTCAGGAATCATTCGAACAAATACGCTGCCAAGTATTAGTAAAACAGCGCTCAACACGAATGTACTAGCTAGTCCCCACGTGCTATCAGATATTCGTCCCATTGCAAAGACGGCAATGGCAAATCCCGCTGAGCCATAGAGTCGAATTGCACCGTAATCAACTTTCGACCGCGTCGTATAGTCGAGTGTCATCATGTCCACAAGCGGGATGTGAGCACATTGGAAAACGGACCAAATCACCATAAGTATGATAATCCAAATGTAAGAGGTCGCCACTAAAAACGTGAGAGAAATGAGTGCGGCGCTCAGCATCGCCAAAATCAACCAGGCACGGACTCTCCCCGTCCGGTCGGTCAACATCCCCCACAATGGTTGCACGCCGATGGATAGAATCGGTAAGATGGCCACCACAATCCCGACTTGGCTAGGTGTCAACCCAAACTTAGTTTGTGAAAAGTATAAGGTCATATAAGGAATCAATGCCCCTTGCGCGAAGAATATCGCGACGTATACAGACTGAAACAATCTTTTTTGCGAATCCAATTATAACTTCCTTCCTAAAGGACAGAGAGCCGACTATACCAGCCAGCTCTCCTTGTTTCTTATTTAGCGAGCTCGTAAATGGCCTCAGCATAGATTGCCGCGGCACGTAATAAATCTTCTATCTCCATATATTCATCGACCTGATGCGCCACATCTTTAGCACCTGGGAACAATGCACCAAATGCGACACCTGCCTCGAGCGAACGTGCATACGTTCCGCCTCCGATGGCCATCAAGTTTGCATGTTCTCCCGTTTGACGCTCGTACACGCCTGCTAGTGTCTTCACGAGTGGGTGATCTTCTGCCACATGATGAGGCGGCATATGTTGACGGGTCTTCAATTCGAACCCAAATGACAAAGCGATTTCACGTAGGTTTTGTAACCGTTCTTCGAATTTGGCCGTATACGGATAGCGAATGTTGACCGTCGCCGTACGCTCTTCTTCATTGTATCGGAAGACGCCGCCATTAATCGTCAAGTCGCCCGTCTCATCGCTCGCTTCAATCCCAAGCGAAATCCCACGAGAATCGGCGAATACGTGACGAACGAATTCAACATAGCGCTCGCCTTGAATATCAAGTGGAAGATGTAACAGGAATCCAGCGAGGACGTAGGCCGCGTTGACCCCGTTATCCGGTTCCATCGCGTGCGCCGCTTTTCCTTTCATCGTAAACGTATATGTGCCACGGTCGTATTCACACGTTCCGTCCGCTTCATATTTTTCGAGATAGGCCTCGAACTTCTCCTCGAGTACCTCATCCGTCTTCAATTCGGCTTTCGCGAAGTCCGGCACCATATTCGGACGCTCCCCACTCGTGAATGACACGAGATGGTAGGCAGAACCTGGTACACGTTGAATCGGTAATTGAGTCAACACACCATCATACAACCCTTTTTCAGCATTGATGATCGGGAAATCCGCATCTGGCGCAAATCCATACGTCGGCATTTGTTCTTGTTTGAAATACTCGCGGACACAGCGCCATTCGCTCTCTTCATCGCAACCTGCAATCAAACGGACCCGCTTTGAAAGTGGTAGCCCGAGCTCTTTGACAATTCGTAGCCCGTAGTATGCAGCCATAGATGGCCCTTTATCATCGTTACTTCCGCGTGCCACAATTTTCCCATCAGTCGTGATGGTCGGGTTGAACGCGCCATACGTCCATCCATCCCCTGCTGGGACGACGTCAAGGTGACATAGGATGCCGACAATTTCCTCCCCGTCTCCATATTCCAAATGTCCCGCGTAACCTCCGACATCTTTTGTTTTAAATCCATCTCGCTCACCGATTTCAAACATGTAGTCAAGTGCTTGACGAACCCCCGGACCAAACGGCATGTTCGGTGCAGCTTTCGATTCATCGAGTACGCTAGGGATTTGAAGTAACCCTTTCAAATCTTCTAAAAATGCGTCTTTACGATTGTCGACTTCCTGTCTCCAATTCATGTTCATCTCCCCTTTTGCGAATGTTCTCTCTCTTACTAGTATATCCAAATGTATGAAAGACGAACATTCATTTAGAAAAGTTTTTTTCGTTCGTGTTTCAGCTTCTTTTCAATGTAAAAATATAATCTTCATTCGATATTTACGTTCATAATCAAATCTTTACAAACAGATTGTTCGTGCTTTCCACTTGCATTTTTGCTCAAGAGCGGTATACTAAAGGTGTAATTTTAGAAAATAACAATTTTATATTTCATTTTGTCGTCTGTAGGTATGGTTTATTATTATTCTACACATTGGGAGGTTATCCAATGAAAGGCTCAACAGATCGGATGTTAACGCGCATCAAGTCCATTTATTTGTTCATCAATGAAAGGGAATCCGTTACCACTTCAGAACTAGTAGAAGAGTTCGGCATCACGTCACGTACCGTGCAACGTGATTTGAACGTACTTGAGTACAATAACCTTGTGGAGAGCCCTAGCCGTGGCACGTGGACTTCATCAAAACGTTCACTCAAGACGGCAAATTGAATTGTATATGTATATTCAAGAGACCTGCATGCTAGGTCTCTTTTTTATGAATGAAGGTTTTGTGGTTTTAGATTGTATCAATTGCTTAAGATGAGGTGATGATGTGAAAGAAGAAATAATGAAGTACATAGAGGACAATTTCCCAAACCTATCTGGAGAAGTCCATCTAAGATTCGAACTTGGCGAACCGTATAAAAACGGAACGGATGAGAGAATAGAGCAAGTTGTAAACAGAGTAACTACATTGTTCGAGGAAGTGTTTCAATCTGATGATTACATCCATATCTTTATCAAGGATTGGAACGAAACAGAGGACATCATGTTCGGGAATACCACTTCCGAATATTTGTATGGTTTATTCATGAAACAACAGATTGAAGAAGAAACGTTATTTGAATTAAATGAAGATATTGACGAAATAACAGGGGAATTTATAGAAATCAAACATGAATATAAAGCAAAATTTGTATCCTCGCAGATCAAGTCAATCTCTTACGAGAAAATCCTTAGAGGTATAGGAAATTACGAGCAAGGAAGAGAACCTTCAATTGGACAAGCTGTTTACTTTATTAGCACCGAAAAGAACATCGTGTTTCATATGTACGATGATCGAGGTTGTATCATAAGTTCAAATGAAGTTGAACCACTTGTTCCTTTGTATCACAGATATAACGACTGGTTGGTTGACTCTTGGCGTGATGATTTTGATGCCATTTTCAAAAAGATATAATCGAAAAACAGAGCTTTTTATACAAAAAGAGAATCCGTCCCATCAGACAGATTCTCTCATCTTCTTATGATTGAAGAAACAGTTGAACTTCTTCTTCCGTCAACTCACGATATGCCCCGAGCTCAAGCGTCTCATCGAGTTCTAACTTTCCGATTTGAACACGCTCCAATCGTTCGACATGTTTGCCGACCGCCGCGACCATTCGTTTCACTTGGTGATATTTCCCCTCAGACAACGTGAGGCGAATGACCGACCGACGTCCGCTCTTGCTCAGTATTTCAAGACGGGCCGGCTTCGTCGTATATCCGTCCTCTAACTCGACCCCATTCGCGAACGTCTTGATATCCTCTACTGTCATCTCCCCGTCGACCTCGGCGATATATACTTTGTCGACGTGCTTGCGAGGTGACATGAGCGCATGATTGAACGCGCCATCGTTCGTGATGAGGAGCAGTCCCGTCGTATCCTTGTCGAGACGACCGACCGGGAAGAGGTCATAATGGGCATACTCTGGATCAATCAACTCGATGACTGTCGTCTCGACTTGATCTTCAGTCGCACTGATGACCCCTTCCGGCTTGTTCATCATGAAATAGATGTAGGGACGATACTCAACCACTTCCCCGAACACCGTGACTTTCTCTGATGCTGGGTCGACGTGCCGTTTCGCATCTTTTACAGGTGTCTCATCGACTCGCACTGCCCCTTGTTTCAATAAGATTTTTACATCTTTTCTTGAACCATATCCCATGTTCGATAGCAATTTATCAATTCGCATTATCCGTTCCTCCGATATTCAAAGCGTTTCCCTAGTAATTTCCCTGCGAGATGGCTCCGCCACCCGAGGTATCCATATACGAGAACGCCGATTGTCACTCCCACGATTGTCGCAAAAATGTCGTTCCCCCAACTCGCCTCATCATTCATTGTAACGAAAAGAGAGAGGAAGACGGCAGCGAACATCGCCCCACCCATCAAGAACATCAAGATGGTGCGACGAAGCAGTTGCTTATACGGGAAGTGGAGCGTTCGTTGAATCATCCATACCATGAGAATAATGGCCACGATGTATCCAGCGATGGTCGCGTACCCGGCTCCGATTCCGCCGAGCCAATAGACGAGCGGTACGTTCAATGCAAGTTTCGTTAACAGTCCCATCGATGTGGCAAAGATGGTGAAGTACTGACGGTTGATCCCTTGGAGGATCGCAGCCGCGACCGAGTAATAGGCCAAGAAGAAGGCACTTGGTGCGTAGTGGAACAAGTATACCCATCCTTCGCGGTCACCCGGGAACAAGGTGCCAAACAATGGCTCCGCAAGTGCTACGAGACCAATGACCGCAGGAATCGTTACGAAGAACGAGACTTGGAAAATATGGTTTACTTGATTTCGAACTTTTTGCATGTCCCCCGTCGTGAACGAACGAGTCACAAGCGGAATCGTCGCCATCGATACACTCGCTGCGACAGAGACTGGAATCAACACAATTTTATGGGCGTTCCCGGTCAAAAAGCCATACGCCGACGTTGCTTCAGAAACGGTCGCACCCGTACTGAGCAACGTATTGACCATCGTCAATTGGTCAATCAATTGATAGAGAGGGGTCGATACCCCGACCATCACGATTGGAATCGAATAGCTAAGCAATTCGAGCAACAACGATTTCATCGAGCGGACCGGTGTGCCCGCCGGATTCTCTGTCTGACGATGAATGTCTTTTCGACGTTTCCAATACATGATGAGCACGGCGAAACTACCGATTGCCCCGATGAACGCACTGAACGTCGCAATCGTGACGGCAATGACTTTTAATCCGTTTAATTCAGTCGTTTCAACAGATTGCGTCCCCCCGAGGGCATTGGCAATCGGTTGAATGAAGTTTGAATCCGCAAAGACGAACAAGACGAGCATCGTTCCACTGAGGAGGAACAGGATGCGTACAATCTGTTCGACCACTTGTGAGATTGCCGTCGGTGCCATGTCTTGATGTCCCTGGAAATAACCACGTACCATACTCATCGCCGGGATGAGCAGTAAGGCAAAACTGACGCTTCGTGTCACGAGGGTGAGCGAGTCAATGTATTGCTGATTGTTCTCTGAGTTTCGGACCATCAGTTCGGATAACCATGGTGCTGCAAAAAAGAGTAATAAAAAAGCGACGACACCGGTCGCAAGCATCAGCTTCATCCCTTGTCGGAACAGTCGTTGACTTGTCCCGTATTCTCCTAGTGCATTATATTTTGCGATAAATTTCGAAACGGCAACGGGAATCCCTGCCGTCGAAATGGAAATCATGATCGCATAATACGTATATGCTGCTTGATATAATGTCACTCCGGCAATCCCGACCATCGCTTGGAACGGGAACGTGTACAGTAGTCCTAACATTCGGGAAATCAAGTTTCCCGCTGATAAAAGAAGCGTTCCTTTGACGAAGGAGGCTCTTCCAGAATCTTGTTTGGCGCTTGATGACATGAGGTACCTCCATCTATAAATCAACGATTTCAATGAATTCGGTTTTACAAAACAACCGCTTCTCATTATACTCTTACTGTTACGGATAATAAAGTTACGATAATTTTACTAATCATATAGATGAAGAAATGAGGAGATACCCTATGAAAGATGTCATCGTCATCGGTGGAGGGCCGAGCGGGCTCATGGCAACGTATGCAGCGGCAAAAAGTGGCGCTTCGACCTTGCTAATTGATAAAGGTTCAAAACTTGGTCGGAAATTGGCCATTTCAGGTGGAGGACGTTGTAACGTCACGAACCGAAAACCAATCGATGAATTGATTCAATTCATCCCCGGGAACGGTCGCTTTTTATACAGCGCCCTCGCCCAGTTCGACAACCAATCCATCATCGACCTTTTCACTGGATTCGGGATTCCGCTAAAAGAGGAAGACAACGGACGAATGTTCCCAGTGACAGATAAAGCACAGGACGTGGTCAACACGTTGCTTCGGGCAATCGAAGACCTCGGCGTCGAGATTCGAAAAAAAGCTGAAGTCAAAACGCTACATTTTAATGAGGAAAACGAGTTTCACGCTGTCGAGTTGATGGACGGTGAGATGCTCGAGGCAAAAGCTTGTGTCGTCGCGGTCGGCGGACAGTCCGTCCCACACACCGGTTCGACCGGAGACGGCTATCCATGGGCACAGAAGGCAGGACACACGATCACCGAACTCTTCCCGACAGAGGTGCCAATCAAATTGAATGACGCGTTCATCGGAACGAAACAACTTCAAGGATTATCGTTACGGGACGTCGCTTTGACGGTGCATGGCAAAAAAGGGAAGGCGATCAAGACGCATCAGGGAGACATGATTTTTACCCATTTCGGGATTTCAGGTCCAATCGCGCTCCGTTGCAGTCAGTACACAATCAAAGAACGGAAACGCAGCAAAGAACAGGTCGTCCTCTTGTCACTCGACTTCTTCCCGGACACGTCACGAGATGCGCTCGTTCAGGAACTGTGGAACCAAGTACAGAGCCAACCGAAGCGTGCCGTTAAAAATGTATGGAAAGGCTACATCCCTGAGCGACTTCTTGACTTATTGCTCGAAGAACTCGCATTTGGAGAAGAAGATGCGAGTCAGTTGAAAAAGCAATCAGTCATCGATTTCGCAACACGTTTGAAAATGTTCGAGATGCACGCCGTCGGGACACTCGACTTTGATAAAGCGTTCGTCACAGGTGGCGGCGTTTCGGTTAAAGAAGTTGCACCACAGACGATGATGTCAAAGAAGGCACCAGGTCTCTTCTTTGCAGGTGAAGTACTCGACATTCATGGATACACAGGTGGCTACAACATCACGGCCGCCTTCACAACGGGACATTGTGCCGGATCGCACGCAGCTGAACTGGCGACAGAGCGGTAAAAGGTTCGGTCTAACGTATTGGCTACGTACTATTATGTTCACTAACAATCAAAAGGCTTGATCCTGTATCATTCAGGACCAAGCCTTTTTTACATTCTTTTCAACTTAATTTTCCAATTCCATCACATTTCGATACTTGAACTCTTCTAGAATTTCATGACCTTCTTTGAATGTCCATTCGGGAATCGATAGCTCTGGATGCGCCGTCAAATAGTCATGGAGCACATTCTTCCCTAGAATATAATTACTCCAACGCGGAATGTCTTTTTGACTATTACCTACTACAAAATCAGTAAAGGATGTTTCATAATCATTCACTCGACTTGCAATGTGTTCCATGGTCGCATCATCTAATTGAACATGCCATGGGGGAGAAACTCCTTTGACAATCCGATCAGCAAATGCGTCCGCTTTCCCTTCGATAATAATAGACTCCAGAATCGAACTAAGATTGTATTTGTTTTGATCACGAAGAATCAGATGATGATACTCGTGAGCCGTCGAATAGGCTAGCACATCTTTGTCAAAATCTGTATCGAGAAACAAGATGAATGCGTCTTTGTATGCTGCTGCGCCTACTCCTTTCAACGGTTCACTATCGTAAAAGAATTCAGGATTATACGGGGCAATAAACACTGTGCTTTTCTTTTTGGGTAAGATTTGATTTGAATCTGCATATGTCGATGCAATAATCTCTTTAATCTCCTCATGCTGCTCGATTAATTTGTCTAACTGCTTCAGCAATTGTTGCTTATGAGGAGTCGGCTTTAGATTAAAATCAGTTTTTAATCTGGATGTATCGATTTTTTCTTCCTCTCCAACCTCTCCTATGTAATCGAGTACGTATTTTTTGAAGTTTTGTTTGCTCTCCTCCGAGTCGGTTGATTCAAGAGATGCGTTCAAATATTGCTGGTATTGGGTGTAGAGTGGGACGATTGTCAATTCATTCTCATCGTTAATTTTTATCGTTTCGATTGAAACGTCAGGCTCAGACGTTTTAGATTCTGACGTTTTTTCATCATTGCTACATGATGCTAATAGAAGTGCTGAACTACAACATAGAATACCGAATAGCTTTTTCAGTTAAATGACCTCCATATCAATGATCAATATCCCTCATTCGCTCACTTATGTTAAATCATACCATTAATTACTCCCATAATCTTTCCAATCCAATCTAATATCAGCATGTCATCACGACCATCACAACAAAAAACGACTCGAACCCACTCTAATGAGGGCTCAAGCCGTTTATGGTTATTCTTTCCCTGCGATTTGACGACGCACTTCTTTTTCGAGCTCCGGCTCGGGCGGCATCCATCCTTCAGGTTTCATGACTTTATTGTCTGACTCGCGTAAGATCGGCTTCCCGTCCGGTCCAAGTTTCGCCATATTGGCGCGCTGGACGATTTCAAACAACGGAACGGGGTCGAGCCCGAGTTCAACGAAACTGCCCATCACAAAGTATAACGCATCCGTCAATGCATCCCCTTGTCCGACGAGGCGTTCCACATCATCCGACGGAGGTGCGTCTTGCAACGATTTTTGAACCGCCTTTTGGAATCCTACTTGGAATTGCTCGATGGCTTGTAAAAACTCTTCTTCCGATTCCGATGATTGATGCAAAAACTCGACGACCGCTTCCTCTGCCGTCCACACCGATCGTTTTGTCGCACGATCAAGCGTCAACGGTTGCGGCGATTTCGCTCCTGGATGTCCAAATGTCTCGTGGAATTGTTTCACTTCTTCAAAAAAGTAACGTTTGCTCATCTGTCATTCCCCCATGATCAGTCCACAGATACGAAGGCATCTAAATCGAATACTTCCGGGTGGACGATTGCAAAGATTTCATTGTCTTGTAAAAACATACCGGTCGAATCATACACACGAGGCGTCACCATCTGACCGTTGATGGTCCCTTCTTCTGGGTTGACCGTATAGAGAACGAGCTCCTCAGAGTCGAGCACGTAGACGCGTCCTTGCCTCTCGACTAGCCCAACTCCTTCGAACCGTTCGAATTTTTGCTGGATGGAAGCACTCATCCCGTCAGCAGATAACGCTTGTCGTGAATCAAGCATCCATTCGGTCTCGGGCTCTTGTTTCTCTTCTTCCGCTTCTTGTTCGTTCGACTCATTGTCAGGCGAGTCTTCAGTTGCAGCCGTTTCGCTCGAGGCATCGTCATTCGTCGAGACGTTTTCTAACGTTGAATCTTCCGATGATTCTTCTGTTTCTTGAGTATTCGTGTCAGCGTCAGTCGATGTTTCTGATGATTTGTCATCGGCCGGAGTCTCCGGTTCGATCTCTCGTTCTTCGACATAAAGGAGCTCAAGGTCCGGGGTATCCGCCAATCGGTTCATCATGAACAGCCGTTTCGTTTCCCGGTCATACCCAAGACCAAAGATTCGGTCTTCCGACACGAGTCCTTTGATTTGTTTACGTGGCCGCTCGACCCAGCGTCCTTCTTCTCGCTCGATTGTAATGAGCGTACCGTTCGCTGTCACCGCATACACAAGATCTTCTTCGACCATGCGCATCCCGATAAAGTCATCGAGGCGCTGTTTGCCTGAATTCTCAAGTTGGAGCACAGAGTTGACGCGCGTCCCGTTTCCGCTCACTTCAAAAAATTCAGCTTGTTCGGTTAAGACCAAATACGCCCCAATCGTGTCACTGTAATACACTTCATCGATTTGACTGATTTGTTCGAGGGCATCGGTCGTATCGATATCTTCATCATCCTGCGCAGCTTCCACGGGTGGAAGTGAGGCCGTTTGATGACTCGTTTGAATATCAATTTTTTCAAATGTCGAGGCGACCTGTCGTTGAATCTCTTCATCTGAAAAGACAAAAACATAACAAAGGATCACACCGACCACGACGGCACATAGTGTCGTGTATAGCACATAAGAACGTTTCATGGACATGTCGTCCCCTTCTACTTCAGTATCGCCCTTTAGTGTATCAAAACCGTCCATAAAAGAAAATGACCTCACCAAAAAGAAAAGAATGTGCGACAATGTCACACATTCTTTTTGTTACCCCACTACAATATTGACGAGTTTTCCTGGAACGACAATGACTTTACGAACCGTCTTGCCTTCTGTGAACTCTTGGACACGCTCGTTCCCGAGTGCTTCCGCCTCAAGTGCTTCTTTTGATGCGTCACGAGAGACGTGCATTTTCGCACGGAGTTTCCCGTTCACCTGGATGACGACTTCAATCGTGTCGCTTACAAGTTTTGACTCATCGTATGTCGGCCAAGCCGCATACGTCAACTCTTCCGTCATGCCCATCTTCTCCCACAACTCTTCAGACAAGTGCGGCGCGACTGGTGAAAGCATCTTGATGAAGTCGACCATTTGAGATTTCGGCAACGTCTCTTGTTTGTTCGCTTCATTGACGAAGACCATCAACTGCGAGATTGCAGTGTTGAAGCGAAGGGCTTCATAATCCTCCGTGACTTTTTTCACCGTCTGATGATACGTGCGTTCAAAGTCGGCAGTCGGCGCCACGTCTGCGAAGTTCGTCTGATCGAACAAACGCCAGACGCGGTCGAGGAAGCGACGTGCCCCGTCAAGACCATTCGTCGACCATGCGATGGCCGCATCAAGTGGTCCCATGAACATTTCGTAAAGACGGAGTGTATCGGCTCCGTGCGACTTCACGATATCATCCGGGTTGACAACGTTCCCACGAGATTTCGACATCTTCTCGTTGTTCTCACCGAGGATCATTCCTTGGTTGTAGAGTTTTTGGAACGGTTCGCTCGTCGGGACCACACCGATATCAAAGAGTACTTTATGCCAGAAACGTGCGTAGAGCAAGTGAAGAACGGCATGCTCCGTACCCCCGATATACAAGTCGACTGGAAGCCAACGCTTGAGTTTCTCAGGATCCGCAATCATCTCTTCGTTATCTGGATCGATGTAACGGATGTAGTACCAGCAGCTACCTGCCCATTGTGGCATCGTGTTCGTCTCGCGACGACCTTTTTCCCCTGTGACCGGATCTGTATACGTCAACCACTCTTCTGCGTTCGCAAGTGGCGACTCACCTGTACCAGATGGTTTGATTTCATCGATGATCGGAAGTTCGAGCGGAAGCTCTTCGACCGGTACTGTCTTCATCGTTCCGTCTTCCATGTGGACGACCGGAATCGGCTCTCCCCAGTAACGTTGACGGCTGAACAACCAGTCACGAAGTCGGTATGTCGTCTTCGCACGCCCTGTGCCACTAGCTTCGAGCTCTTCAATGATCGTCTTGATGGCATCGGCTTTATTAAGTCCGTTCAAGCTACCAGAGTTGACGTGCTCACCGTCTTCGACGTAAGCCGCCTCTTCCACGTTTCCACCTTTGACGACTTCACGGATCGGGAGGTCGAACGTTTTCGCAAACTCATAATCGCGCTCATCGTGTCCAGGAACAGCCATGACTGCACCTGTCCCATATGTCGAGAGAACGTAGTCCGCTGTCCAAATCGGAAGTTTCTCGCCGTTCACCGGGTTGATCGCATATGCGCCCGTGAAGACACCCGTCTTCTCTTTGGCGAGATCTGTACGCTCAAGGTCCGTCTTCTTCGAGACTTCTTCAATGTATGCTTCGACTGCCGTCGATTGTTCAGGCGTCGTGATCACTTTAGTGAACGGATGCTCTGGTGCGAGTGTTACGTATGTCGCCCCGTGAAGCGTATCTGGACGTGTTGTGAATACCGTGACGATCTTATCGTGACCATCGACTTTAAAGTCGACCTCGGCACCGACCGATTTACCAATCCAGTTGCGTTGCATCTCTTTCACGCTCTCAGGCCAATCGAGACCTTCCAAATCTTCAAGCAAACGCTCTGCGTATTCCGTGATACGAAGCACCCACTGCTTCATTGGGACACGGTAGACCGGGTGGTTCCCACGCTCTGACAACCCATCGATGACTTCCTCGTTCGCAAGGACTGTACCGAGAGCCGGGCACCAGTTGACCGCGACTTCATCGACGTATGCGAGACCACGTTCGAAGAGTTGCGTGAAGATCCACTGCGTCCATTTATAGTATTTCGGGTCCGTCGTGCTAATTTCACGGTCCCAATCGTATGAGAATCCGAGTTCTTTCAACTGACGGCGGAACGTCTCGATGTTGCGCGCTGTGAATTCACGCGGGTCGTTCCCTGTGTCGAGTGCATATTGCTCGGCAGGAAGACCGAACGCATCCCAGCCAATCGGGTGAAGGACGTTATATCCTTGCATCCGTTTCATACGAGCGATGATATCCGTCGCCGTGTAACCTTCCGGGTGACCGACGTGAAGACCAGCACCGGATGGGTACGGGAACATATCAAGGACGTAGAAACAATCCTTCTCCGGGTCTTCTGTCGTTTTAAATGCTTCTTTCTCTTCCCAACGCTTTTGCCACTTCGGCTCGATTTCTTGATGTTTAAAATAACTCAACATTCTTCCTCCTCTGCATAATAAAAAGCCTTCCGTCCCCGAAAATGGGACGAAAGGCTTGAAAGCTCTCCGCGGTACCACCCATGTTGCATTGCTGCCACTTGAGACGCCGGTAACGAGGCGTAACCCCGGTTTTCCCTACTCGTTTCAGGAAAACAGCTCCAAGGCGAGTTCACAACATCCGCTTATCGATTCACACCATCCATCGACTCTCTTTGAAACGGAACGTTCGCTACTAGTCCTCTTCAATGCTTGCTATTCATCGTAGTCTATTTTAGCCCATTCTGAAATTCAACGTCAACTTGATTTTTCTGTGACACGAATGTCTTTCATGATGACAAATAGCGTTAAGGCCAACGTAGCAAGTAGTAGAAGCATGCCGAAGACTGCTGTAATGCCGAACATGTCATAGACAAAACCAGACAACGTCGGTCCAATCATTCGACCGACGGATGCTGCGATATTGACGAGCCCTTGGTATTGCCCAGCTTTCCCAGGTGGGGCAAGTTTCGCCGCAATCGTCGGAACAGCCGGCCAGACAAACATCTCCCCGATGGTCATGACAACCATCGCGACCATGAACATCCCGAATCCACCAGCGAATGGGACAATCAAGAACGCACCGAGGAAGATGGATGCCCCGATGATCAATTGACGTTTTAAGTCGTCCTCAAACTGTCGTAAGACGCGGTTGAGCAACGGTTGTGCGAAGACAATCATCGCCCCGTTCACTGTCCAAAGGAGTGAGTATTGACTGATTGTGACGCCGAGATCTTTCGAGTGAACCGCAATCGTCCCCTGCCATTGAACATACACGAACCAAAGCACCGCATAACCGACGGCGACATACCACATCGATTTCATCGTCGCACTCGATAGTGTCGTGGCTGCCGCTTCTAGTTGCGACTGAACGACAGGACGTGCCGGATTTTTCAAATAACGCAGTCCAAACAAGAGCACTACGACAAATAAGACCGATAAGAAGAAGTTCGCATAAAAAATCCACTCGATGTTAAATCGAGCGATTTGACCACTCATTGCCGTACCGAGGGCGACCCCCACGTTTTGCGCGACGTAAATCGCATTGAACGAACGGCGTCCCCCTTCTGGCCAAATGAGACCCGCAAACGCATATACGGTCGGAAAGACGAGTCCACCTGAAAGACCGATCAATCCGAGCCATACGAGATAGCCGAAGAACGTGGCATGAAACAGTAAAAATCCAAGCGAGCTCGCGAGCAAGAGACCGACAGAAATCATCAACGTCGTCTTCCCACCGATTCGATCGAATAGCGTCCCTCCGATGTAGTTCCCGACAATCGCGAGTGCCGAGTTCACAAGAAGCGCCACCCCAGCAAGCGTCATCGACTCACCTAAAAAATCATGAATATACAGTGTGTTAAATGGCCATAAAAAAGACGCCGCCGTTGTATTGAGCGCCATCGCAATTACTAAAATCCATACCGAAATTGGCATTTTATTGTTCACACCAAGTCCTCCTTTCATTCTTCTTTCACATTAAAAAAATCGGCACAAAAAGGCCGAATCGACAAGATTTCCTTATCAAACCTAAACGAACGCCAACGAAGTGTCAAGAAAAATTACTTATTATGAAGTTTTGTCATTTTCCGTTTGTGATAGGATGAGCAAGGAAGGAGAGATGAACATGAATCCATTCGGTCAAAATCGCTACCATACACTCAATGAGGCGTATCGCCGAGAGTACGGGGGCAAGGTGTTTAAAGTGCCACTCGATGGTGGCTTCACGTGCCCGAACCGTGACGGACGTGTCTCAAAAGGCGGATGCACCTTCTGTTCGGACGATGGAAGTGGTGATTTCGCGGGAAATGCTTGCCATCCGATTCCCGTTCAATTTGCAGAAGTGAAGGCTCGTCTCCACCGGAAGTGGAAAAATGCCAATTATATTGCTTATTTCCAAGCGTTTAGTAATACGTATGCACCAGTCGAGCGGTTACGTGAATTGTATGAACCGGCACTAAATGAGGATGGGGTCGTCGGTCTCTCGATTGCGACACGTCCTGACTGCTTGCCGGACGACGTCGTCGCCTATTTAGCAGAGTTGAATGAACGGACTTCCCTTTGGGTAGAGCTTGGTCTTCAGACCGTACACGACACCACCGCTAAAAAGATCAATCGCGGGCACGACTATCAATCGTTTTTGACCGGTCTTGCGAAACTTCGCCGTCACAACATTCGTGTCTGCGTTCATATCATCAATGGCCTCCCAGGTGAGACACCAGAGATGATGCTCGACACGGCACGAGAAGTTGCTAAAATGGACATACAAGGAATCAAGATCCATTTACTTCACGTCTTGAAACACACACCGCTCGCCCGTCAATATGAGAAAGGACTGCTCGACTTGATGGAGGAAGACACATACGTCTCCCTCGTCTGTGATCAACTCGAACGAATCCCTCCCGAGGTGATCGTCCATCGTTTGACAGGAGACGGTCCTCCCGACCTCTTGATCGGTCCGCTATGGAGCCGTCACAAGATGCAGGTGCTAAACAAGATTCGTGCGGAATTGGAGCGCCGGGATTCTTTTCAAGGAAAAAAGAAGGATGAGATGTATGGGATTAATGAGAGTACTACCTTTTGCAAAACAATTACTACATGACCATCTCGAGGAAGGTCAGGTCGCCATCGATATGACGGCCGGGAACGGACACGATACGTTGTTCTTAGCGAATGCTGTAGGCGAGACAGGACATGTCTATGCTTTTGATATCCAATCAGAAGCTGTAGCAGCCACAAAGGCGCGGGTTGAAGAAGCGGATGTCAGTGAACGTGTGACCGTGATTCATGATAGTCACGATACGGTCCAAGCGGTCGTTGAAAAGGAAGCGCGTCCGATCACCGCGGCCGTCTTCAACTTAGGGTATTTACCGGGAAGTGATAAATCGATCACGACACACGGAAATACGACGATTGCCGCATTATCCCAACTATTAGACGTCATGGCTGTCGGTGGCGTCATCGTCATCGTGATTTACCACGGACATGAAAGTGGGAAAGTCGAACGAGACGAGGTGCTTCATTATGTAGAGTCCCTCGATCAAAAACAGGCAGGCGTCCTGCGTTATGGATTTATCAACCAAGTCAATCATCCCCCATTCATCGTGGCGATTGAAAAACGTGCATAAGAAAAAGGCGGCTCATTAGAGTCGCCTTCTGTCATTCTTGAATCAATTCATAAAACGTCATGAGGGTTTCCGCGAATTTCGTGTTCAATCGTTCGTAACCAAAGTGTGGGAATCCTTCCAATCGCCGGATATACACTTGGTCCCCACCGATTTTTCGACAAACATTCAACGTCAACTTCACGTCCGCAAACTGGTCGTCTGGTGCATAGAAACAGGCGAGCGGAAGGCGTGGCAGATGCTTCTTCTCTTCCTGATGCTCGACGATTTCTTCTTCGATCTCCCGATATTGCGCATATGTGATTTCTCCGAATCGGGACGACTCGTCTCCGCCGCCAGTAAATGTCATCATCCCGAGTGGCAAGTCAGGGCGAAAACGGTCGACAGCACTTGCGACGACTTGTTTCAACCCACCGATTTGACGAGTGGCATGCCAATCAAACAATGGGGAGATATATGTGAGACTCCCGAGTGGCACATCGTACTCCTGTAAAAGGCGATTCGTTAAGAGTGCGCCAAGACTGAATGCCACGACATGAATCGGTAATTTATATTCTCCTGCCTCGCGCAATGCTCGCTTGATTAGTTGCTTATGGTCACCCGCCGTCAATCCAATCGATTGTTCGCGGACGACGATGACTTCATACTCGTCTTCGAGCCGTCGAATAAAGTTCTCGCTGATCCGTGACGTGAATTGTAACGGATACACGATGACGATGACTCCTTTTCGTACTTCTTCATTTGCCATACAGCCGTCACCTCGTTTATAGACTACATTCATTGTATCAAAAAAACATCAGCCGCAACTGATGTTTAAATAAAATCCGTCTGGAGGCTTAGCTCGGGTCATATCGTAAATGGATGAGTTCCATCGGGCGATCATACACCTCTTCCTGGATGCGATTCACTTCTTTGAAAGATTGATGCAAGAGGAAGGCGATTGCTTGCTCATTCGAATTCTCAACGTACACTTCCATCGGCTGTTCTTTTTTCGATTGAAGGTGGGCCAAAAAGGCTGCGCCGTAGCCGTTTCGATGATAATCGGGGTGCAGATAGAGGCGGAGCATCTCCCACATGTCACCGCGATCGATGGCATGACAAAATCCGATGACATCTTCTTCATATTCGCCAACGATAAAATACTGTTCTCGTGCTTCTTCACTTGAACTGATTGCTCGTACAATCTCTTCTTGCCGATACGCGCGTTCCATCGCTCTCGTTCGATTGGAATCATCCTGTGAAATGGTCGCCAGCGCGATGTTCCGAATCAGCGTCGCATCTTCTGGCACTGCTTCCCTCATGTTCATGACAGCTTCCCCCTTTTGGCCAATCTATTTGTATCATTCCCTATCCCGGTGTTTTTATCCTGCTCCTTCATTTCTTTTTCATGACGATTCATCAGAAAACGTTACGTAGACATTGCTCTAGGGTATAACACAACCAATGCCAATCAAACGAAGGAGTGGAACCACATGGAACCTAGACAAGAACATGACCCGAAAGTAGAACAGACAGCAAACCCGAATCGCCAATTCGATCAATTGGACGGGGGAAGTCCAAAAATCAGTGTCGTGACCGGGATGTTGCTCGGTGCACTCGTCGGTGGTCTACTCGCCTTACTTAGCTCCTCGAACCGGGAGCAGACAAAGCAATCTCTCTCGAATGCGAAATCGTCGGTCGGGGGCATCGTCAACGAAGTGAAACAAGATCCTGCCGGAAAGGCGTCTCAAGTCATTGAACAAGTGAAGTCGGCCTCGACAAAGATTCAAGAAGTCTCTACAGATGTCCAAAACGTATACGAAAAAGTCGTCGGGGAAGTCGATACCGTGAAAGAGGACGTCACTAAAATCGTCGAGACGGCTCAAGAGGCCAAGTCGGACTTACAGAACATCGGGGAGAAAGTCGTCGAAGCGAAGGATACGGCGCTTGGACAAGATC
The DNA here is from genome assembly GCF_018617345.1 of Exiguobacterium sp. s131. Lineage (GTDB taxonomy): Bacteria > Bacillota > Bacilli > Exiguobacteriales > Exiguobacteriaceae > Exiguobacterium > Exiguobacterium profundum. Next base: position 754,309 of record NZ_JACSJX010000001.1, on the reverse strand, counting down.
CGACAACCGATTCTTCATCCGATTCGAACAAACAGGTACCACCGACAGCATAAAAAAACGACCTTTCCTCGGAAAGGTCGTTTTTGATGATTACGCGAAACGTTTCGCGCCTTCTTCAAGAATGGCTGCTTTATCTGTTTGCTCCCATGGGAGTTCGATGTCTGTACGACCGAAGTGACCGTAAGCTGCCGTTTGTTTGTAGATTGGGCGACGAAGGTCAAGCATCTTGATGATGCCTGCTGGACGGAGATCGAAGTTCTCGCGAACGAGTTCAACGAGTTCCGTTTCGCTCAATTTACCTGTGCCGAACGTATCGACAGCGATTGATACTGGGTGTGCAACACCGATTGCGTATGCAAGTTGAACTTCTGCTTTATCAGCAAGTCCTGCTGCAACGATGTTTTTCGCTACATAGCGGGCTGCGTATGCCGCTGAACGGTCAACTTTTGTAGGATCTTTACCAGAGAATGCACCGCCACCGTGACGAGCGTATCCACCGTACGTATCGACGATGATCTTACGTCCAGTCAAACCTGCGTCCCCTTGTGGTCCACCGATTACGAAGCGACCAGTCGGGTTGATGAAGTATTTTGTTTCAGCATCGATGAGTTCAGCCGGAATGACTGCCTCGATGACATGTTTTTTCAAATCTTCTTGAATTTGCTCAAGCGTGATTTCTTCAGCGTGTTGTGTCGAAATAACAATCGTATCGATGCGCACAGGGTTGTTGTCCTCATCATACTCGACCGTTACTTGCGTCTTCCCGTCCGGACGAAGGTACTCGAGCGTACCGTTCTTACGCACTTCAGCAAGACGACGTGACAACTTGTGTGCTAACGAGATTGGAAGCGGCATGAGTTCAGGTGTCTCGTTTGTCGCATATCCGAACATAAGACCTTGGTCTCCTGCACCGATTGCATCGAGTTCCTCTTCAGTCATCTGACCTTCACGTGCTTCAAGCGCCTGGTCAACACCTTGCGCGATGTCTACCGATTGCTCATCGATTGACGTCAAGACCGCACACGTTTCAGCATCAAAGCCATATTTCGCACGCGTGTATCCGATTTCGCGGATTGTTTCACGGACAACTTTCGGGATATCCACGTAAGTTGACGTTGTGATTTCACCAGCTACGAGTACAAGACCTGTTGTGACAGACGTTTCTGCCGCAACACGGGCATTCGGGTCTTCCGCTAAAATGGCATCCAAGATGGAGTCAGAGATCTGATCACAAATTTTGTCTGGATGTCCTTCAGTAACCGACTCTGAAGTAAAAAGTCGACGGTTCAATTTTGACATTCAAAAAACCTCCTATAATAAGGGTATTATGTGGACGGTACTCGTTCCCCTTACGCGTTGCTTTGGGACGGTAATGAAAAAAACCTCCCCCGATGACATACATGGGGAAAGGTTGAATCGTTCTTCCTTACCCTCTTATCGTTCGAAGCTAATGGCTTCGCTTCAGGATAGCACCTTTTCCGCACAAGACTTCATGTCGGACGGTTGCTGGGCTTCGTAGGGCCTTGTTCCCTCCACCGCTCAGAATAAGAGTATCCGTTACGAAAACCATCATATAAATGACACTCGATTATGTCAAGGGAATCGGACGAATTCGTAAAAGTTTTCACAGACTTGCAAAACATTTCTGTTTGTGAATCGTCAAACATTTTTTTATTTCGTTTCTTTTTTTTAACACCTTGTGATAAGAGAATGTGATAAAATGACTTTGTAAGAAAGCGCTTACTTAGAGAGAAGAAACGCTTGTTTTTAATTAGTGTGTCACATATAATTAAAAATGTCATACTGATTAATCGTAATCGCGTAAGTATGCGGATTTCATCCACATCTATTTAGGGGAAAGGTGGGATTCAGGATGGCGACAACGCTCCTGAAAATCGAAGAATTAATTAATGGTGCCGACATGTTACGGAACTTGACGGTTCCAGAGCTGGTGGAAGAAGCCATTCAAAATGGTGAAGGTGTACTGACAAAAGACGGGGCATTATCTGTCAGCACCGGTGCTTTTACCGGACGGTCACCGAAAGACAAATTCGTCGTACAAGATGAAGTCAGCAACAACCTCGTCGATTGGGGTAAAGTGAACCAACCGATCGCAGAAGAGAAGTTTTCAGCACTTCTTGACAAAGTTCTCAACCATTTAGAAAAGAAGGATAAGCTGTATTATCTAGAAGCATCCGCTGGTGCAGATGAACACTATACGTTGCCTGTCCGTGCCATTACGGAGTATGCGTGGCACAGTCTGTTCGCCAAACAATTGTTCTTACGCGAATGGCCGACGAAAGGTGCGTTCGATCCGTTCACGGTAATTTATGCACCGAGCTATAAAGCAGACCCTGCGGTCGATGGTACGAACTCTGAGACGTTCATTCTCGTTTCATTCGCCAAGCGCACGATTCTGATCGGGGGAACAGAATACGGTGGCGAAATTAAAAAATCGATCTTCTCCGTCATGAACTTCTTGCTACCTGAGCAGAACGTGTTATCGATGCACTGTTCAGCAAACGTCAACGATGCGAACGAAACGGCACTCTTCTTCGGATTGTCGGGCACTGGGAAGACAACGCTCTCGGCTGACCCTGAGCGTCACTTGATTGGAGACGACGAACACGGATGGTCACCGGACGGGGTCTTCAACATCGAAGGAGGTTGTTACGCGAAGACGATCAACTTGTCTCGTGAGAACGAACCTCAAATCTACGATGCGATTCGCTTCGGTTCATTGATTGAAAACGTCGTGTTGAATGAAGATCGTACACCGGACTATAAGAACATTTCCTTGACGGAAAACACACGTGCGGCATATCCAATCGAGTTCATCGACAATGCGATGCTCCCATCTCGCGCCGGTCATCCGAATACGATTGTCTTCTTGACGGCAGATGCATATGGCGTCTTGCCTCCGATCAGCAAACTGACGAAAGAACAGGCGATGTACCACTTCTTGTCGGGTTATACGTCAAAACTTGCCGGCACCGAGCGCGGTGTCACAGAACCACAGGCGACATTCTCGACTTGCTTCGGTTCACCGTTCCTTCCGCTCGCTCCAGAGCGTTACGCGGATATGCTCGGTAAATTGATCGAGCAACACGACGTGGATGTCTACCTCGTCAACACAGGTTGGACTGGCGGTGCATACGGTGAAGGTTCACGTATGAAACTCGCGTACACGCGTGCGATGGTCAACGCCGCAGTCAACGGTCAACTTCGTGACGTCGAGACGAAGAAACATGACATTTTCAACGTCGAGATTCCAGTAGCCATCGAAGGCGTACCGAGTAACGTGCTCAATCCACGTGATACGTGGAGCGACCCAGCTCGCTACGATGTCGAGGCGAAGGCACTCGCGATGAAGTTCAAAGAGAACTTCACACGGTTCACGAAAGCGAGTGAATCGGTCATCGCAGCCGGCCCACTGGTCATCTAATACGAAAGCACCGACTCATCGAGTCGGTGCTTTTGCTTGTCGTAACATCCATTCCATCGCTTGTTCGGTCGTCTCCCATTTATCCCAAAACGGGAGTTGGTGTCCGAACGGAAGCACCCAAAACTCTGCCTGCTCCCCTAACTTCTCGGCGACTGCCGTCGCATGGCGCAAACGGACCTGCTCGTCATCCGTACCATGGATGATCAGCGTTGGTGCATCCCATTCCTTATAAAGCGGAGAACGTTCTGTATATGCTGTTTCTGCCGATTCGGGGTCTCCCCCCGTCATGCGACGTAACATCTTCCGCATCGAGCGTTGCTCTTCATATGTCCACTCTAGATTCGTCACACCGGCCCATGAGGTGACGGTAGTGACCGGTCGTTCAGATGCGAGAGAGAGTGCCATCATCCCACCGCGCGAAAAACCGAGTGCATGAATCGGTCGTCCACTCGTTTGGACGCGATCATAAAGTGAGAGTACGTCTTCTAAATCCTCTCCACCGAAGTCTTCTTTTCCCGTACCTCCGTGATTGCCTCGATAAACCGGGGCCACCACATGAAAACCACGTGCCGCAAACTGCATGAGGCGCGGTAACCGAACGTCCCCGATTCGTGCCGTTCCCCCTCGTAAGTACATCAGCACCTGTCCAATCGACCGTTTCGGTTCAATCGAATAGGCGACGACCTCTTCCCCATCATTCGTCGTGTACCATCCACGCGTCACCCGGTAACCGGCGTATGGTGGCAACACGTCGATTCGATCAAACCAGTTGTTGCTCATGGAGCACCCTCATCGTTTCTGGTAAGACACGGTCCTTCATCATAAAGCTGTAACGTGGATTCCGTAGTAGATTGTCCGGTAAGACATCAATCAAGACGGCCCCATCCGTCTCGTCGACTGCGGGATGATCTTCGAATCGTTCAATCTCCGCAAAATAGATATTTTTGATGACGGTGTCACCACGACCGAGCACACGATATTGCCCCATGTATCGTAACGTCTTGACGACGCCTCCAGTCTCTTCATATACTTCCCGGATGGCCGCGGCATCCTCATGTTCGCCCGGTTCGACTTTCCCACCTGGGAACTCTAGCCCGCGTTGTTTATGCTTCGTCAATACCCATTTGTCCTTGTAACGGGCGACGACCCAGACGTGGAGCGGCGTGTCTGAGAACGGATAATGGGTGAAGCTTAACTCGACTTGATTATGATAGTAATCCTTGAATGTCTTCATAGTCCATCCCTTTCTTTCCCCTGTCTACTCTCACTTTACCTTGTCTGCACCCAGTTTCAAACAAAAAAATCGGTCCGACGCGCGGACCGATTCGTTTTCTTATTGATTCAAGCGTTTTTCGAGTTCTGCTTTTTGTTCTTCATACCCTGGTTTACCGAGTAGTGCGAACATGTTCGCTTTGTATGCTTCGACGCCTGGCTGGTTGAACGGGTTCACCCCGAGGATGTATCCGCTCATCGCACATGCTTTCTCGAAGAAGTAGAACAAGTAACCGAGGTGGTACGGTGTCATCTCTGGCAATTCGACGACGAGGTTCGGTACGTCGCCATCTGTATGCGCGAGGAGCGTTCCTTCTGTCGCCTTGTCGTTCACGAACTGAATCGTTTCCCCTGCGAGGAAGTTCAAACCATCCAAGTCTTGTGCGTCTTCTGGGACGTTCATTGTGTGACGGACTTCTTTCACACGGATGACTGTCTCGAACAAGTCACGACGACCTTCTTGAATGTATTGACCCATCGAGTGAAGATCAGTCGAGAAGTCGACAGCCGCAGGGAAGATTCCTTTGTTGTCTTTTCCTTCAGATTCTCCGTAAAGCTGTTTCCACCACTCAGACACGTAGTGAAGGGCTGGCTCGTAGTTGACGAGCATCTCAATCGATTTGCCTTTCGCGTAAAGGGCGTTACGTACGACCGCATACTGATACGCTTCGTTCTCAGCCAATTCTGGTGAGCTGTAAGCGTTTTGTGCATCACGCGCCCCTTCCATCAAGGCATCGATATCGATTCCTGCAGCAGCAATCGGGAGAAGTCCGACCGGTGTGAGGACAGAGAAGCGTCCACCGACGTCATCTGGAATAACGAACGTCTCGTATCCTTCTGCGTCCGCGAGCGTCTTGAGGGCGCCACGGGCACGGTCTGTCGTCGCATAGATCCGCTCACGCGCTCCATCTTGACCGTACTTGTCTTCCATGAACTGCTTGAGGACACGGAATGCGATGGCAGGTTCTGTCGTCGTTCCTGATTTCGAGATGACGTTGATTGAGACCTCTTTCCCTTCAAGCACTTGAAGCAATTCTCTCATATACGTTGAAGAGATGTTGTGACCCGCATAGAATACTTGCGGCGCCTTGCGCTCTTCTTTTGACAATACGTTGAAGAACGAATGTTGAAGCATTTCGATCGCTGCACGGGCACCGAGGTAAGATCCTCCGATTCCGACGACGACGAGAACGTCTGAATTCTCGCGAATTCGTTCCGCCGCAGCTTTGATTCGTGCGAACTCATCTTGATCGTATTCGGTCGGAAGGTCGACCCACCCAAGAAAATCACTTCCGGCACCGCTCCGCTCGTGAATCACCGAGTGAAGGGTTTTTACCGTTTCTTGCATTTGGTCGATTTCATGCTTCCCTACGAATGAGAGCGCGTTTGAATAATCGAAACGTACAGTTGACATGTCATTTCCTCCTTTAAATCGCTCGTAAAAGAGCCATACATGACCCATCATAAACGGAAACGCTAGATTCGTTCAATCATTATTGCAAAATAGGCAAGAAATCGCCTTATTTACTGAGTTCGAGAATATGCGCGACATCTTCCCGTTCGAGTGTACGGAAACGACCGAATGCGCCACGTTTCATCGCAGAATCGAGAATCGCATCGAATGTCGACTCATCGATCTCATAGTCACGAAGCGAGTTCGGTGCACCGAGTTGGTCAAAGAATGCACGTACAGCTTGGATCGTACGTTTCCCTGTTTCCAAATCGTTCTCGCCAGGCTCGACATCAAATACTTCTGTACCGAGTCGTGCGAAGCGAGCCGCGTTGTCTTCATCTAATACATGCTCCATCCAACGTGGGAAGAGGATCGCGAGACCTCCAGCATGCGGGATATCATGGACAGCGGATACGGCGTGTTCGATGTTGTGCGATGCCCAGTCACCCGATGCACCCATTTGCAGGACACCGTTCAATGCCATCGTACCTGAGAACAAGATGATGGCACGAAGGTCTATGTTCTCTAAATCGTTCACGAGTTTCGGTGCCGATTCAACGACCGCTTTCAACACACCTTCTGTCATGCGTTCCTGTACCGGCGCATGGTTCGGGTGGAAGTATTGCTCGAAACAGTGGCTCATCATGTCGACGATGCCATAGATTGTCTGGTCTTTTGGAACCGACACGGTGTAACGTGGATCGAGAATCGAGAATGTCGGGAAGACGAGCGGGTGACCCCATCCAAACTTTTCTTGAGTCTCCCAGTTCGTGATGACCGATCCCGAGTTCATCTCCGACCCTGTCGCAGCGAGTGTAAGGACTGTCCCGAACGGTACCGCCTCTGTCGGGATATGTTCACGAAGCACGATGTCCCACGCGTCCCCGTCATATGGAATCGCTGCTGAAATGAGTTTTGTACAGTCAATGACGGAACCGCCACCGACAGCAAGCAAGGCGTCAACGTCCTCTTCACGCGCAAATTTCACCGCACGACGTACCGTCTCGATGCGTGGGTTCGGTTCAACACCTGAGAAGTCTACGTATGAGATGCCTGCTTTTTCAAGCTCGGCCACGACTTCATCGTACGTCCCGTTCTTTTTGATGCTTCCGCCACCATAGACAAGCATCACTTTCTTCGCGTCGAGCGCTTCGAGTTCTCCTGCTAATTTTTCGATCTGATGTGTCCCAAAAATTAGTTTTGTCGGGTTTTTGTATTCAAAGTTGTGCATAAGTCATCCTCCTCATAGAAATATGTAACACCTACACTATATACCCTGTTTTTACGGAATGAAAAGTATCGTGCTTATGCGTAGATGCGATCGATGATCCGATGCAAGATGACCGCTTCCTCCGCTTGACGATAGTTCGGCTCTTCTCCACAGGCCTCAAGGAAGAGTCGGATTTGCCGCTCATACGGGTCGTGTTCAGTCAAATAAGCTGGTCGCTCGTCAAACAATGCCCCATATTTCTCCGTGTGGAGCGTGAGCGGGAACAGACTGGCTCCGGCGTTCGTGCCGCGACATTCCACACGCATCGTATCTTTCTCTTCGATATTGGCCATATAGCTGACGTCGAGCAATAAGGATGCCCCATTTTCAAACGTGATCATCGCCCTCGCCGTATCCTCGACCGAGAGCGAACTCGCGTCCCATTCCCCTAACAAACCGACACCCGGTCGATTCCCTAAATATTGACCGACGTGCCCAACGACCTCTCTCGGTTTCGGGTATCCCATCAAATGAAGCGCTAGGTCTAACATATGCACACCGATGTCGAGCAGGGCGCCCCCGCCTTGCAGTTCTTTATTCGTGAAGACTCCCCATCCCGGAATGCCACGTCGCCGAAGCGCGAGCGCCGTCGCTGCATAGATATCTCCAAGTTCTCCCGCGTCAATCATTCGCTTCAACAGAACCGTATCTGCACGATGTCGGTAATGGAATCCGTAATGCAATGTTTTTCCGGCTCGTTTTGCCGCTTCTAACATCTCAATTGCCTCATTCTCCGAGATACCGGGTGGTTTCTCACAGAGAACGTGACATCCTGCTTCAAGCGCAAGCAGCACTTGCTCTTTATGTAAGGCGTTTGGTGTACAGATACTGACCGCATCGAGATTTTCGCGTGAAAGCATCTCTTCGACCGTCTCATAAAGGTTCGGGATGCCGAACTGCCGGGCGACACGTTCCCCGTTTGCCCGTGTCCGGTTCATGACCGCTATCACATCCATCCCTGCTTTGACATAATTCGGGATATGGGCACTCGTCGCAATTCCTCCCGTTCCGATGATGCCAATCTTCATGCCATCCCCTCCTATTCGCTTTACAGTTTCGTCATTCAATTCGCCGATTCCTGTAAAATAAAAAAGGTGACCCGTTTAGAACGGGCCACCTTGGGACACTTACTTCTTGAAGTTTGTGTTTTTGATCCAGTCTTCAAGTTTGTCTTTGAGGACTGTGAATCCTGGAGCTTCTTCTTGCTTGAAGTTTGAAGATGCTTCGTTGCGGCGTGGCGCACGACGAGCTGGCTTCGCAGACTTCTCGCGTTTTGGAGCTTCTTGAGTCGCTTTCATTGAAAGCTTGATTTTTTTAGAAGCTTCGTCCACTTCAAGGATTTTCACTTCAACTTCTTGACCAACTTGAACGTAATCGTTTACGTCTTTTACGTAGTCGTGTGAGATTTCTGAAATGTGTACAAGACCTTGAGTCTCATCGTCGAGTGCTACGAAAGCACCGAAAGGTTGGATTCCTGTTACTTTACCTGTTAATACTTGATCTTTTTCGTATTTTGCCATTACAAACAACTCCTATGCTAAATTCATCAACTTACTATAACATACTTTTTTCGATAAAGTGTAGAATTTAGTAAAAAAGATTATTTTTGACGTGTTGGTATGTTTTAAAGTCGAAGTGCGGGGTAAATACAAATCAAGCAAGACTTCAAGTATTCCCCCCTGATTCCGCTAGGCGACTCGCCTAGCCCTTTTTTTGTTCAAAATGTCGTAAACGGCTTCTGATGACGAATCGGATAGACCGTTTCCCCAGCCATGTCGTTCAAAATGACCGCATTTCGATAGACTGCCATCCCGAGATTCGTCGCAGCCGGACCATGTGAATGCTCTATATTCGTGTGCGTAAACAACTTTCCGCCTAGCGACTCGCTCATGATCACCTCATACGTGTCACGGACTGCCCATTCTCCCTCTACTTCCCATACAACCGGGAGCTGATTGATCCAAGATGGGATCACCGGGCGATACCCCGTCGCCACGACAACGAGATCGTACTCTCTTTCAATCACTTCTCCCGTATACCGTTGGGTTCCTTTCAAACGATGTGTTAACCAATCATAAGAAATCGATTCCACTTCGACCTGTGTCATCATATCAGCCTTCGTCGCTTTCGCTTCTGCCGTCCGATGATACAACGTCTCATAGATCGAGGTCATCGTCTCAGGATTGACACCATGACGGAAACGCTCGAATGACCCGAGTAGCTCTTGCCGAGCGTCGTACGGTAGTTTATGAAAATAATCGACATAATCCACACTAAAAATTTCATCCCCAAGCTTGCCTGCTTCGAGTGACTCAAATTGTTCGGAGCGTGTGATCCAGTCGACGCGTTGTTCATCCGTCGCTTCACGCAACAAGTCCAGAAAGACTTCCGCCGCACTCTGTCCACTCCCGACGACCGCGACACGATATCGGTCTTTGAGGACGTCCCGGTACGTCAAATAATCGCTCGTATGAATGATTTGTTCAAACCCGTCCGGCACGAATGGCGCCGCCCCTGTCCCTAGGACGAGATGTCTTGTATGAACTTGTGTCGATTGCCCGTCCGATTCGACGGTCACGAGGAAGCCCTCTTCTTCCGCTCGGACGTCAGATACATAATGACCGAAACGAATCGTCGACAGTTGGTTAACAACCCACCGCAAATAACGGTTGTATTCCGTTCGAGGAATCTTATCTTGTTCTTGCGTGATAAATGTTTGGAGTCGACCCGTATCACTCAAATAGTTCAGAAAACTCGATGGATGGGTCGGGTCCGCCAATGTGACGAGATCTTGTAAATAATGCGTCTGCATCGTCATCCCTTCAATCAACATGCCTTCATGCCACATCATCTCCGCACGTTGCTCAAAGCAAACCCCATGCAGTTCAGTCTTCTCCGCAAGGGCCATGAGACCAAGATTATACGGACCACACCCGATTGCAACAAAGTCAAATCGTTTCATCATCTTCACCTCGCCCGTCTTTTCCCTTTCGTTATATCGCTAAAACGCCAAAGAACTCTCACGAATGAGAGTCCTTGGCTACGGTGACTTCGAATTGTTTCATGAAACGTTGAATCCGGAGAATCGCTTCTTGTAGTTGTTCGAGCGAAGTCGCATAACTCGCTCGGACGAACCCTTCCCCGCTCTCACCGAAGGCGTTTCCTGGAACAACGGCGACACGTTCTTCGACGAGAAGACGTTCTGCAAATTCTTCACTCGTCAATCCAGTATGTCGAATCGAAGGGAAGGCATAGAATGCTCCGCCTGGCACGTGCGTCGGTAGCCCTGCTTCATTCAACGCTTGAATGAAATAGTTTCGACGTTGACGATAACTTTTCACCATACTCGGCACGTGCTGCTCACGAGTCCGAAGTGCCTCGAGTCCACCGAATTGAACGAGCGTCGGTGCACACATCATGCCGTATTGATGGACCTTTAACATCTCTCGCGTGACGATTTCCGGTGCGCATGTGAAGCCAAGGCGCCATCCAGTCATCGCGAACGCCTTCGAGAAACCGTTGACGACAATCGTCCGGTCTCGCATGTCGTGAAGCGTCGCAAAGCTGACAAATGGTTCGTCGTAACAGAGTTCCGCATAAATCTCATCGCTGACGACCCAAAGGTCATACTTTGTCGCGAGCTCTGCGATTTGTGCGAGTTCATCGCCATTCATCGTGGCGCCCGTCGGATTGGACGGGAAGCAGAGCAAGATCGCTTTCGTCCGTTCTGTGATGGCTTGCTCGACGTCTTCCCGATCGAGTCGAAACCCTTTTTCCGGACGACATGCGACAGGGACGACGGTCCCACCTGCCAACTCGATGAGTGGACCATATGAAACGAATGCCGGTTCGACCACGATGACCTCGTCCCCTGGATTGAGAATGGCACGGAATGCGATGTCGAGCGCCTGCGATGCCCCAGTCGTGACAATCAATTCAGACGTCGGATCATACTCGACTAAAAAGCGTTCTTTCATATAAGTAGCGATCTCTTCGCGCAGCTCGATGAGACCGGCGTTGGCGCTATACGCCGTATAGCCTTCTTCGAGTGCGGCATAGCTCGCTTCTCGCACGTTCCATGGTGTGATGAAATCCGGTTCTCCCACCCCGAGAGAGACCACGTTATCCATCGTCTGTGCTAAGTCAAAGAAACGGCGAATGCCCGATGGCTTCATCGAGACGACTTGATTCGATAAAGACTTCATGGCGTGATGTTCAACCGCTTATCTTCAGTTTGTGGGGTGAACAAGATCCCGTCATGTTTGTACGTCTTCAATTTGAAGTGGGTTGTCGTCGACAAGACCGAATCAAGCGGCGATAGCTTGTCTGAGACAAATGAGGCGACGTCTTGAAGCGAGTTCGCCCGAATGACGACTTGAAGGTCATACGCTCCCGACATCAAATAAAGCGCCGTCACTTCTGGGAAGCGATAAATACGCTCGGCCACGTCGTCAAATCCGCGTCCTCGTTTCGGAGTGACTTTAACGTCAATGAAGGCAGTGACATCGTGACGATTGATTTTTTGCCAATTGACCATGGCACGAAATCCGAGGAGAATCCCGTCTTGCTTGAATTTCTCAAGCATCGATTCAATCGTCTCCTCATCGAGTGCCAACAAATCAGCCAACATCTTCGTCTCGAGATACCCTTTTTCTTCTAACAGCTCTAACAACTCAAGTTCTTTTGATGAATACATACTTATTCTCCTTCCGTTCGACCAGGTAGCACGCCTGTGAACGTTCTCTCTGTCTGTCTCACGAATGCACGTCGTTCCTCCTGAACGATATGGAAATTCTTCATCTCCATGTCTGTCAGACCGTGTTTTTGACAGAAATGATCAAAATAACGACGTCTCGTTTCATCCTGTTTTGCCGACAGGTTATCCGTCCCGTTGAAGGCGTAAAGTACCGTCGCACGCGCCGGGTGTGACACCGTGAATGCATCCATCACCCTCAACAAGAAATCCCAATCCCAGTAGTTATAGACGTCTTCGTCGAATAGACCGATCGTGTCATGAATCGATTTGCGATACATCGTGCCCGAAGGGATGAACGTCGAGTCCTGACGCATCCGCTCTCGATCAAACCCATAAGCGAACGGTTCCCAGTCCGTCACGACACGACGGCCCGCTCTCCATTCGAATCGGAACAGCTCAGCGTCCGAATAGACGAGGTCTGCCTGTTGAAGGTCGCGTAGTCCCTCCTCCAAGTGTGTCGGCATGAGCAAATCGTCATCGTCTAGTAGCAAGATGACATCGCCTCTCGCCTCGAGAACACCACGATTACGGGCCCGGACGTGATGGTTCTCACCCACTTCAATGACACGTGCATCCAATTGATTCAAAAAAGGCGCCAAAAGGTGTTGTTTTGGCGGCCCTTCATTATTCATGACCAAGACCTCAAACTGCTGAAATGTTTGGACCGTTAGACTTTCAAGCAGTTCCGTCAGTTCCGTCTCGCGTTTATAAGCCGGAATGACAATCGAGACAATCGGTTTCATCCGCGATATGCCGTCTCAACGAGTGGAAGAATTGCTTCCCAGCTCACACCGTTCTCCTTTGATACGGTCACAAAGTCACCATAAGCAAAGACACTCTCCACGCCTTCGATTTCAACTAGTTTTGCGAGGAGCGGCTGATTTGTCGCTTCGCCCGCCTTCACACTTTGACTCTTGGCGCCAAACACGTTCTCTGGAAGTGTCACTTTCATCGCATTCGGATTCGGTGTTGGATCAATTCGTAACATTATTGGTTCCTCCTTATAGTTGGCAAGATGACGATACGAGGAGTCGCTGCGCCATCTCGAAAATCTCTGTTTCTGGTGGACACGCATCGAACGCTTCAAGAAGCGTTCGGCGAATCACTTCGGTCAATTGTTCGGGAGAATCGACATAGGTTAATGCCATCATGACTTCATCAAACTCAGGTCCGTATGAACCTGCCCCATAACCGAGTGGGTCCCATGTTAATAATAAGTCTTCTGTACGCACTTGTTAAACCCTTCTTTTCGCTGAAATTCCATGTCCTACTTCACCAATCTACCTTACTTTTTACTCGGATACCAGCCTTGACAAATGGATTCATATTTCTTGATTCATCAGAACACTATATCTAGTATGAAATGAATATGCAGGTATTTTGATAAGTAACGTCAAATACAATCCATTCCACCTCAAACAAACGGATGAAATGTTTCATCAAGAGTGATGAAATCGAATTCATCAATTTGTGAAAAAACAAGCAAAGACAATACATAATTTTTTTTCATCTCAGTTCTCTGTCTCAAATTGGGTCATGAAGCCCTTTTGGAGCAAAAGCAAAAAGGTGACGGGCACATTCCAGAATGTCAAGGATTGAAAAACTAAATATAGGTGTTTTATGATTAAAAAGATAAAAAAGTGTCAATATATAGTTAACGGGTATTTTGATTGTTAACACGATATTGTGACAGGTAAGGAAGTTCTTATTATCCTTTTATAACGTCTACACCATCTAAAGGAGTGATCTATTTTGACATCCCCTATCCACCACGAGACGATGCTACCAGCGGCTCCAACGCTTTCTGACGTCTCTTCTCTTATTCAATCTATCCAGACACGGTATCCTCACTTAAGCGTAGAGCGCTATGAAGAACGGGCTATTCGGGCGCTCGAGACAAAAACGCTAACACAAGATGTAGTATATGACTTATTGACGATGCATGCCCTCGATATGTTGAAAGCCGAAGAACCGGACTGGACGTTCGTGGCAACGGAAATGTACTTGAACCGCCTCTATCTTGAAGCGGCACGCAACCGCGGTTACGAAGCATCTATGCGTTATGGTAACTTCTATCAACTGGTCGAGACGTTAACATCAAAACGAATTTTCACGTCAGCTCTTCTCGATACGTATTCAAAAGAAGACATGGACCATCTCGAAACATTGATCGATCCATCCCGTGACCGTCTCTTCACATATATCGGACTCCGCACGTTGTCGGACCGCTATCTTGGGCGCGATCATGTGAAGAACCTTTATGAGCTTCCACAGGAGCGCTTCATGGTCATCGCAATGACGCTCATGCAAAAAGAAGACGAGACGACTCGCTTGAAGCTCGTCGAAGAAGCTTATTGGGCTTTATCAAACCTTTATATGACGGTCGCGACACCAACGTTGTCAAACGCCGGCAAATCATATGGACAGCTCAGCTCTTGTTTCATTGATACAGTCGACGACTCTCTCCGTGGCATCTATGATTCGAACACCGATGTGGCGACACTCTCAAAAGGTGGCGGCGGAATCGGTGTCTACCTCGGGAAAATCCGTTCACGCGGTAGTGACATCAAAGGATTCAAAGGCGTCTCAAGTGGTGCTCTTCCTTGGATGAAGCAGTTGAATAACACAGCCGTCTCGGTCGACCAACTCGGTATGCGTCAAGGCTCTATTGCCGTCTATTTAGACATTTGGCATAAGGACATCTTCGAATTTCTCGACGCGAAATTGAACAACGGGGATGAGCGCCTCCGGACACACGACTTGTTCACAGGCGTCTGCCTCCCAGATCTCTTCATGCGTACGGTCGAGGCACGCGGCGACTGGTACTTGTTCGATCCACACGAGATTCGTACCGTGATGGGATATAGCCTTGAAGACTATTTTGACGAATCAGAGAACGGTGGAAGCTTCACAGAGAAATATATGGAATGTGTCAACACGCCAGAATTATCTCGTGTGACAGTTCCAGCCATCGACCTTGTAAAACGTTACATGCGCTCACAACTTGAAACAGGTACACCATATATGTTCTTCCGAGACGCAGTGAACCGCGCAAACCCAAACAAACATGCAGGGATGATTTACAGTTCAAACCTTTGTTCCGAAATCGCGCAAAACATGTCGGCAACGACAATCGAAGAAGAATACACACAAGACGGAAAAATCGTCATCACAAAGACACCTGGTGATTTCGTCGTCTGTAACTTGAGTTCAATCGCACTTGCTCGTGCCGTGAAAGCCGATGTGCTCGAACGACTCATCCCGATTCAAATGCGTATGCTCGATAACGTCATCGATTTGAATACGATCGAAGTTCCACAGGCGATGATCACGAACCAGAAGTATCGTGCAGTCGGTCTAGGAACGTTCGGTTGGCATCACTTGCTCGCACTAGAAGGAATCCGTTGGGAATCGGTCGATGCCGTTCAATATGCAGAGAAACTCTATGAAAAAATCGCGTATCTCACAATCCAAGCATCGATGGAACTCGCCAAAGAAAAAGGAGCATTCGGCGTCTTCGAAGGTTCAGAATGGCATACAGGCGAATACTTCAAGCGCCGGAACTATCGTTCACACGACGACCTCGATTGGGACGGTCTCGCAGCAGAAGTACATCAAAACGGCGTCCGTAACGCCTATATGATGGCCGTTGCACCAAACTCATCGACGGCGATTATCGCTGGTAGTACCGCATCGATTGACCCGGTCTACAAAAAGGTCTACTCAGAAGAGAAGAAAAACTATAAGATTCCAGTCACGGTTCCCGACTTGACGCCGGACACGAACTGGTTCTATAAATCAGCATTTGAAATTGATCAATTATGGAGCATCCGTCAAAACGCGGCTCGCCAGCGCCACATCGACCAAGCAATCAGCTTCAACTTATACGTGAAGAACGATGTAAAAGCGACAGAGCTTCTTGCGATGCACCTCGAGGCATGGTCTCTTGGCATGAAGTCGATTTACTACACTCGTTCGACGACCGTCGAAGTCGACGAATGTGAGTCGTGCGCTTCGTAAACCGTCGTCATAATCATTATGTACATTTTATAGAAAGGTGGTCCACCCTATGAACATCGCAATCATCTGTCATTCGATGAGTGGAAACACGGAAGAAGTGGCATCGCTCATCGAATCGACACATCATCGCCGTGGCGATACGGTCGTCCGCTATGATGCCGATCGCGTCGGATATCGCGAAGCAAAGTCGCTCGCTTCGTTCGACCTCGTCTATTTCGGCTCTTACACGTGGGCAGACGGAATCTTACCAGACGAAATGAAAGATACGTTCCGCCTCGTGTTAAAGGAACTCCAAGTGCCGATTCGACAAGCTGCGGTATTCGGAACCGGTGACAAGATGTTTGTACATTTCTGTCGCGCTGTTGACGAGATGGCGTACCACCTTTCAAAATACGGAATCCCACTTGCCGGGGAACTGCTTAAAATCGAGCAGTCCCCACGTAACCAACCGTTCAACGTCCAACATTGGGCAGAGCGGATGGCTCACCATGTAGAAGAAGGAGTTATGCATCATGTCGATTCAGAAAATCAAATTATTGTCGCCCAAACATCCTAACCGGGCAACCGCCATCATTGGCGGGGAAACGAGTTCGATCGTCAATTGGAACGATATCGCGTATCCTCAGTTCTATACCATTTACAAACAGTTATTATCGAACTTTTGGATTCCTGATGAGATCTCAATGTCTAAGGATATGCAACAATGGCCGCAATTGACTGAACGTGAACAGGATGCATTCAAACGGATCATCGGACTGCTCTCGATTCTCGACTCGGTCCAGACACGATACATCCTCGAGTCTTCTATGTTCTCATCTGACTCGTCTGTACACGCCGTTCTCGCGGTCATCGCACAACAAGAGGTCGTGCACAATCAATCATACAGCTATGTCCTATCAAGTCTCGTGCCACTCGCTGAACAAAATCGAATCTTTGACATCGCCAAAGATGATGAAATGGTCATGAAGCGCAATCAATTCATCTTGGACTTATATGAAGCGTTCCGCGAGACTCCGAACGCTGAAAACTTTGCGAAATCACTCGTTGCATCCGTCATTCTAGAAGGCATCAACTTCTATTCAGGATTCGCTTATTTCTACAATCTCGCCCGCCACCAAAAGATGGTCGGTACATCCACGATGATCAGTTATATCCAACGTGATGAGATGCAACATTCTTACTTCATCAGCCAGCTCTTACGTGCCGTGCTGACAGAAAATCCGAAGATTGATGAAAACGGAAAGTTCAGTCAGTTCGTATACGACACGATGGCAGAAGCGGTCGACCTTGAGATCGAGTGGTGTGAATACGTTCTCCGTGACCTCGATGGACTCGACGTCAGTGAAATGCGAGACTACGTCAAATACTTGGCGAATAAACGCCTCCGCGTCATCGGTCTGAATGACTTGTATGAAGGATTTGACGAAGATGTCATGCCTTGGATCCGGGCATACTCAGATGACTCGCTCAATGCGACAAAATCTGATTTCTTCGAACAAAAGTCACGTTCTTATGCGAAAGTGACAGACGCGAACGGATTTGATGATCTATAAAATTGAACCGAACCGATTTAATCGGTTCGGTTTTTTGTACATCGAAAAAACCCAGACAATCATGTCTGGGTTAATTCAAATCAATAATAAGTCTGAACATATTTGGCAATTCCTTCAGCCACACCTTCCGCCATTTGCTGACGAGACGTGTTACTTCGAAGGTAAGTCAAATCTGTTGGTGATGAGATAAATCCTAATTCGACGAGTGCAGATGGCATTGTATTATACGTAATAACGTAATAATTAGCTGTTTTCACTCCTCGGTTCGACATTCCACTCATTTTACCCGCCAAGTTGCTTTGAATGTTTGAAGCAAGGACACGACTTCGAGCGCTGTGCGCAGACTGAGAAGAAAAGAACGTTTCTACCCCTTTCGCAGATGATGAACCGGCTGCGTTGACGTGCATACTTACAAACAAATCACCACGTAACGACTTCGCTGCAGCAACTCGCTGATCTAGAGTCAAATAGACATCAGTCGAACGAGTGAGACGTACATTGTAATCATATTTTGAGCGAAGATAAGCTTCTACACGTTTCGTTACATCGAGTACAATCGTTTTCTCATAGAGAGATCCATTAACTGCTCCCGAGTCTTTTCCACCGTGTCCTGGATCAAGGACGATGACTGTTCCAGTCGATGTGCTCGGCTTAGATGTCATCACGAATGCTGAAGAAATGAAAGCATCTTGTCCGTTGAACTTGATTTTATGGAAACCATTGGTTGTCCCATAATGTAAAACAGCTGTTCCGTGATTGAGTTGACCAACCACATTCGAATCAAGACTCGCTTTCGAACGAACGTTCAATACATCACCTGGTGTGTTGATGTATACCGTACCTTTTGGTGCAGCTTCCGGCGCAGCCGGGGCTTTCCCTTTCGTCAACCACGAACTCGCTGTGTAGTAGACTTTCGAGCCGATCTGAACAGTCGACCAACTCGAATTGTACGCTTTGTATGAAACAGCCGTGTATTTCGGAAGAACCATGAGGACTTCCGAACTCTGATGGGTTTTTCCAAACAAGTTTACTGTACGGTTAGCATACCCTTGCGTGAGTCCATCATCTGGTTTCGTTGTCGTCGGAGGTTCTGTCGACGTTTTCGAAGTAGAGATCCAAGCTGTCGGTGTGTAATACGTTTCACTTCCGAGATAGACAATCGACCAACTCGAGTTGTATTTGCTCGAGACGACAGCCGTGTTCACGGGAAGTATCTTCTTCACCGCCGACCGTTGATTCCGCTCAGCGAAGAGTTTCAGCTCCCGGTTTGCATACCCGTCTTTTTTCTCTACACTGCTATCCAATGTACCTTCTGTAATGCCCCAAGTCGGTGTGTAGTACGTTTCGTTCCCGATATAAACAATCGACCAGCTCGAATTATATTTGCTCGAGACGACAGCCGTATGTTTCGGAAGAACTTTCTGCACTTTCGAACGTTGGTTGCGTTCAGCGAACAACTTCAACTCACGGTTCGCGTAGCCATTTGTCCGCTCCACATTCGATTCTGTCAGTTTCGGTGCGATGTAAGCTTTTGCGGCATAGTACGTCTTGCCATTTAGGTAGACTTTTGCCCAAGAAGAATTATGAACGGCATACTTCACTTCCGTCCCCTTCTTCAACGTGGTCACAATCGTCGCCGATCGATGGGACGTGACGCGAACGTTTAAATTCGCAGTCGTCACTCCAGTAGACGTTGCCGCCTGCGTCGTTAACGAACTTGAAGTGGATGAAAGTTTTCGAATGTACTGGGCCGAGGCATAGTATGTACGATTGTTTACATACACTTTGAGCCATGACTGATTATACGTTCCATACTTTACTTTCGTGCTTTTTGGTAATGTTTTCACTACCTTCCCACTCAGACTAGGGGATGTACGAATGTTCAAATTGACAGTCGTCTCTCCATCATAAGTTGCAGCTTCGACAGATGGAAGTTGCATCCCTAACAAGAGGACCGTTAAGATGAGGGCAACTTTCAATAGTTTCATTTTCATCCAAAATATTCCTTTCTCATTGCGGCATTTCCTACTAACAACAATTTCATATTAGCATAATACTTTTTTAAAAAAAGTAAATATTTGAAAAAAAAGATGAATGTTTTTGATAAAAAGGTAAATGTTTTTATTTTGCTGGTCGGATAATCAGAAACGTCTCCGTTCCGTAATCTTCGATGGCGACAGTAAAGCCTTCTTTAACGAAAGGATTCTCTATACCAATCAATCCATCTCGTCTCTGTTGAATCACAAATCCATCCAGTCCTTCAATCGCTGCAATGCGATAAAACCGCTCGACATGTTGTTCTCGTTCTATATATCGGTCGAATCGCTCAAATGATTTAACTGGGACCCCGCCCCAATAGCGACCTGGCTGATGCGATAAATAAGTACGCACCGATGTCTCCGTGATCGGGTCCGGCGTGTGGTCAAATCGTCCGAAGTCCCGGGCCGACTTCTCTTCGATGAGGGCAAAGAGTGAATCGAACAGATTGAGATAGTAAGACGCTCCAAGAGACAAAACGGCACGCTGCAATTGCTCGATATGATGCTGTAGTGATTGACCTTTACGGTTCGGTTTTAACTTCTTATCGCCTTCATAAGCGTTCAAAATCCGCGCCACTTCTCCTGCCTCTTCAACAATTTGAAAATACAGCTTCTCTTTCGATTCTCCTCCCTCCGCCTCTGGTTGCTGCAATGCAATCGCATACTGGTTTGCTAGACACGTGGAGATCACTAGTACATCAAGTAACTCCTCTTTCAACTCATCCCGCGCCTCTCTCCTTAACGCGCCCCCTACTTCTCCTACCTCTTCTAACAATCGTGCTAGCCCGGATAAAGGTCTCCAGTAACCACCTAAATGAAGAATCATCGTATCGATTTTCTGTTGAACTTCTCTCACGTTCATTCACCTATCTTTCTGCTTTATTTACCGCTTACATGATATACTATGCTCAACCTAGTTGTCCGGAAAGGGTGGGTTCCACATGTCGTCGGCAAGACTTTGGCAATTGCTTCGATTCATTCTCGTCGTTATCGGTTTCTTTTTAATCACTTGGCTATTGAATATACTTTTCGAATATACATATCCGTTCGTATTTGCCTTGCTCTTGTCCTTGATGACCGTCCCGCTCGTCAACTTTTTCGAGCGAAAATCAAATATGCCTCGTGCACTCGGCACTCTCATTTCCTTGATCATCGTGCTTAGCATCGTCGTCGGAATCATCACCATCGTCATCATCCAATTGATTCATTATGCAACGGTGGCAGCGGAACGACTCCCTGAACAAATTGAGACACTCACCGAGTTTATCCAACGACTGTTCAATGAAAAAATCGCACCGCTCGTCAATGATGCATACCAGAGCTATCAGCAGTTAAATCCCGGACAGACGACCTCGCTCGAGGGAGGAATCACCGAGCTCGGTGTCCAACTCGCCTCAGCGATTGGTGTCTTGTCCCGCGGAGTGGCCAGTGTGCTACAAAACATGTTAGCAGCGCTTCCGCTCGTCTTGTTGCTCGTGGTCGTCATTGTCCTCGCCTGGTTCTTCATCACAAAGGATTGGCCATCATACGTCAACTCACTGAATCGTCTGAACAAACGAAAAGGATTCAAAGAATTCGAGGAAGTGATGATCAACCTCAAGTCTGCCCTATTTGGATACGTCCGTGCCCAGTTCACGCTCATCTCCATCACATTCGGGATCGTCTTGATCGGAATGCTCATCCTCCGTGTTGACAACCCGCTCTCTTTCGCTTTACTCGCGGGGTTCTTTGACCTCTTGCCTTATTTGGGGGTCGGTACGCTACTTATTCCTTGGGCCGCCTATGCCGCGGTGACAGGTGATTGGTTCGTGGCCATCGGATTGGTCGTGTTGTATATCATCGTCATCGTCCAACGCAACTTGGCTGAACCGAAAATTGTCGGTTCCCATATCGGATTGAATCCACTGGTCGCACTCATCTCCATCTTCGTTGGATTAAAGCTATTCGGTGTACTCGGCTTTATCGTCGGGCCCGTACTCGCCGTCCTGTTGAAAGCCGTATACAATGCCAAAGTGTTTCATTACATATGGCGATTTATCGTCGGTCCGCCTACGACGACAGCAAAAGAGCGATGAAATGTTGATTTCATCGCTCTTTTTTCATTTGAGGTACAGCCACTACGGGTTGATCGGATTCTGCCGGCTGAAGCGAGAGACCACTTGTCCCCGCTTCATAGGCAGCTACCGCCAAGATGCACGCATCGATAATATCGTCGATTTGGACGTTCGACATCTTCCATTTCCATGGAGAACTTTTCGAGTATTGCCGAAGTAACTCGATTCGCTCATCCTGCCCTTCGACCGTCTTTTTCGAATGACTTGCCTCATGTCCCATCATGACCGAGAAACAAACTTCCGGATGTGATTCGTAAACGTCAGATGCCTTCACCTGCTGAAACTCACGGATCCGGGGAACAAGATTCCACGCTTGTTTACTAATTCCTTTGCCAACCAACGCCCGACTCCTTTCATTCGCTTCCTCATAAGTCGCTTCTTGCAACACCTCTTGAATCGGCGGAGTGAAGACGGACGACTTTCGTTGGCTGAGTCGGCAACGCATCCACGCATCGCATTCGCGGCTCGGATGGTCGACCGTTCCTAAATCTTTCGGCATATCCACAAAATGCATGGCACCATCAATCAGCAACTCCTCCAACGTCTCCGAAATCGTTAAACAAAGTGAGATGCTGTCATATGTGATCCGTACCCAGCCGCCACGTGCACCATCAATTCCTACTCCTACCATGTCGTACCTCCTGTAACATCATCAACACGCCAAATACGGCGAGAAACACTGTACTCCCTAACCAAATACGGTTCGGCCAAACCGTGTAGCATAGGCCACACAGAATCGCCAAACCGATTACGCCACCTGCTCTTACCGCTCCCACGATTCAATCATCCGTGCGAGGGTTCGAACCATGACACCCGTCGGCCCCTTCGGACCGAGGTCATTCGCTGCCGCTCGTTCGCTCGTTCCTGCAATATCGAGATGTAGCCATGGTGTATCGCCGACAAACTCACCGACAAATGCGCCACCAAAAATCATATGCCCGAAACGACCTGGTGAGTTGTTCAAGTCGGCAACTTCCGATTTTCTCACCTTGTCGATGAAGACATCGAAATATGGCATCTGCCACACGAGTTCGTTCGTCTCACGGCTCGCCTCTTCAAGAGAACGATAGAGGGTATCGTCGTTCGTTAGACAGCCCGTCACGTCTGTCCCGAGGGCGACGAGAACGCCACCTGTGAGCGTAGCCACATCGATGATGGCTTTTGGTTCATACGTTTTCGCAAACGTGACCGCATCCGCTAATACAAGACGTCCTTCTGCATCCGTGTTCAATACTTCGATCGTCTTTCCATTCATGGCCGTGATCACATCATCTGGTTTGAACGCATCTCCAGAAATCATATTGTCGGTCGCACCGATGATGCCAATCACGTTCCGTTTTGGTCGCGTCAATCCGAGGGTCTCGAACAATCCGAGGACGGTAGCAGCGCCACCCATATCCCCTTTCATCCCGACGATGCCATCTTTCGGCTTAATTGAATAGCCGCCTGTGTCGAACGTGACACCCTTCCCGACAACGGCAATCGGAGCTTCTTCTGCCCCACGATACTCGAGTACAATCAATTTTGGAGGAATCGTCGACCCTTGGTTGACTGCGAGCAATGCCCCCATACCTAGTCCTTCCATCTCTTCTTTTTCAAGAATACGGTATTTGAAATCATGACGTTTCGCCAACTCAACCGCGTAATCCGCTAACGTCTCCGCTGTCAAAATATTGGCCGGCATCATCGTCAACGTTCGAGCGACATTGACCCCTTTCCCATAAGCCACACCCGCATCGATATCCGTCTGGTCCACGTCACCGAGCAACGTGATCGTCGGTTCTTCGACCGTTTCATTTGGAGCAGACTTATATGTAGGATGGGCATAGGTCGCCATTTCATACGCTTCTGTGAATATGCGTGCGGCACCATCCGTAAACGTATCAAGCGCTACGGCGACGTCCTTCAATCCACGTGACTTGATCAGTTTCGAGACTTTCCCGAACCAATTCCGAACATTCTCGGTCGTCATGTCATTTCGTTGACCAAGTCCGACAAATAAAACACGGGTCGTCTCACCGGCGAATGTCGGAAGGATTGTCACTTCCCCCGTCTTCGTAGAGAGGTCTCCTGATTGAATAAGCGCTTTGACGCGTCCATCAAACAATGTGTCGAGTCCCTCATCGATAGAATCAGCCGCTCCAATTCCGACGACGATTGTCTCGTAAGAATCGGTCCAATTTAATTGAGCAATTTGATACATATTGCCACTTCCCTTCTATATATATGGTAAGCATAACGAACTTCTCCAAAATAATGAAATAGTATGCGTAAGAGTCAAGAAATCTTCGAATTCATGGGCTATCTCCTCGTTGTGACGTTGTTTTATTTTATGATAGGATAAGAAAGTACGCAATCGGGCTTCTCTTCATCGTGAAGTGAGGCCAATTTGACTGGTCGAGGCTTCCCCTAGTCGTAGACCGTTGCTACTTTAACTTTCTCCGTTCTCGTTAATTCTTTTTTCTTTTCGGGTATGAAGTAACGAGGCAGGAAAGTACACTATTTCTTTGAAAAGAGGGACTACGCTTATGTCACACATTAAAGGTATTGGTGCATCTGCAGGAATTGCAGTTGCAAAAGCATTCGTCATGGAGACACCTTCATTCGATATCCCATCACACAAGATTGAAGATGTCGCTGCAGAAAAGGCTCGCTTCCAAGATGCGATCGCACAATCTAAAACGGAGCTTGAAGCCATTCGCGAACATACACTTCGTGAGCTCGGTCCAGACAAAGCCGAGATTTTCTCAGCTCACCTTTTAATCGTTGAGGACCCAGAAATCGTATCGCAAGTGAACGACAAAATTGAAAGCGAAAACATGAACGCAGCGAAGGCACTTGACGAAGTCGCCCAAACGATGATCATGATTTTCGAATCAATGGATAACGAATACATGCGCGAACGTGCAGCTGATGTTCGTGACGTCACAAAACGTGTCATGGCTCACATTCTCGGAGTGACATTCGTGACTCCAGCTTCGATTTCAGAAGAAGTCATCATCATTGCCGAAGATTTGACACCATCAGACACGGCACAACTTAACCGTAAATACGTCAAAGGATTCGCGACGAACATCGGCGGACGTACGTCTCACTCTGCCATCATGTCACGCTCACTTGAAATTCCGGCAGTAGTTGGAACAAAAGTGGCCCTTGAAGAAATCAAAAACGGTGACCTCGTCATCATCGACGGAACAGAAGGTGACGTCTTCGTCAACCCTTCAGAAGATCTCGTCAAAGAATACGAAGGCAAACGTGCTGATTTTGAAGCGTACAAAGAAGAGTTGAAGCAACTCGTCAACGAAGAGTCAATCACAGCGGACGGTCACAAAGTGAAGCTTGCTGCGAACATCGGGACACCGAACGACCTCGAAGGCGTTTTGAAAAACGGTTCAGATGCAATCGGGCTCTATCGTACGGAGTTCCTATATATGGACTCTGAAACGTTCCCGACTGAAGAAGAGCAATACACAGCTTACAAAACGGTTCTTGAAGGCATGGAAGGCAAGCAAGTCGTCATCCGTACACTCGACATCGGTGGCGACAAAGAGTTGTCATACCTTGACCTCCCGAAAGAAATGAACCCGTTCCTCGGCTATCGTGCCATCCGCCTTTGCCTTGAGGAAACAGATTTGTTCCGCACACAACTTCGTGCCCTTCTCCGCGCCTCAGCTCACGGGAACCTCGCCATCATGTTCCCAATGATTGCGACACTCGAAGAGTTCCGCGCGGCGAAAGCCCTTCTTCTCGAAGAAGAAGCGAAGTTGAAAGAAGAAGGAATCGAAGTCGGACAATATGAGACTGGAATGATGGTTGAAATTCCATCAACGGCTGTCATGGCGAAACAATTCGCAAAAGAAGTCGACTTCTTCTCAGTCGGAACGAACGACTTGATTCAATACACGATGGCGGCTGACCGGATGAACGAAAAAGTTTCTTACTTGTACCAACCGTTCAACCCTGCCATCTTGAACCTTCTCCACAATGTCATCACTGAAGCACACAAAGCTGGCAAATGGGTCGGCATGTGTGGAGAGATGGCTGGAGAAGAACTCGCGATTCCAATCCTTCTCGGTCTTGGTCTCGACGAATTCTCGATGTCCGCTTCAAGCGTCCTTCGTGCGCGTAGCCTCGTGAAACGCTTGACGAAGTCGGAAACAGAAGCAATCGTCAACGAAGTCCTCAACATGGACACAGCTGAAGAAGTCGTGAACTTCCTTAGCGAAAAGTTCGACATTAAGAAATAATGGCAAAAGTCCTTCTCTCACTCGAGAGAAGGACTTTTTTATATACTGCATTAGAAATCAAAATCATCTGGGTCTGGACCGACACGTTGATATCGGTCGAGTGAGTCGATTCGTTCCATTTGATCTTTGGTCAATTCAAAGTCATGAACATCGAAGTTTTCTGCGATTCGATGTGGTTTGATGGATTTTGGAATAATCACCCATCCCGTTTGGAGATGCCACCGTAACAACACCTGGGCGACGGAACGATCGACTTCCTTTGCGACCTCTACTAAAGTCTGCTCTTCGAACAACCCTCCCTGCATAAGCGGTGCCCAAGCGACCGGTACGATGCCGTGCTCGCTCATATACGATGCTAACTCGGTTTGACGAAGCAACGGATGCCGTTCAACTTGGTTCACGGCTGGAACGAGGTCACTGTTTGCAGCCAATGTCTCGAGGTGATGGACTTGGAAGTTACTCACCCCGACTGCCCCGACACGTCCCTCTCGATACAACGTTTCGAGGGCACGCCAACTCTCGACCATCTTGTCTTCCACCGGCCAATGAATCAAATACAAATCTAACTGTTCCAATCCAAGACGAACGAGTGACGCCTCGTAGGCGGAGATGGCAGCATCGTAACCTTGATCAGCGTTCCATAGTTTCGATGTGATAAATAAATCTTCCCGGGAAATATTTGCGATTTCCATTCCTTTTCGGATTCCGTCACCGACCCCCTCTTCATTCTCATAAACGGCTGCCGTATCGATATGACGGTATCCTTGACGAATCGCCTCGACGACGGCATCCATGACTGTATCCCCATCTTTAACTTTGAAGACGCCAAGTCCAATAGTAGGAATGGCTTTCTGACCGTGATTCAATTGTATGGATTGTTTCATTTGTACCCCTTCTTTCGTGAGAATTCTCCTTCACTATAAGGGGGATTCTCCTTTTCCGGAATAAGGCACATTGAAGTAACTACACAAATCGAGCCGCCCCATGATAGGAGCGGCTCGTAATCATTTATTCTGGTCCTCTGTCATCGGCTCTAAAGTCGAGCGCTTCACCCGCGACGACAGTCTCACCGAATGGTACGACGACGACTTTTCCGTCCCCGTTCGTCCAAATGATTGGTGTAATCAGTGACGGCACTTTATCACGAATCGCGCTGAGGTCGACTTCGAGAAGGACGTCTCCCGCTTCGACCCGGGCGCCTTCTTCGACTCTCGCTGTGAATCCTTCCCCTTTCAGGTTGACCGTATCGAGACCGACGTGGATCAATAGTTCACGTCCATCGTCAGCCAAAATGCCAATCGCATGTTTCGTCGGGAAGAATGTCGTGATTTGACCGGTCACCGGCGAAACGACCTGTCCGGAACTTGGTTCAATCGCAAACCCTTCTCCCATCATGCGACCCGAGAAGACTTGATCCGGCACATCATCAAGTGATAACAGGACACCAGACATCGGAGCCAAGAAGCGATGATCGGCTTGTTCAGCCGCTTCCGGTGTAATGACTGCCTTCTCTACTTTTTCTTTCGGTTTGTATTCGCCACCTTCGATGATGGTCGCGATTTGTGATTTGAGCGTGTCCGATTTTGGTCCGAAGATGGCTTGGATATTGTCTCCTACTTCAAGGACACCAGCGGCACCGAGCGTTTTTAGAAGGTCTTTGTCAACTTGTTTCACGTCATTGACGGTGACACGAAGTCGCGTGATACATGCATCTAAATGTTTAATGTTTTCAGGACCACCGAGTCCGACGAGCACTTCATATGGCAAGTCGTCCCCAATCCCCGCTTTGTCCCCTTTCGTGCCAGTCTGCACGTCACGTCCAGGAATTTTCAGGTCAAACTTCGTAATAGCGAACCGGAATCCAAAGTAGTAGATGACCGCAAAGACGAGACCAACCGGGATGACGAGCCACCAGGCCGTCCGGTTCGGCAGGACCCCGAAGAGCAGATAGTCAATGAGACCACCAGAGAAGGTCATCCCAATCTTGACGTTCAGTAAATGCATCGTCATGAAGGAGAGACCGGCAAAGACGGCGTGAATTCCGAAGAGAAGTGGTGCAACGAAAACGAATGAGAATTCGACTGGTTCTGTGATCCCTGTCAAGAATGACGTAAGGGCAGCCGAGAAATAGAGACCCTCGACGTCTTTCCGCCGTTCTTTCGGAACCGTGTGGAACATGGCGAGACAGGCTGCTGGTAAGCCGAACATCATGAACGGGAATTTCCCGGTCATGTACGTACCGGCTGTGAATTCCACGCCGTCACGCAGTTGTGCGAAGAAGATCCGCTGGTCACCTTGTACGAGATCACCTGCTTGGTTCGTATACTCCCCGAATTGGAACCAGAATGGAGAATACCAAATATGGTGAAGACCGAACGGAATCAAGGAACGTTCTACTAATCCAAAGATGAATGCTGATAAGGCAACGTTTGCCTCGATGACCGTACTTGAGAACGTGTTGATCACATTCCCAATCGGTGGCCATATATATGCGAGCGCAATCCCGATAATCAAACTGAATGCGGCCGTCGCAATCGGGACGAACCGCTTCCCTGCAAAGAACCCTAAGAAATCTGGCAACTTGATGTTGAAATACTTGTTGTACGCATAGGCTGCAACAAGACCTGCGATAATCCCCCCGAATACCCCCATTTGGAGTGTCGGAATACCGAGAACGGTGGCATACTGCGGATCACCTTGAGCGATTTCCGCGGTAATCCCATTCCATGTGCTAATGACTTTGTTCATGATCAAATAACCGACAATGGCTGCTAGACCAGCAACCCCGTCCCCGTTCGCCAGGCCGATCGCGACCCCGACGGCAAACAGTAACCCTAAGTTTGCGAAGACGATGTCCCCGGCATCTGTCATGACTTGCCAAATCAGGACAAGTGAGTCATTCGCCAGAAACGGGAGCAATTCAACGAGGTCCGGGTTTTGGAATGCGGTACCAAACGCCAAGAGAAGACCGGCTGCCGGTAAGATCGCAACCGGAAGCATGAGTGCTTTCCCGATCCGTTGTAAAACGCCAAACACTTTCTTCCACATCATGGTTCCCTCCTTTGTCAGAATACTTACTTTTTCCCTCTAACGTTTGGATGAAACCGTTTCATATAAAAGAAAAAGACCAACCCCGAAGGATTGGTCTAGGTCATCAATTAGTTGACTTTCTTTTCGTTACCTGAAGCGATGACCGCTTGGATTTCTGATTTCAATGCGTCCGAACGTGGTCCGAAGATTGCTTGAATGTTGTTACCAACTTCAAGGACACCAGAAGCGCCAAGTCGTTTTAACTCATCTTTGTTTACGTTTGCTTTGTCTTTAACTTCGACACGAAGACGTGTGATACATGCATCGAGGTGTTTGATGTTTTGTGAGCCACCAAGACCGACGAGGATATCTTGTGCAAGTTCCGAACCAGTAGCTGTTGATTGTTCAACAACCTCATCTTCACGACCTGGAGTTTTAAGGTTGAACTTACGGATAACGAAGCGGAATCCGAAGTAGTAAATAACCGCGAACACGAGACCGACTGGAATAACGAGCCACCAAGCCGTACGACCTGGAAGAACACCGAAGAGCAAGAAGTCGATCAAACCACCCGAGAACGTCATCCCGATTTTCACGTTCAAGATGTGCATTGTCATGAATGAAAGACCTGCGAATACTGCGTGTACTGCGAAGAGAAGTGGTGCTACGAACAAGAATGAGAACTCGATTGGTTCTGTGATACCAGTCAAGAACGATGTAAGGGCAGCAGAAGCCAAGAGACCACCGACAACCGCTTTACGCTCAGGACGTGCTTCGTGATACATTGCGAGTGCTGCTGCAGGAAGACCGAACATCATGAACGGGAATTTACCAGTCATGAACGTACCTGCTGTCAATTCAGCGCCATCACGAATTTGTGCGAAGAAGATCGCTTGGTCACCACGTACAACGTTACCCGCTGCATCTGTGTATGAACCGAATTCAAACCAGAACGGTGAGTAGAAGATGTGGTGAAGACCGAATGGAATCAATGAACGTTCGATTAAACCGAAGATGAACGCTGCGAATGTACGGTTTTCATTCAACATGAAGTTTGAGAATGAGTTCAATCCGTGCTGAACTGGTGGCCATACTAATAGTAGGACGAAACCAGCAACAACGGCTGCAACTGCCGTTACGATTGGAACGAAACGTTTACCAGCGAAGAAACCAAGGAACTGTGGCAATTCGATATTGAAGTACTTGTTATAGGCCCATGCGGCGATGAGACCCATGATGATCCCTCCGAATACCCCTGTTTGGAGCGTTGGGATACCGAGTACGTTCGCGTAAGCCGGGTCACCTTGTGCCAATACTTCAGGTGTGAGTTCGAGCCAAACACCCATGACTTTGTTCATGATCAAGAATCCAACGATTGCCGCAAGTCCGGCTACGCCGTCACCTGCTAAACCGATGGCGACACCGACTGCGAACAAGAGCGCCAAGTTCGAGAAGATGATTCCACCTGCTTGCTCCATCAATTGAGCGAATTTCACGACGCCTTCGTTCGTTAACCAACCAGCGCGTGATGTAAGTTGTGGGTTTTGCATTGCGTTACCGAACGCAAGAAGAAGACCGGCTGCCGGCAAGATCGCAACAGGAAGCATAAGTGCTTTACCGACTTTTTGAAGAACACCAAAGATCTGCTTAAACATCAACATTTCCTCCTTTTTTTAAGTACGTATAAACAATATGATAGCGGCGTAGATGTCAGACAACCGACGTATCTAAACGTTTTCATAAATCACGTTTATAAAAACAGAAAAGGCATGAATAAGGATAGAACGTAGACCTCTCCCAATGGAGACATCACATAACGTTCCACTCCTTACTCATGCCTGATCGAATCAGTAACACGTAAGACACGTGGTATCATTTATCTACTTGTTAGGCGCTGGAGATGCATCGTCAAATATGTCGCTTCACCTCGTGGGACAGGACGCTTTAATTCGCGTTCCATGATGCCCATCAGCTCCCAAGCAGTACTATAGCATAGCGGATATTCGTCGCGCAACACCTTTTCAATTTTTTGTGGTGCCTCGACCGTCTCACCTGTCGCGACCCGCTCAACGGCGTACCTTAAGTGCCGAAGTAAGCGCTTATAATCGAGTGATGTCCGGTCCATTTTCACGTTCAAATGACTCTCAATCGTCTGAACAATTTGCCCGATGATTTGATTATGACGGTTGACCTCGAGGACGTTTTTGAACGTCGTCGCCGAGTGAATATGAAGGGCGATAAACCCTGTTTCCGCATCCGGGAGCAAAACGTTCAATCGTTCATGAAACATATCGACGATCCGTTCCGCGAGCGCAAACTCGTTTGGATAGAGCGATTCCGTTTCAAGTAAAAACGGATTCGTCACTTCCATCCCTTGTTCGATTCGCTTCATCGTGAAGAACAAGTGATCCGTCAAACCGATATGGATGTGCTCATCGACTTTCTTGCCCGTACTCGTCTCAATGAAGCAGACAATCTCTTGCATGAACGCAATGAAGTCCTCGTCGACATGTTTGACGAGTTCTTGATATTGAGATTGCTCTTCTTTATCTGTCAGTTGATACACTTTCTCCGGGACGCTGGCCGGGTCGACGAGGTCGCCTGGTTTTTTGCCAAAGCCAATCCCCTTCCCGAGTAGAATGACTTCCGGATCCGTATCATGTTGACAAATGACAACGCTATTATTCAACACTTTTTTGATCGTATACATCGGTAATGTCATTCGCATCGCATCCCTTACTAAAAATCGTTTCGCTATCTAGTATATCGGTTCATGCCCTAAAAAAGTAGGGACAAAACAAAAAAGGCGAACATTTCTGTCGCCAATTAAAACATTGAATAACCGCTCTTTCGTAAGAAACGAATCGTCACACCAGCTAGAATTGCACCGAGCAATCCAAAGCCGAGCATGAATAAATCGAGAAGTTGCAACCCGACGAGTCCTTCATAGACACTCGTAAGCGCGGTCGATGTCTCGGTCACGTAACTCGAAAGTTTGACATTATCAATCATCATGATGACAAAAATTGGATAAATGAACACGAGTGTCCATGTCTTTTTAAGTAACATATTCAAGATGAAGCCGATACTGAAAAAAATCGTCATATATAAAACGGCTCCAATGACTGCTTGGATAATATGCATGTGTTGCCCCCCTTGTCCGCTCTTCATTATACAAAATTTCGACCAACGAGGTCAAAGAACTTCCTATGACAATTTCGAAAGAAAAACAGCCCGTTCTGAGACAGAACGAGCCATGCAATCATGAAATTAGAACTTCCCTTTTTTAAGGACGAGTCCGTATTTTTTCAATTCGATGAAGTGTTTGTTGTCGATGACTTTCTTCATGAATGAAGCGTTGCGACCGAAGATCTTTTTGCCCATCACGATTCCGATTCCATCGTTATGACCGAGTGAAGCAACTGTTCCTTTGCTCTCGTAAGTGAACTTCGAAGTCGATTTGCCATTGATAAGTGCCGCGATGTTTTTCGCAACGTTGTGCGCTTGTTGTGTCGCGATTTGTGCCGTCGGTGGGTATGGACGGTTCGATGCAGGGTCCATGACCGCTGAGCAGTCACCGATGATGAAGACGTTGTCGTGACCTGGTGCACGGTTGTCCGCTTCCACCATGACACGGTTACGGACCGCTTCAAATCCTGATTTTTCGATGATCGGGCTACCACTTACGCCACCTGTCCAGATGATCGTGTTGGCACGAATCGTTTCTGTCGTGTCACCTTGAAGTGGACCGAATGTCACCACACCTGGCTCGACACCTTTGATTCCGTTACCGAGTTTCATCTCGACACCGTTACGCTCCAACCATTTCTGTGCGTATGTCGTGAGTTCTGGGTCGAAACCAGGAAGAACTGTTGGTGCCGCTTCAATGTTGACGATGCGAACCGCTTCGCGTGGAACGTCATATTGTTTGCAAAGCTCTGGAATCCGGTTGACGATTTCACCGAGGAATTCGATTCCTGTGAATCCAGCACCACCGACAACGATCGTCACGAACGAATTGTCAGAAGAACCATTTGTTTTATATTGAGCGAATGAATATTCGATGTGCTCTTTGATTTTACGAACACTGTTCAACGAGCTGATTGTCATCGCATTTTCTTTCAAGCCTGGGATACCGAACGTTTCAGGTACACCGCCAAGACCGATGACGACATAGTCGTATTCGACAACTGAACCATCTTCGAGTGTAACTTGTTTCGCAGCAGTATCGACGCGATCGACGATCCCTTTGACAAGTTTCACACGTGACGGGTTCACAATATCGTTAATGTAGATGCGTGCTTGGTCTGGGTTCATCGTTCCAGCAGCTGGTTCGTGAAGCCATGTTGTTTGGTAGTGATAATCATGCTTGTTGATAAGCGTAATGTTCGCATCACCTGCAGCGAGTGTCTTTTGAAGGTTGACGGCTGTGATGAGTCCACCGAAGCCCGCACCAAGAATAACAATGTTAGGTCGTTTCATGTTCATTTCCACCTTGTTTAAAATTTTGTTTTTTTGAACAACTATGTTGTGTGTTTCTTCACATAGACGTTCACAATAAAGCCTATTCTTGTTCAACATCTGTTCACAATTGCTTCTGTTTCATTGTACGCTCTTTAATTTGAATTCTCAATGGAAAAGCTTATCTTCTTGAATTTTTTTTGAAAGTGTTGCATGTTTGTACTGAATGGATTTAATTCAATAAACTCTTTATAATAGATGTATACGCTTTGAGGAGGAATTCGATGAAGACGACGAAAGATGTAATCATCATCGGTGGCGGCCCAGTCGGACTGTTCACCGCATTTTATGCAGGCATGCGCCAACTCGATACGACGTTGATTGAAAGCTTACCGCAACTCGGTGGTCAGTTATCAACGCTCTATCCTGAAAAATATATTTATGATATTGCCGGTTTCCCGAAAGTGAAAGCACAGGACTTGATTGATCAACTAAAAGCTCAGGCCGATCAATTCGAACAAGACTACCGCCTCGGTGAAACGGTGGAAACGGTCGAACGCCTCGAGGACGGCACTTTCGTATTGACGACGAACAAAGAAGAGTATCACACGAAAGCCATCATCATCACAGCCGGAAACGGTGCCTTCTCAGCCCGCCCACTCGGTCTTGATGGCTGCGAAGATTATGCCAACCTTCATTACTTTGTTGACAACATGGAGAAATTCCGTGATCGCCGTGTCATGATTGCCGGCGGTGGCGATTCAGCCGTCGACTGGGCACTCATGCTTGAAGGAATCGCAAAAGAAGTACACATCGTTCACCGTCGTGACCGCTTCCGTGCTCATGAACATACGGTAGAACAGATGAAGGCATCGACGATTAACGTCCTTACGCCTTACAACATCGAGTCACTGTCTGGTGAGACACACATCGAATCTGTCGAATTGACAGATAAGGATGGCGAATCAAAAATCGTTGAAATCGATGATTTGATTTGTAACTACGGATTCGTTTCATCGCTCGGTCCAATCAAGAACTGGGGAATGGAATTCGAGAAAAACACAATCCGTGTCGATTCACGTATGGAAACAACCGTTGCCGGCATCTTCGCTTGCGGTGATATCGCGACATACGAAGGGAAAGTAAAATTGATTGCGACCGGTTTCGGTGAAGCCCCAATCGCCATCAACCAAGTGAAACAGCTCGTGGATCCGACTGCTCGTCATCCGCAACACTCGACATCTGTATTTGCTGGGAAATAAACACTGAACCCCTGTCGCTCCCATGCACAGGGGTTCAGTTTTGTCTTGCAAGGGAGGGTAACATGAATATAGTCACAACAAATACAATTACCAATAAAATGCGCGATGAACTATACACGATCCATCAAGAGGTTTTTGGAGATATAAATCACTTTCATCAAAAGTTAATACGTAAAACAAATTTAATTTTTACTTTAGCGATTATTGACAACGAGATTCATGGCTACAAGATTGGCTATCCTCTCAATGAAGATTGTTTTTATAGTTGGATGGGAGCCGTCAAACCTGCTTCTCGTAATCTCGGTATCGCCTCACGGTTAATGGAGACACAGCACGAATGGGCTAAAAATCAAAACTATAAATCGATTGAAACAAAGACGATGAATCGTTGGCGACAAATGTTACTCTTAAATATTCGTCATGGTTTCGATGTCAAAGCAGTCAATATAGATAAAAATGGTCGCGAAAAAATCCTTTTGCGAAAACTGCTCAATGTTTAACAAAAAAGGTTATTTTTTGAGCGTCTGAATGATGACCCGGTCAAGCCAGTCATCGAGTTGCGTGAACACGAAGCCCGCCTTCTTCGCCTCAGCAATCGACATATAATAGTCGACATCCGAATCATACGGCGACGAGTCTCCATCTTTTATAATATGGACGGGTTTCCCGACGTGTTGGCCGATTCGCTCCATTAAAGCACCCATGGAGATGAGCCCGTCACTTGCAGCGTTGAAAGGACCGGTCACGTTCGCACGTCCCACCCATTCTAAAAATGCTGCTGCTTCCGCACTCGAGATGAAGCCCATCTTCGCTTCCGGGTGATGCAAGACAACCGGTTCCTCGTTCCGGATTGCATCTACATAAAACTTCAATCGGTCTGTATAGTCATCCGGACCTAACACGATCGGTAATCGTACGGTCGCCACCGGGAAAGAGGCGCGATGGAAGAAGAATGATTCCGCCTCGCGTTTCCCTTGTCCGTAGTCATGTTCGGATTCAAGATGATATTCGTAATGGAGCGGATTGAAGTCGCTCTCTTTTAAATCAGGACCAGGCGCGTAGACCGACATCGTAGACGTGAGCACATATTTCCCGACTTTGTCCATGAACGCATCCGAGGCGATTTTTGCCTGATACGGAGTAAAACAAATGTTGTCATAGACGAGGTCGTACCGTTCGCGGGCCAAGTCTTTCATCGTCGCGACCGATTGCCGGTCTCCTTTGACAGACCGAATCCCTTCAGCTTCCGGCACCTGTAGTTGCCCTCTCGTCACAATCGTCACATCATCCCCTGCTTCAGCAAGTCGCAATGCGAGCCGTTTTCCGAAATAGCGTGACCCTCCGAATATCAATACTTTTCTCATGACCCTGAATCCTCCCATTTGTAATGACGTCCCTACTCATTTTCCCTTCAAAGAAACAGACTAATCTACCACTTTTACACGTATTCTTGCTATTCTAATAAGTAAAGACTTGTTAGGGGGCTCGAATATGCACCAAATCATGTTAGAAAAAGGATGGACGTATGAACTACCACCACAGTATGCGATCTATCAGAGCTTATCTGATTTCAGTCGTTACTCTGTCCTCGACCAAGAGGAAGAGAGTGTCTGCTCATTCCGCATTACGAATGACACATGTACAATCACAGGCTTTCGGCCTTGGCAACATCACATCGAACTCGACGTAACTGCAAAAGTCATTCGGTTGATTTTGACAGAAGAAGAATAAGAACCGATCGCAATCGCGATCGGTTCTTATTCTTTAGCATTCTCCTGGCGTACCTGCATTCGTCGCTGTCCGGAAACTCGAACCGCAACCGCATGTTGCAATCGCATTTGGGTTTTTAATTGTGAAACCGCCACCGAGCATCGACTGCTTATAATCAATCTCGAGGCCATCAACTACCCCATGATCCACTTCCGCAACGATGACGCGGACACCATGATGGTCGAATTGAATGTCTTTGTCCGTCTTCTCCTCGTCGAAGCCCATCCCGTATGAAAGTCCTGTACATCCGCCACCTTGTACCTTCACTCGCAAGTATTGCGCATCCGGGCGTTCCGTCTGTTTCATCATCTCTAGCACTTGAAGTGCGGCTGACTCTGTTAAATGAATCATCTGAACTCCTCCTCATATATCTTCAATTCAAGTCAATTGACTTGTCATCTTGTGGATTATCTTGTATAACTAAACTGTAACAAAAAAAATTAAATCGTTCCATCTTCGGGGCAGGGTGAAATTCCCGACCGGCGGTATTGAAGAATATATTCTTCTCAGCCCGTGAGCGAGCAAGGCGTTGCTTGCTGATTTCGTGAGATTCGAAAGCCGACAGTATAGTCTGGATGGGAGAAGATGGCGGCATCCGACCGATATCCGGATGTTTTCTTTGACGTGGACTTTTCCACCTCGGAAAACATCTATTTCGTATGCGCGTAAACTCTCCCGATTGTCTTCATTGCAATCGGGTTTTTATATGCGACGGATGCCATTCATCGAGGAGCGACCTAAAGGAGAGATTCTGATGAAAACTACGCGCAACAAACGACTGACAACAATGGTGACTTTGGCGATGCTCGGGACGATCTCGTTCGTACTCATGCTATTCAACTTCCCGCTCCCATTTTTACCGCCATTCCTTAAAGTGGACTTTAGTGACATTCCTGCACTCATTGCCGGAATCGTCTTTTCCCCACTCGCAGGAGTCGTGGTCGTCGGTTTGAAAAACGTCTTGTACTACGTCTTTAACGGTGGCGGTGTTCCAGTCGGGGAAGTCGCAAACTTCTTCGCAGGTGTCGCATTCATGTACCCAGTTGCCTGGTTCTACCATAAGCGCAAGTCAAACAAAGCACTCGCTTCTGGATTACTTGCCGGTACAATCACAATGGCTCTTAGCCTCGCCATCTTAAACTATCTCGTCATCTTACCAGCCTACGCCTTCTTCTTCGGAATGGCAGACATGGCCGACCCGGCGGTGAAAACGGATCTTGTCCTTTACGGGATCTTACCGTTCAACTTGATTAAAGCGATCTTGATCAGCGCGCTCTTCGTCCCACTCTTCTTGAAATTGAAGCCGTGGATCGAACGTCAACGCGTACAACTTCAAGCATAATCGATATACGAGCATCTAGGCGTTGCCTAGGTGCTTTTTTTAACCATATTGTAAGGAGGGGCATTCATTATGACAGACGAACAGGATTTGGTTCATTTTCTAAAACAAGACGCCGAGCTCATAAAGCTTCTCCACGCCGTCGCTAACCTCGATTTACCAGATTGTTGGATTTGTGCGGGATATATTCGTTCAAAAGTCTGGGACCACCTTCACGGATACGAAACATCGACTAAAACAGATGATGTAGATGTGATTTATTTCGACCCAAACCAACCAGAGGAAGCAGTCGAAAAACAACTCGAAGAGCGATTATTCCGCCTCATCCCCGATGTACCTTGGTCTGTCAAAAATCAAGCGAGAATGCATCACGTCAACAACCTTCCACCCTATGCCTCATCGGTCGATGCGTTGGCACATTTTCCTGAGACCGTCACCGCGATCGGGGTACGTCTTCAATCGGATGGTTCCCTCATCCTCGCTGCCCCACACGGCATTCACGACTTGATCAACATGCACGTTATACCGACACCACCCTTTGATTCGAACTCTTCAAAGCATCCCATCTATCTGGAGCGGTTGCAGCAAAAGAACTGGTCCGCCAAGTGGCCAAACATCACCATACATACATCCTTCTCATACTAAAAAACGCGACCACCGAAGTGATCGCGTTTTCTTATACCGATTAAAGAAGAAGTCCAGCCAATGTAGCTGACATCAAGTTTGCAAGCGTACCTGCAAGAATCGCGAGAACACCCATGCGTGCGATGTCACCACGACGGTTTGGCGCCATACCACCAAGACCACCGAGAAGGATCGCGAGTGACGAGATGTTTGCGAAACCACAAAGTGCGAATGCGATCATCGCTTCTGAACGAGCTGACAAATCACCAGAACCGATGATTGGAGCAAACTCAGAGAAAGCAACGAATTCGTTCAAGACTAGTTTTTGACCGAGGAAGCTACCGAATTGTACAGCATCCGCCCATGGTACACCAATCACGAATGCAAGTGGCGCGAAGACGTAACCGAGAATCAATTCGAGTGACAAGCTATCAAATCCGAAGAGTCCACCAACTGAACCGAGGATCAAGTTGACGAGGGCAATCAATGAAACGAATGCAAGAAGCATCGCACCGACGTTCAAGGCAAGGAAGAGACCGTCAGAAGCACCACGTGCCGCTGCATCGACGAAGTTCGCCGCTCTGTCTTCTTCATCTTCTACAATCTCGATGTCGTCATCGTACTCTTCTGTTTCTGGTACGATGATTTTCGCGAATAAAAGACCTGCTGGCGCTGCCATGAAGCTCGCTGCGAGCAAGTATTCGAGTGGTACACCGAGTGCTGCATAACCTGCAAGTACAGATCCGGCAACCGATGCGAGTCCACCGACCATGACTGCGAAGAGCTCAGACTGTGTCATTGTAGGAAGGTACGGCTTGATGACAAGTGGTGCTTCCGTTTGACCGACGAAAATGTTCGCTGTTGCTGAAAGTGACTCTTTACGTGACGTACCAAGTGCTTTCGCAAGGGCAGTACCGAGGATACGAATGACCCACTGCATGACGCCGAGGTAGTAAAGCAATGCGATTAATGATGACATGAAGATGATAATCGGAAGGACTTGGAATGCGAAAACGAAGTTGTCGCCACCGACTGCTGTTCCGAATACGAAGGCAATCCCGTCACCCGCTGTGTTCAAGACAGCTTGAACCCCATTTGAGATCCATTCAAGCGCCTTACGTCCCCATGCCGTATATAAGACGAGGAATGCAAATGCAAATTGAACAGCGAACGCTGCCAAGACCGTGCGCCATTTGATGGCTTTACGGTTGGTAGAGAAGATGTAAGCGATTGCAATTAGTGCCAAAATACCAACCACACTCATG
Organism: Exiguobacterium sp. s131; assembly: GCF_018617345.1. Lineage (GTDB taxonomy): Bacteria > Bacillota > Bacilli > Exiguobacteriales > Exiguobacteriaceae > Exiguobacterium > Exiguobacterium profundum. The sequence continues at coordinate 714,389 of NZ_JACSJX010000001.1, read as the reverse complement.
ATTTTCATTGATGTTGTGCTCCTTTCATATTAAACAAAACCAATTATATGTGTCATACCCGAAAAGAGATGTGTCCTACCGTTTGAAACGCTTTCTTTTTATCGTTGTTAAACGTCAGACAACCTACATTCGAACCTCTTAGAATATAACATCCCTCTTTTTAAAATGCAACGGGTGAAATAAAAAAGTTTGAGGTCATTTCCTCAAACTTTTTACCATGCCATCTCTTCGATTTTTTCATACACCTTCGTCACGAGCTCATCTGGTGTTTCACCCGTCACCACTTCCCCGTCTACGAGGCAAAAGAGATCAAGGGAACAGACACCACAATAGCCTGTACAGCCATATTCGACCACATCAAGATCAGGGTCGGACTCTAATTTAGCCCGGGCAATTTGTGAGCCCATCGCCAAATTCGAAGCACAAAATTCGATGATCGGATTCATCATATATGTCACCGTCTTTCTTTACGTGAATTATCGGAAAATGGTTCTTCTACGGCAGATTATAACATGATACAGTTGAAGAGTAACAAAGGGGGATTATTATGCGCAAATTAGTCGTCTTAGGAGGCGGTTACGGGGGAATGCGTGTGATTGAGAGAGTACTTGGACATCAGTTACAAGACATCTCGGTCACGCTCGTCGATCGCTTGCCTTATCATGGATTGAAAACTGAGTATTACGCACTGGCCGCAGGAACGGTCTCGGACCGCGATATTCGCATCGACTTTCCGGATGAAATCGATTACATATACGGACAGGTCACGGACATCGACACCGAAGACAAAATGGTTCTGCTCGCGAGTGGAGAAAAAGTGCCCTACGACGACCTCGTCATCGGATTAGGATGCGAAGACAAATACCACAACGTTCAAGGGGCAGCCGAATTCACGTACAGTATTCAAACACTGGAACAGTCACGTAAGACACAACAAGCGATCAACGGTCTGCGACCAGGTTCGGTCGTTTCTGTCGTCGGTGCCGGTCTATCTGGTGTCGAACTCGCCAGCGAACTTCGTGAGAGCCGGCCTGATTTGACGGTCCGTTTATTCGACCGCGGACCATCCGTTCTATCTTTCTTATCTAATCGTGTCTCGATGTACGTACAATCTTGGTTCGAGGAGCACGGCGTCGAAGTCATCAATAATGCGAACATCACACGTGTCGATGCAGACGGATTATGGAACCATGAAGACTTATTCCCATCTGATCTGACCGTATGGACGGCCGGGATTCAACCGGTCGCCGTTGTACGGAATCAAGGTTGGGAACTCGATGGAGGCGGACGTGTCAAATTGACGGAACATCACTTTGTTCCTGGACTGCCGGACGTGTTTGTCGTTGGTGACAATGCGAGCTTACCGTACGCACCGTCCGGACAACTTGCCGAAGCCCAAGCCGAACAGATCGTTCAAGTCTTGCTTTGCAAATGGAAAGGTATCAATTATCCAGAATTACCCGACATCAAACTGAAAGGGACGCTCGGTTCCCTCGGGAAGAAGGCTGGCTTTGGGGTGTTTATGGGGAAACAATCACTCACCGGGAAAGTAGCCCGACTATTAAAGTCCGGTATCCTTTGGAAACATAAAGTCATTAAATGAATACATTGCGAACGAGCCTCTGGCTGGTTCGCTTTTTTAATTTGTTCATCTGTTATTTCTATTCATTTTTCTAACGATTGAGTCAAAAGTCTTGTATCTAAATCCCCTGTATCCTTATCTAAATATTCAGATATTTAATGCCATTGGCGTATTCTACACGTTGGTAAAACTTGTTACTCTATGGTCACGGCAGTTCGACATCCCGTCATGTTGCCTACATACCCTAAAGGAGGAAACAAGTTGAAAAAAATCTGTAGCTCCGTCCTCGCCTCATTGCTTGTCTTGTCAACCGTACCTGGGGGTGCGGATGCCGCCCCAAACAAAGAGAAAGAACGTGTCATCGTCGTTTTCAAGGAATCGGCAAAGAAAATTCCGCTGTCGATTGAAGGCATGGAAGTTAAACAACAGTATTCGAATATTCCTGCAGCAGCACTCGAAGTTCCGAAAGCTGCCTTGAATGGACTGAAGAATAACCCGAACGTCGCACACGTGGAAGTGGATCAAATCGTACAGATTGAGAATCAAACACAAGACTGGGGGATTCCTAAACTAAAAGCTCCTTCATCTTGGCAGAGTGGATTCACAGGGAAAGGTGTCAAAGTATCCGTCGTCGACACAGGGATTTCGCCCCACCCCGATTTAACAATCGCTGGTGGTGCCTCATTTAGCACGGTCACGAGTTCGTATGCTGATGACAACGGTCACGGTACACACGTAGCCGGGATTATCGGTGCACGTAACAATAGCATCGGAACAGTCGGGATTGCACACGAGGCAAGCATTTACGCCGTCAAAGCTCTTGAGGCGAACGGAAGTGGTAGCTTATCGAGTATCGTTGCCGGGATTGACTGGTCGATCACTAATGATATGGATATCATCAACTTGAGCCTCGGGACGACAAGTCCATCGACGACGCTCCAACAAGTTGTCGATCGTGCCAATAATGCAGGCATCCTTGTCGTCGCGGCAGCGGGTAACAATGGTCGTACCGATGGATCGGGTGACCTCGTCAACTATCCGGCTCGTTACAGTTCGGCAATTGCTGTTGCTGCAACAGATATCAACAACAACCGTGCCTCGTTCTCGGCGACAGGTAGCACTGTCGAAGTGGCAGCACCTGGTGTCGGCATCAACTCGACCCTCTCAAATGGGGGCTACGGTCAAATGAGCGGAACATCAATGGCGACACCGTATGTGGCGGGTAACCTCGCACTCATGAAACAGGCGTTCCCTACGCTATCGAGCACACAACTCCGTACAAAATTGTCGCAAGACTCCATCGACCTTGGTACAACAGGTCGCGACACATGGTTCGGGAACGGACTTGTCCAATCCCCGACTTCTGGTGGTACGACGCAACCTGTCCAAGCACTCACGACGACAGTCTCGACATCGAAGTCTTCTTACTACGCTGGTGAAGTCGTCTCGATTTCTTCGGCAGTACGAAATTCAAATGGCCAAGCGGTCGCAAACGCCGATGTTCGTGTGACGGTCACACAACCGAACGGTACGACGCTTGTCGGTACAGGCAAGACGAATTCATCAGGAGCCATCACATTCACACTCTCGACGAATTCTTGGTCACAACGTGGAACGTATCAAGTGAAGTCTGATGCGACGCTTACCGGCTACACGGCTGGTTCAGCGACGTCATCGTTCCAGCTTCTCTAAATAAAAAAAAGTCGAGTCCCTTCGCTCGACTTCACTAATTGACGAATCAAGTCGTGTCATGCGACCTGATTCGTCTTTTTTATCATTTGACCACTTACAATCGTTGTGCGGTATCCATCAACCGTGTCGAAGACGTCGCAATCTGGGTCGTGGCACGCTTGAGTTCGGCTATTGATTCAACAATCTCATCGATATCACCGGCGAGACTCCCCATCTGCCCGTCAGCATGCTCCGAATCACCTGAAATTTGGAGGAAGGCATCCGTCACTTCATTGATCCGTCCCATCGTCTGCTTCATCTCTTGCTCGGTCGATAAGACGCGGCTCGAAGTCTCTTCCATCTGGTTCGTGAGACGCTTCACCAAATCCTCCACCTCTTCCGCCGCTTGTTTCGATTGACTCGCGAGCGTCCGTACTTCGGAAGCAACGACTTGGAATCCTTTCCCTTGCTCGCCTGCCCGTGCTGCTTCAATCGCGGCATTCAAGCTAAGTAGGTTCGTCTGGTTGGCAATTTGTTTGACCGAATCCGCAATCGTCATGATCTCGTTCATCAATCTTTCGAGCGCCTTGATTTCCTGAGCTGAATCGGAGAGGTCACGCGCGATTTCATCAAGGCGTCCCGCCTCCGACAAAATCGTGTCTTTCCCACTTACTGAAGAGTGAAGTACCTTCCGTAGCTTTGTCTGCGTGAGTGAACTTGAATGCTTCATATCATCTGCCCGCTCATTCATCGACTGAAAACTAGCCATGACTTCTTGTGAGAGGGCGGCCAAATCTTCACTCGCCTGCTGAATCGTTTGACTGATTTCATCTTTCACGTGTTGCATCTGGTCACGAACGACGTCTGCTTCATCGTCAAACATCTCGAGCACGATTTGTTGCTCGAAGTTAAAGATTTTCGAGACGGCCATCATCAACCTCATTTTCGAGTCCGCATCGAGCTGCTCATGTTGAATCGATAAGACGAGCGTCTCGAATATTTTTTGGAAGGCCGCCATATACCATTTCCCTTTCAGACCGATCAGATAATGCCGTTTGGCGATGGCGAGACGTCGATTGATATATGCTTCATTCAACTTCCCTTCAAACATCTCCATTATATGGTTAGAAAGAGTGAGTTTTAGTTTGTCCGATGACGAATGTTGCCGAATCAACTCTCTCATCTCGTCGATCTTTTCGAGCTCTTCATAAAACACATCAACCAACCGAGGTGTCAATTGACGTAATTCCTGTTGATACGCACGTAAATAAGCTAAATCCTCACGTTCGAGACGAATCAACTGACGTTGTCGTTCCAACTCATCGGGAAGTGCGATCAACAAGTGCTCCATTTGGGACGAGGTGTCTAAATGGATCGGCATATTTCGTTTTCGGGCAAACATCAAATAGTCCTCCTTTAATAAATAGGTTTATTAATTTTCAAAATATTATAAAATTTATACAAGTTATGTTCAGTTTAGCCCGAGAGACAAAATTTGTAAAATTTTTTTCTGAATTATAGGTAAACAAAAAACGAACCTTGCTATCGCATGGTTCGTCCACTTGCTCACTATTTTATATGATTGACGGATCCTTGTTTCGCCTCAATTGCCGCATACACTTTTCGTAACTGAACGACCCCTTCGTCAATCACTTCTCCGTCGAGCAAGACGAGCGGATAAAACCATTCATCGTCTTTAAGCGCCAGGGCAAACTCGTCCTCACTCTGTTCGAAATCGATATACTCGAAAGAAAAGGACTGCTCCGGATACTTGCGTCCGAGCGCACTTTGCAACCACTCATACGTCTCGGTCGAACTCGGTGCACCGACACAACTAGCACATTGAACCTCTGCCCCATAAACCGTGATTTTCATATTCATTCCCCCTCGAAACCATTATACAAAAATCTTCCCCACTCCCGATGACGAAATGCTCAGCGTAAATGATTGAGAAACACTCTCAAACTTGCTAGAATAAAGTAGAACGAGAAAGGGGTAGATACCATGGAAATGTTTGATCAAGTCCAAGAAGTGCTCGATAAATTGCGTCCGTTCTTGCTTCGTGACGGCGGAGACGTCGAACTCGTTGATGTCGAAGAAGGCATCGTCAAGCTCCGTTTGATGGGTGCTTGCGGCAGCTGCCCGTCTTCAACAATCACGCTAAAAGCCGGTATTGAGCGTGCGCTCATCGAAGAAGTACCAGGCATCGTCGAAGTAGAACAAGTATTCTAAGCAAAAAGGGAGACATTCGTCATCCCTTTTTTTCATGCTTCCATTCATTTAAACTCTCAACCATATAGGTCGGGAGTTTTTCTTGTTCTTGAATAAATGCTGGACCGTGTACACCTGAGTTGACGTGAAGTGTACGGATTCCCCCATTGATCCCGAATAGAATATCTGTATGATAGTTATCCCCTACCATCACGACATCCTCTTTCGTCAATCCAATCATGTCGAGTGCAATATCAATCATGACCGGTTCTGGCTTCCCGATAAAGAATGGTTCTTTTTCGGTCGTCACCGTCAACACGGATGTGAGCGACCCGTTCCCCGGTAAAAACCCTCGCTCTGTCGGAATGGCGATATCCCCATTCGTCGAAATGAATCGGGCTCCCGAACGAATGGCGATCGCCCCTCGCGCCAACTTCTCATACGTAATGTGACGGTCGAGACCGATGACCACATAGTCCGCTTTCGGTTCGTCCGTGACGTGGAACCCACGAGATTCTAAGGCGAGTCGGAGTCCGTCTTCGCCAATCATATAAACGCTTGCCCCCGGAGACATCTTCTCAATATAAAAAGCCGTCGCCATCGCACTCGTCAAGACGTTCTCTGCCTTCACATTTGCCCCCATTGAAATCAACTTATCCGCAATCTGCTGTTGTGTCATCGAGGCGTTATTCGTGACGAATAAGTATGGGACGCCCGTAGCTTCTAACTCGTTTACAAAATCGACAGCAGCTTGAACGGGCTCTATTCCTGCATACATCGTACCATCTAAATCAAACAAATATCCTTTTATCGGTTCCATCCAATCACTCGCTTTCTGGCAAGAATGCGGACACCGGTCCAAGTTCGACCTCTAAGTAGCGACGAACTTGCGTGGAGAACGCTATGAAGTCTTGTTTTGACGTCTTCACCCATTCATCGAAGCGTGATGCGTCTGCATCGACGAACTCACGGACATAGTATGCACGCAATCCGACGAGCGCCTTGGTGGCATTACCTGTCTTCTCATCGAGCACGCGTTCATCGAGCAGAATGTCGACAATATCCTCATAGCTACCCGGGTCTCGCATGATGAATCCGTCAATCATCGAGTTCCCTACGTCGATGACCCCTTCTATCAGGAGGACAGCCATTCGTTGTTTCGCAAGTTCTACTGTGAACGCATCCCCCGTCAATTGATCAGTGCGCGCTAACATCGTTTCCATTTGTTCCAGTGTCTGATTAATCTTCTCTCTATTCACAAAATACATGATGATCCCCCCTGCTGTTAATACTAATGCTTTTTCGGTCAGGAGAAAAGAATCTGTCCTATTTACATCATTTATAAAATTGTGATACACTAATCAACGGATTTAAGCCGTAAAAAGTATAACACATTTAATAGAGATAACGTGGAGGGTACAACACTATGGAACGTGAATTAGCATTAGAAATCGTACGAGCAACGGAAGCCGCAGCACTCGCATCTTCGAAATGGATCGGACGTGGGCAAAAGAATGAAGCCGATGACGCAGCTACGTCAGCGATGCGCGAAGTTCTCGGAACAGTGAACATGGATGCGACGGTCGTCATCGGAGAAGGTGAGCTCGATGAGGCACCGATGCTCTACATTGGGGAAAAACTCGGTACGACGTTCGGTCCGAAAGTCGACATCGCCGTTGATCCGCTCGAAGGTACATCCATTGTCGCAAAAGGACTCGGAGATGCGATGGTCGTCATCGCTGTGGCGGATGAAGGTGCCCTCCTCCACGCACCAGATATGTACATGGATAAGCTCGTCGTTGGGCCGAACTTAAAAGGAAAAGTCTCGCTCGATGAACCACTCGAGTCGATCATCGAAAAAGCAGCAAAATATAACAATAAACGCATTGAAGAAGTGACGGTGATCATGCAAGACCGCGATCGCCACGAACACCTTCGCCAAGCCGTCATGAACGTCGGCGCACGCGTCAAATTGTTTGAGGATGGCGATGTCTCGGCCGGAATCGCAGCTGCCGTCAAAACAAATCCGATTGATATTTTCATCAGTACAGGCGGTGCTCCTGAAGGCGTCATCACGGCTGCAGCTGTCAAAGCGCTTGGCGGAGACATGCAGGCCCGTCTTCACCCGATGAATGAAGAAGAATCTGCACGCGTCATCTCGATGGGTATTGTTGATCCGCTCCAACTCCTCACGCTCGACGACCTCGTCAAGAGTGATGACTGTATCTTCGCCGCAACAGGTGTCACGTCAGGTGAGTTGCTCGATGGCGTCAAATTCTTAACAGATGATATCGTCGAGACGACATCACTCGTCATGCGCTCGAAGACACGTACGATTCGTAAAGTCGTGGCCGAACACCACTTGTCGTTGAAACCATACTTACAAAAAACTGAAGTCAACGCCTAATCAAAAACGCCTTGCTCAATCATTTGAGCGAGGCGTTTGTTTTCTTAAAATCCCTGTTCTGTTCCGTGCACTGGCTCATTCGAATCAACTTGCTTGTCTCGAATCGAATCGTAGAACGTCGCGTACGTCGTCGAGAAGTAAGGTCCGATGAAGAAGAATCCGATCCCGAGCGTCAAGATCCCGACGAGGAACCAACCAAAGAAGGACAAGACGAGCATGAAGGCTTCCATCTTGTGCCCATCCATGAGACGACGTGATTCTGTGATCGACTCGAGTGCCGAAAGTTCAGGCTGGTCGCGCAAAATGTACGGTGTGAGTGAGTACGAGAAGGCTTTGATGATTCCCGGTACAATCAATAACAAGGTCCACAACACGATAAAGAGGCTCATGACAAAAGACGTGATGACATGTTTGAAGTAACGTGTTTGGAACGGTTTGAACATTGTCGAGAGCGAGGCACCCTTTTCACGTGATACGCCGAGTGCGAGCCATGACCAACCGATGGTGAGTGGTGCAATCAAGATTTGAAGAACGGTCGACACAAGACTTAACGTGGCGTCTGTCGATGTAAGGGGCGCTGTCGAATTCGGATCAATCTCAGGCGCGAGCGATTGGGGAATCCCGTTGATGATGACGAACAAGAGTGCCAATCCGGCCATCAACCACCATTTTCCTTTCAAGGCGTGTCGTGCATGTTGTTTCCATTCAGATCTCATAGTAATCCATCCTTTTTCGTAGTCTTTCTATTAGTGTACGTGAAAAGGTGACCATACGTTTCAAAAAACATAAAAAAAGGGAAAGGAATTTTTCCTTTCCGCTTAGCGAATCATCACATTGCCTAAAAAGAACTGAGACATGGACAAGATCAACAACAGCACCCCGAGTGATAACACAAGGTGAGATGTGACTTTGAAGACACGGCCTCGCAAGAACGAATGGCCATATTCAAAGCGACGGATGATCAACACATGAACGAGTTCAAATAGAATGACTGCCGCCGTAAAATAAAAGGTCATCATGATATGGAAACCAAAAAAGAACATGGCCAATATCCCGAGTCCGAAGTTATGAATTCGATTATGGACGTCATCCCGATCCCCGACGGTCGTTTGTACATGTTGCATCCAAATCACCTCACTATCAAAACCAAAAAACGACGAAACTATCCTTAATGACAATTTATCACATTTTTCCAACCTCAAAACCGGAAGTCACGACTTTTTACCTAAACGAAATATTTGGAAATCAAATGTAATAAAAAAAGTGCTGACGGCTCAGCACTTCACACTTTTGATTCATCGGTCTTGTTAAACTTACGCTTCAACTTCAGTTTTTGCTTCGTTCCCCCAAAGACGGGTCCACTCTCTTCTTCGTTGATTTCCGTTTCTTTTTTCAAAACGAAATAAGGACATCCAAAGTTGCAATATTCGTATACGTAGTCCAGCACGTGATCAATTCGGTTCTCATAGGTCGCCAATTTAGATTGCGGTTCATAGAATCCCTTCAATCGCAACTGACCATGCCCCCAATCACCGACGATGTAATCGTACTTATCTAGCACGTCACTATAGCGTGCGATAAACGCCTCTTCATCGAACCCGTCCCGTTTTTCTTCCAAGACGGTATATCCGTGGCGATTCACTCGAATCATCGCTCCCACCTCCACTCTGTTATCATAGCATGCCCCCGTCGATGCGCTCTATCCTTTTCGAATCACTTCATGACGGGCGACGATTGTTTCTCTTAATACATCCCGCAGAAGTTCGGGCATGAAATATCGCTTCGGTTGGTCTGCCAAATAAGGAAGAAGCGGACCGAATGTCAACATATCGACCGTTGCGACACGATATGTCCGATTTAAATCCAATCGTTCCCCCATCACATAAGTCTGACCGTCACGTTGTTCGATTTGATAGAGACTCGGTTCTCCGAGAACGGTCCCTCTGAACCCGAGACCTCTGACATGCATATTCGTGAACGTTTCTTCATTAGTATCGTGAAGGAAACGCGCCAACGTCTCCCCGTCCAATGTCAGCACACAAGGGTTGATTGGATGCGGACAGATCCGATGCAACATGTTGAGCGTCACCCCACCCGGTGCAAGGCCTTCTAGCACAACCCCAGATGGGATGATTCCCACATCCGCCGCACACCATTCGACCATGCCTTCAACGAGCAGGTCACCAAGTGGAGAAGGTCCGAACCAATCGGAGGCGTATCCATCCGTCTCTGCAATCGTGACATCAAGAAGGCGTTCGGCATCTGCCCCTTCTGTGCGCAACAAAGCCAACGTGTCTGGACTATCCGATTGCTGAGACAGTTCGTGAAGGCGCGCTTCTTTCGATACGATTCCTGACTCGCCAAGCGTCAGTGTGACTTCACCGACGTACTTCCCATATTTTCCGGCCTGTGCAATCAACACACCGTTCGTTATCACGCCTTCATCTAAGACATGATGTGTATGCGCACCGAGAATCACATCGATTTCAGGAAACATTTCAGCTAATCGCTCGTCTCCAAAGAACCCAAGGTGACTGAGCGCGATGATGACATCACAATGCGCCAACTGTTTCAGCGCTCGCTCCGCCGCCTCGTAAGGCGATTCAATCTGCCAGCCGAGCTCTGGGTATAACTCTTCATATGGAGCGGTCACACCAAACAGGCCGATGTGGAAACCATCTTGCTCGAGAACGAGCGTCTCATCGACCCAATTCGGTCGTGACCCGTCTGCTTCATATACATTCCCAAGTAAGATGGGAAATGTCGCTTCGTCATACAGTTCGGCCAGCCAATCATGAGGAAAGGTAATCCCTTCGTTGTTTCCGATGGTGACGGCTGTCGGACGAAGTCGCTCGAGCAAACGAACATTCAACTTCCCACGTGTCACTTCCGTCGCCGGATGGGTACGGTCGGCATGATCCCCTAAATCAAAGTACAGCGTGTCGTCCGTCCGATGTTCTTCTAGAAATGAAACAAGTTTCGGCCATTGGTCGAACTTTGAATGAAGATCGTTGTAATGAAAAATAGTCAGTGTCGTCATGGCCATCCCTTCCTTCTAAAACAAACTGATTTGTCTCGGTGCGAGTTCATACTCGAGGCCAAGGATCTCAATGAGTCGCTTCGCATTCGGTGCCGCATCCCCGGCCGAGTTGTTGTTAAAGTATACATACACATCTTTCGCTTCACGGTCAATCTCACGAAGTGAGGTCGCCAATTCTTGCAATTCTTCCTCGCTATACCGGTACAGACAGCGAACATGCCGCCATTCTTGACTCGTCATTCCAGGTTTTTTGAGCCATCCTGACGTATTGCGTCCATGCAATCGAACGACCGCAACATCAGGATGTGTCACGACCGGTACGAACGGGATGCTGCTCTCTTTCGTTTGCGGTTCATCGCAAATCGTGTTGATGAACCGCTGCTCCTTCAAAAATTGAAGCGTCCGGTCCCGGAACGCTTCTGAGAACCAGGTCGGATTGCGAAACTCGATGGCAATCTCGTAATCTGACAGCTCGGCACGAAGCGTTCTCAAATAATCCAGGTGTGGCTTTGACACATCGAACCACGGCGGCAATTGAACGAGCACAGCCCTTAATTTCCCCGCTCGTTTTAACGGATCGACCGAGACGCGATAACGCTCAAACAGTTCAATCAAAGGCGTTTTCGGCTCACGATCATGTCCGCTCATTTCCCTGGAAACTTTCACAACGAATTGAAAACGATCCGGTGTTTCCCCATCCCATTTTTCGAAATTTTTCACCGGTTGAATCGCATAGAAGGTCGAGTCGACTTCAACAGTCGGAAAATGTCCCGCATATGTCGATAATTTATGTTTTCGTTCTTCTGGGGTCGTATACAGCAAATCGTGGTCACCCCATCCGGTCACACCTACATAGATCATAGCGTCCTCCTTTACGATTCTGAAATGGCGGCCGCTTTCCGTTTCGACCAGTTCCATGTGCCCATGTATGTGACGAGCAATAGGACGAGTCCCATCATGAACGGATAGCGCATATCAATATCAAAGGCGATTCCCGCCAATGTCGGCCCTAAAATATTCCCAATACTCATATAAGCGTTGTTCATCCCCATGGCAAGACCTTGCTCGTTTCCTGCAAGTTTCGACACGAGCGTGTTCAACACCGGTCGTAAAATAGATGTCGATAAGAAAATCACGAGTGTCACTGCGAAGAAGAGCATATACGTACCAGCGAACAAAGATAACAAGAAGCCGAATGAGGCGAGCGCGATGAAAGCAAGTACGACCTTGGTCTCACCCAACCATTCGACGAGACGGTCCACCGCAAACAATTGAACGATAACACTCACAATCCCTGTTCCGGTTACCATGATGGCAATTTCCTGTGGTGTCGCACTGAACATCTCGCTGACATAGAGTCCGAGTACCGATTCATACGCCATCAGACCAAACGCCATGACGAGGTTGATGACCAATACGAAGAAGTATGGTTTTCGCGTCGACATGACCAGCTGTGTCGGTAAAGATTCTTTTATTTTTGGTGCCACGTACGGAGCACGGTCCGGCTCCTTAAGAAGGAGTACAGACGAAATGACAGCGACGAACGATACAATCGCTGAAACGAGCAACGGTGTCTTCAAGCCGAATTCAGCAAAAAAGCCCCCAATCCCTGGTCCGACCACAATTCCAAGCGACATTGCCGCGGAAATATAACTGTTCCCTCGAGCTCGTTGCTCGAGTGTCGTGATATCTGCCACATAAGCGAAGATGGCAGGAATCAAAAGCGCTGCACCAACACCCCCGATGGCACGAGAGATGAGAAGAATCGTCAAATTATCTGATAGATAGAAGACTCCCATCGAGATGGTGAATCCAATCAGACCGAGAATGATCATGAGTCGGCGCCCGTAGACGTCTGCCCATTTCCCGGCAATCGGTGACATGACGAGCTGGGCACCCGCAAATACGGAAATCATGAGTCCGGCGGCTGTCCCTCCCTCGCCAATCATCTTTAAGTAATCCGGAATAATCGGGATGATAATCCCAAACCCGGCGACGGCGATAAACATGTTCAACATGAGAATCGCCAATTGATTTTTTTGTTTTGTCGTCAACGCATGTCACTCCCTTTTCATCTTTCCATTTTACTGTTTGAGTTCACATCCAGGCAAACAATTAAGACAGAAAAAACCCATCCTTGACCAAAGGATGGGCGAGACTTATGAGATGCGTGATTGAGCGAGTGATTCTTGTGACGTTCCCTTCGGAAGAAGAAGCGTGATCGCATAGACGATCATCGTCGGAACTGCCCAGGCAAGTCCGATATCCGCCATTGGTAAGTTTCCAATCCAAGAAGTAACCGCAGAAGGCTGGATGCCGTTCCACGTTTCAAAGAACGAGAGAACGAGCGCCGTATAAATTGTCGCTTTCATCGCCACACCAGGGTTTCGTTGAAGACGTTCCGTCACCGATACGAGCACGAGTGCGATCATGACCGGATAGAGGAGCGTGAGCAGCGGCACGGCGATTTGAATCAACGAACTCAAACCGACGAGTGAGATCATGAATCCAAACAACGTTGTCGCGATGACGACATGATGATATTTGAGAGAATCAAACTGGTTGCTGATGAAGCGTGAGAACTCTGAGATGAGGCCAACTGCTGTCGTCAAACAAGCGAGGAAGACCGCTAATCCGAGTGCGAGCATTCCGACTTGTCCGTAAGACGTACCTGCGAACGCTTGGAGAAGGCTTGCGCCACTCGTCGTTCCTTCTGCGACTGTCATATTCGCACCGATTGAAGCGAGCGAGATATAGACGAGCATCAAACAGGTAACGGCCACCATGCCTGCAGAGCGAAGAAGCGAAGACGCTTCTTTTTGGTCACTCAATCCATTAGCTTTCAACGTGACGAGGACAATTGCCCCAAAGACGAGGGCCCCGAATACATCCATTGTCAAATAGCCTTGTTGGAAACCTTGGCCGAGTGCACCCACCCATGTCTCAAATCCTTCCGCTGGAGCTCCCGGTTCCCCGAGAGGCGAGATGAGGTTTGTGATTCCAATCGCTACAAGCAAGAACAAGAGGATTGGTGTGATGATGCGCCCGATGACTTCAATCAACTTTTGAGCACGAAGCGTCAAGAAGAACGTCAACCCGAAAAAGACGGTCGAACTCATCGCGAGTGTCAAAGTAGAGGGAGCATCGAGAAACGGGACGAGTCCCATTTCATACGTGACGGCAGCCGTACGCGGAATTCCGAAGAATGGTCCGATGGCTACATACATCAATCCTGTCAAGATAAGCGCGAGACGCTTTGGAATATAACGAGCAATTTGGTCTGTCCCACCGCCGACCCGAGCGACTGCGAACAAAGCAAGAAGCGGTAAACCGACACCCGTAATGACGAACCCGATCATCGCCGGTACGAGGTTTTCCCCCGCCAAGGCGCCGAGCTCTGGTGGGAACAGTAAGTTCCCGGCCCCAAAGAATAAAGCAAAAATCGTAAACGCTAACGGGAACAATGTCGATTTTTTCATACAACTACCTCCATACACTTGATATTCCGAACGACTTAACAAAAAAATAATAACTAAATTTTCTGACAATATATCGCTTGGTCTATTTCATTATACACACTTCCTATCGTTTGACCACCCTATCTCCAAAATTCGAGGTTTAATTTTTTGAAATGTAGATTTCACAAAAAAATCTCCCTTTCATATGCAGGGAGATGTAAGCGGTTAATAGCGTATGTCGAACGAGCGAAATTCCTGATCGTTCGCTTCCGTCTCTTCGATTCGTTCGACACCGACAAAGCGATTGCCATCTTTCAACGTCTGCTCGAAGGCGTCGATTTCTTGCTCGGTTCCTTCCGCATGTAGCTCGACTGTCCCGTCACTTAGATTGCGAACCCATCCTTTGATGCCGAATCGTTGCGCGGTCTCCTGTGAAAAATATCGAAACCCCACGCCTTGGACACGTCCAGATACAATCAAACGTTTAGCAACTCTCATTCTATTTTCCTCCTTTATTTTGTCAAAGATGTTTAGAGGTCCTTACTTTAGGAAACAGTATTTAAGTAAAATAATGGAATTGGAGTGGTTGTATGAATGAATTTATTACTCTTGTCACGAACGTTTCCGACTGGCTTTGGGGCGTACCGATTATCTCGTTACTCGTTTTATCCGGTATCTTCCTCACCATCAAGCTCGGTTTCTTTCAGTTTCGTTACCCCATCTACATATTCAAGCAAACATTCGGCAGCATTTTCAAAAAGCCGAAAGGTGAAGGCGACATCAGTCCGAGACAAGCGTTGACGTCAGCCCTCTCTTCAACAGTCGGGGCCGCGAACATCATCGGTGTACCTGCAGCGATCATGTTCGGGGGACCGGGTGCCATCTTCTGGATGTGGGTCATCGCTATCATCGGCATGGCCATCAAGTTCTCAGAGAGCGTACTGGCCGTGCACTATCGTGAGAAGAATGATGCCGGCGAATTTGTCGGGGGACCGGTCTACTACATATCAAAAGGACTTCGTTGGAGGTGGCTCGCGACGTGGTTCGCCTTCGCCCTCATGATCGAACTCATTCCGAGTATCATGGTACAAGGAAACGCTGTCAGCTCGGCAGTCCGTGAGACGTTCAATGGGAACACGCTCATCACGGGGATTGTCGTCGCTATTCTTGTGGGCATCATAGTCTTTGGTGGACTGAAGCGCATCGCGAAAGTCACGGAGATCGTCGTCCCTGGCATGGCACTCGTCTATGTCGGAGCCGGACTCGTCATCGTCTTGATGAACTTCTCTGAGATTCCAAACGTTCTCAGTCTCATCTTCTCTTATGCATTCGAGCCGATGGCCGCGTTCGGTGGGTTTGCCGGTGCCGCCGTTGCTGAGACGATTCGTTGGGGCTTCGCCCGTGGACTCTATTCAAATGAAGCCGGTCTTGGAACGGCACCGATTGCCCACGCCGCGGCACAGACGGACCATCCGGTGCGCCAAGGGTTCTGGGCCGTCATCGGGATCGTCATCGATACGCTCATCATTTGTAGCACGACCGCATTCGTCGTCTTGTCTTCAGGTGTCTGGACGGCAGACGGAGCGATGGATGACCCAGCAGCGTTGACGACGATTGCTTTCAATGAATACTTCGGTTACACGGGAAGCTTACTCGTCACCATCTCGCTCATCTTCTTCGTCCTCTCGACCATTATCGTCATCATCTTTTACGGCTCGCGACAAGCCGAGTACTTATTCGGTTTGACGGCAGGAAAAATCATGAAGGCCGTTTATATCGTCTCGATTGTCATCGGTTCGATTGGAGGCGCTCAGATGATTTGGAACTTCCTAGACTTGATGCTAGCGATGATCCTTATCCCGAATATGATTGCCGTCTTGCTTCTAAGTGGTGAAGTGAAACGATTGACAACCGAGTTCTTCACATCCGAGAAGTATTACAAGAAAGATATCGCCGAAGAAGAGGCGTCTTAACCAACAATCCGACTGCATATGCAGTCGGATCTTTTTTAGGATGCGGGCTCGACTTTCTCAATCCCTGCTTTGATAGTTTGTACCGAGGCGTCAAACTTCTGTTGTTCTTCGTTCGTCAATTCAATCTCGATGATCTTACGAATGCCGCTTCGGTCAATCAAGGCCGGTACGCCAATATGCACGTCACTCGCCCCGTACTCGCCGTCTAGGTGAGCGCCAATCGTCACGACGGAGTTTTCATTTCGGACGATGGCCCGGATGATGCGAAGCAAGCCTACCCCAATCGCATAATATGCGGCGTTCTTATGCTCGATGATCTGGTAAGCAGCGTCGCGTACGTCCGCATAGATCGCTTCTAAGTCTTCGAACTGATATTTCTCGTTCTCCGCCAATAGTTCATCGATACTCTTCCCATAGATGCGTGCGTTGTTCCATGCGACAAAGCCCGTATCCCCATGTTCACCCATATAGTAGGCGTGGCAGTTTCGTGGCGATAGTTCGAAATAGTCTCCAAGTTTGTAACGGAGTCGTGCTGTATCGAGGACCGTCCCTGAACCGATGACGCGTTCTTTTGGTAAACCCGATGCTTTCCAGGCGACGTGTGCCATCACATCGACCGGGTTCGTCGCGACGACTAAAATGCCGTCGAACCCGCTCTTCATCAAGTCTTCGGTCACGGTGCGGACGACCTTGGCGTTTTGCTCGACGAGGTCCATCCGTGTCTGCCCAAGTTTTTGTGCGGCTCCTGCCGTGATGACGACGATATCTGCGTCTTTACAATCCGAGTAGTCGCCTGCCCAAATCCGGACCGGTGTCGGAGCGAATGAGATCCCATGATTGAGGTCCATCGCCTCTCCTTCTGCCTTGGCATGATTCGAGTCGATCAGGACGAGCTCCTCGCAAAGCGCAGCCGTGGATAATTGGTAAGCAAAACTGACCCCGACCCAACCGGCACCGATGACGGCGATGCGAGTGATATCTTTCGGGTCAATATCATCTTTATGCGGAATACGTGTCATGTAAAACCTTCCTTTCTATGATTCATTCTCTTTTTTAGCATACCCGACTCTTCCATCTTTAACGACAAAAGCTGCATGAAAAATACGTGATTCCGTTATATATCTTATTTCGATTCAAAGATTCCGGTATTCCGGACATAACCGAAAATCTGAATTGTCTCACTTTCCAAGATGAACGGAATTTTTTCTCTTTCCAAAATCGAAATGAGTTCAGTGGACAGATCACAAACATCTGGGTCAAGAATCACTCCCTTATAGAGCAGTACGCTTGGTCGCAAACGAATCCATTCGATGGACCGTAAAGGGGACTCCAGCCAGATTTCATCCCACTCTCCCCACAATATTTCATACTCGGACAACGAGTCGCTAGGAAACAACGTATCCTCCCCTAAGTATTTTATTTGATATGGCGGCGCATAAGTCAACTCTTCAGAGACAGCTCGATTGAGACGCTTCCATTTTGTCTCGTTCATCACCGATGTCAATTGTTGTCTCTCTATGTATTGAAGTTCTTCTCGTCGATTCAAGCTGTTGAACCTCCTATCATAAGTTCTAATTTTTCAATCGTTCGTAACACGTCTTTACGGTTCTGCTTGCTTTTCATCCAAGCGGGTAATCGACTTTCGAGACTACGGTTCGTTCCCTCGCTCGTCCGAATCTTCGCGTCAATATAATCCTTAATATAGTTGAGGTGTTCACGGTTGTAAGCCCATAACACATGACCAGAACATCCTGTTTGTAAAAATAGCGGCAATCCAAAATAAACATCGACAGCTTCTCCGACGTATTTCGAACCGCTCTCCTTTGTTTGCAAATGACCGCAATGAAGACAGCTTAGGCGTACCTCATCATTCCTCTCCCACACATCAGCCTGTCTCCCGCAACTCGGGCAAATAACAAGCATGGGATTCATAAATGAATATATGTCTCGGCCCTCTAATAAAAATCGATGGGTCACGTTATCGCCTCCTTATTTCATTATACAAAAAACCAGCGAAGCAAAGCTCCGCTGGTTTTGAAGTCACGATTATCCAATCGAACCTTCCATCTCGAACTTGATGAGACGGTTCATTTCGACCGCATATTCCATTGGTAATTCTTTTGTGAATGGCTCGATGAAGCCCATTACGATCATTTCTGTCGCTTCTTCTTCCGAGATTCCACGGCTCATGAGGTAGAAGAGTTGCTCTTCTGACACTTTTGAGACTTTCGCTTCGTGCTCGAGTGACACTTGGTCGTTCAAGATTTCGTTGTACGGGATTGTATCTGACGTCGACTCGTTGTCCATGATGAGCGTGTCACACTCGATGTTCGAGCGCGCGCCCTTCGCCTTACGGCCAAAGTGGACGATTCCACGATACGATACTTTTCCGCCTTGTTTCGAAATCGATTTCGAGACGATAGACGACGACGTGTTTGGTGCGAGGTGAATCATTTTAGCGCCAGCGTCTTGGTGCTGTCCTTTACCAGCGAGGGCGATTGAGAGTGTCATCCCACGTGCGCCTTCCCCTTTCAAGATGACAGCTGGGTATTTCATTGTGAGTTTCGATCCGATGTTTCCATCGATCCACTCCATCGATCCACCCGCTTCACAGACTGCACGTTTCGTTACCAAGTTGTAGACGTTGTTCGCCCAGTTTTGGATCGTCGTGTAACGGCAATATGCATCTTTGTTGACGAAGATCTCAACGACCGCTGAGTGAAGCGAGTTCGTTGTGTAGACCGGTGCCGTACATCCTTCGACGTAATGAACCGATGCGCCTTCGTCGACGATGATGAGCGTACGCTCGAACTGACCCATGTTTTCCGAGTTGATGCGGAAATAGGCTTGGAGCGGTTGCTCGAGTTTCACGCCTTTTGGTACGTAGATGAACGAGCCACCCGACCAAACTGCTGAGTTGAGGGCCGCAAACTTGTTGTCCGTCGGCGGAATCAACTTCCCGAAGTACTCTTTGAAGATCTCTTCGTCTTCTTTGAGGGCTGTGTCTGTATCTTTGAAGATGACACCTTTCGCTTCGAAGTCTTCTTGCATGCTATGGTAGACAACCTCAGACTCATACTGAGCCGAGACACCTGCCAAGTATTTTTGCTCTGCTTCTGGGATACCGAGCTTGTCAAACGTACGTTTGATTTCTTCTGGTACCTCGTCCCATGAGCGTTCTGTCTTTTCAGATGGTTTGACATAGTACGTGATTTCGTCGAAATCAAGTGCCGAGAGGTCTCCGCCCCATGTCGGCATCGCCATCTTGTTGAAGTGATCCAACGACTTCAAACGGAAGTCGAGCATCCATTGTGGCTCTTCTTTCATGCGCGAGATCGTCTCTACGATTTCTGTCGTCAAGCCACGGCCTGAACGGAAAATCGAAACGTCCCGATCATGGAAGCCGTATTTATAATCGCCAATTTCCGGCATGTTCTTTGCCATATCGGTCTCCTCCTTCTCCTTACGCGTCCTCGTCTACTCCTTTTTCAAGCGCCTTCCACGCGAGCGTGGCACACTTGATTCGAGCCGGGAATTTCGATACGCCTGAGAGCGCCTCGATATCACCGAGGTCAAACGTATCCGTGTCGTACTCTTTTCCTTGAACCATTTCAGAGAAGATGTTGGCGAGTTGAAGCGCCTCTTCTACTGTTTTTCCTTTGACGATTTGGGTCATCATCGATGCCGAGGCGAGACTGATTGAGCAGCCTTCCCCTTCAAACTTCGCATCTTTGACGATGTCGTCTTCGACCTGTAGTTGAAGACGAAGCGAATCCCCACACGTCGGGTTGTTCAAGTCCACCGTCACGCCATCTTCGATGACGCCACGGTTTCTCGGGTTTTTATAGTGATCCATGATGACCTGGCGGTACAACATGTCGAGATTATTAAAACTCATAATTGAAATACTCCTTCGTTTGACGTAATCCCTCGATGAAGCGGTCGACTTCTTCTTTTGTGTTATACAAATAGAAGCTCGCCCGTGCCGTCGATGATTGCTTCAAAAGACGCATGAGTGGTTGTGCACAGTGATGACCGGCACGAACCGCGATACCTTGCATATCGAGCACAGTCGCGAGGTCGTGAGCATGAACGTCCTTCAAGTTGAACGTGACGAGACCGACGCGATCTTCAGGACCGTAAATCTCGATCCCTTCAATCGTTTTCATCTGCTCGATTGCGTAAGACGCGAGTTCACGTTCGTGTGCTTCGACGTTTTCAAGACCGATTTCTTCTAAGAAATCGATGGCTGCCGCAAGTCCGACCGCTCCGGCGATAATTGGTGTTCCCGCTTCGAAACGGTACGGGATGTCTTTCCACGTCGATTCATATAAATCGACATAGTCAATCATCTCGCCACCGAACTCGACCGGCTCCATGTTTTTGAGGAGTTGCTTCTTCCCATATAAGACACCGATCCCAGTCGGTCCGAGCATCTTATGTCCAGAAAAGGCGAGGAAGTCACAGTCGAGTGCTTGGACGTCAAGTTTTCGGTGCGGTGCACTTTGCGCGGCATCGACGACCATGACAGCACCTTTCTCATGCGCGAGTCGAGCGACTTCGGCAATCGGGTTAATCGTCCCGAGTACGTTCGAGACGTGGCTCATCGCGACGATTTTCGTCCGGTCTGATAACACCGCTTGAACGGCATCGAGTGTGACACGTCCGTCCGGCGTGAGCTCGACGTAACGAAGTGTCGCGCCTTTTCGCTTGGCGAGTTGTTGCCATGGGATTAAGTTCGCATGATGTTCCATCGGAGTGAGGACGATCTCGTCGCCTTCACCGACATTCGCATCTCCGTAGCTCGATGCGACCAAGTTGATGGCCGTCGTCGTTCCACGAGTGAAAATGATTTCTTCAGGAACCGCCGCATGGATGAATGAGCGGACGCGTTCGCGTGCCCCTTCATACGCATCCGTCGCTTGCGTCCCGAGCGTATGGACGCCACGATGCACGTTCGAATGGTTGCGACGATAATAGTCCTCGATCGCCTCGATGACAGCGAGCGGCTTTTGTGAGCTCGCTGCGCTATCAAGATAAACGAGCGGGTGTCCATTGATTTCCTGATCTAAAATCGGAAACTGTTCACGAATCGAGGCGTTCAACATCTTAACGTACTTTCCCTTCGATGACTTCGCGGAGACGGTCTTTGACCGAATCGATTGCGAGTTCTTCGACGACAGGCGTCAAGAATCCGTGGATGATTAAACGCTCTGCCTCTTGGCGAGACAAACCACGGCTCATCAAGTAGTACAATTGAACATCATCGACACGACCGACAGACGCTGCGTGACCTGCCATAACGTCATCTTCATCGATAAGAAGAATCGGGTTGGCATCCCCACGTGCTTTTTCAGAGAGCATCAAGACGCGCTCTGTTTGTACACCGTTCGATTTTGACGCACCGTGGTGAATCATCGATGTCCCGCTGAAGATTGCAGTGGCTGCGTCTTTTTGGACACCGTGAATCAAGATGAACCCTTCAGATGCTTTCCCGAAGTGGTCGGTACGAATGTTGAAGTTTTGTTTCTGTGCACCGCGACCGATTGTCACAGCTTTTGTATCTGAATACGTGTTGTCGCCGACGAGGTGAGTCTTCGTCTCGACGACCGAGTTCCCGTCGTTCATGTGACCGAGCGCCCAATCGAGGCGACCGTTCGCATAGACGACACCGCGACGGTTCATGAACGTAAGTGCTGATTCAGCGAGCTGATCGACACCACCGAAGACGACTTTCGCGTTCTCTCCAGCGAATACTTCCGTCACGACGTTGACCGTGTGCGGTTCATTCGTGCCAGAAAGGAAGTTTTCGATGTATGTCACTTCACTACCTTCGTCAGCGACGAGGATCGTGTGGTGATAGAGGGCACCGTTCGCCTGTTCCATCGTGAAGATCGCTTGAAGCGGATCTTTCAATTGCGTGTTTTTCGGTACGTAGATGAATGCACCACCGTTTGTGAGGGCAGCATTCAACGCCGAAAGACGTTCTTCATCGATACGTACGCCTTCCGTCATGAAGTATTTCTCAACGAGCTCAGGATGTTGCTCCATCGCTTCTTTGATTCCCATGAACAAAACGCCTTCAGGCATCGACAATTCGTTATAGACGACATGACCGTTGCGTTCAACGAGCACGTTTGTCCGGTGGTCTCCGAGGAGTGATTCGATGTCCGCTGTCAAGCCGTCTTTTTGTTCGAGCTCGACATCTCCCGCTGTGAAGTCCCACTTATCAATCTTAATTTTTTCAACTTTTGGCAAAGCAAGTGTCGGCGCAAGTTCTGCTGCCTCTTTACGACGGTTGACCATCCATGCTGGTCCGCCGAGCGCTTCTGCACGTGCCGACAACGCTTGTGCATCCAATTCAAATTGTACGGTCATCGTACAGCCTCCTTACGCTTCTGTGTCTACTGTCATTCCGAGTTCTTGCTTCACCCAGTCGTAACCTTCTGCCTCGAGTCGCTGTGCGAGCTCTTTACCACCAGACATGACGATTTTCCCGTCCATCATGATGTGTACGAAGTCTGGCTCAATATAGTTGAGGAGACGTTGGTAGTGCGTGATGATCAAGCAGCCGAACTCTTCTGAACGCATTTCGTTTACGCCTTTGGCAACGACTTTAAGGGCATCGATATCAAGACCTGAGTCGATTTCATCCAAGATGGCGATGTTCGGTTGAATCATCATCATTTGAAGAATTTCGTTACGCTTCTTCTCACCGCCTGAGAATCCTTCGTTTAAATAACGGTGTGCCATTTCTGAAGGGATTTCGAGAAGCTCCATCTTCGCATCGAGTTCACGGATGAACTTCATGAGCGAGATTTCTTGACCTTCTTCACGACGTGAGTTGATTGCCGAACGCAAGAAGTCCGCGTTTGTGACACCACTGATTTCAGCCGGGTACTGCATCGCAAGGAACATCCCTGCTTGTGCGCGCTCGTCGACTTCCATCTCGAGGACATCTTCGCCGTTTAATTCGACGCTTCCCCCAGTGACCTCATAAAGTGGATGACCCATGAGTGCTGATGCGAGTGTTGATTTACCAGTCCCGTTAGGACCCATGATGGCATGAATTTCGCCACCTTTAATTTCTAGGTTAAGACCTTTGACAATCTCTTTTCCTTCGATTGAGACGCGGAGGTCATCAATTTTCATTTGTGGTACGTTAGACATTCGGATACCCCTTCCGTATTTTCTCGCCATAGTGAATGGCGTAGATTAGATATATTCTAATCTTAGACTAGTCATTTTTTTATTTCAAGCGACTCACCTTAGAATTCATTCTCAATAGAATGATAAAAGTTGAGAATGCTAATAGTAGGAAATCAAGACATTATCCGGCATTTTCTTCGACGAGTGCGAGGACTGCTTTCCGCTCTCGTACGGCAGCCGCGAAGAAAAAGGCACCGCACCCCGTCAAGAGCGCCAAACTTCCGAATACAGGAAGCGATGACTGACCGAATGTATCGAGTAATACACCCCCGATAATCGGTCCGATTGTCTGTCCGAGTGACGTCAATCCCATCGCCCCGAAATACGTCCCCCGTAAATGTTCCGGCGCGAGTTCATCTGTCAAGACGTCCGTCATCGTGAACATCAACACCTCACCGACGGTAAAGATGGCCATCGCGACAAAGAGTACCCATTCGACCGTCGCAAATCCAATAAGCAAAAGTCCGAATGACAAGGTCGAAATCCCGAAAAAGAGTGACTTGATCGGAGAGACACGAATCCCGAAACGCATAATCGGATATTGGACGATGAGAACCGTGATGGCGTTCGTCGTTAATAAGTAGGCGAATAATCTCGAGCCTTCTTCTAATCCATCGCGTAGCGCGATGAATTGCGGGAGCGTCGAATTGAACTGGCTATAACCGATAATCGCGAAGATCATCCCGATGATGACCGCCCGAAACGTTCGGTCATCTCTCAGAACACGAAACGTCTCCGTCAAGCGCGGGCGTGCCTTGATTCCGTCCCCTTCTTCAAACGGATATTTGTAAAACAAGATAGATATAATGATCCCGTATAATATGTAGACAGCCGTCACGACGAAGAATGCAGTCTTCACACCAGTGAGTGATAAAACGACAGCTAAGAGTGGTCCGATGGCCGCGGCGATATTAATCATGAAGTAACGGACATTATAGACGATGACTCGCTGATCTGCCTGCGTCGTATCACTGATGAGTGCACGCGAAGCCGGTTCTAGGAATGATCGCGACATCCCCATCAACATCGATAGCATGTAAAACCAAAACAGTTCCGTCGCAAGTGCGAGACCAGCGAACGTGACGGCATTCAGCACGATCCCAATCAACATGAGCTGTTTTCGTCCATACCGATCAGAGAGTGTCCCCCCAAAGAAGCTCATGAACAGACCTGAAAGTGCCGTCACAGCAAAGATCGTTCCGATCACACTCGCCGAAAAGCCGAGCGTGGCCAGATAGATCGCAAAAAATGGCATGACAAAAAACGTCGCCAGTCGTGCAAAAAACGTCCCGAACAGGACGCCCCACGTCAGTGGATGAATCTGTCTGAGCTTCATCCAAGTCCCCCCTTTTCTTTCATATATGTAGTGTACTTCTCTTTATGAAAGAACACTAGACAAAAAAAGACCCAGGAGGAAGACTCCTGAGTCGAGATGACTTATTGTTTGACCGGTACGACCGCACCTTTGTATTCGTCCAAGATCCACTGTTGTGTCTCTTCAGACGTCAATACTTCGAGGAGTGCCTTGACGCGCTCGTCTTCTTCGTCCCCTTCACGCGTGACGATCAAGTTGACGTATGGTGAGTCTTCCCCTTCGAGTGCAATCGCATCTTCGAGTGGGTTGAGACCTGCATCGATTGCATAGTTCGTGTTGATGAGGACCGCATCGCCTTCTCCGTTGTCGTAAGCCGTCGGAAGAAGTGCTGCTTCCACGTCCGTCTTGAATTTCAAGTCTTTCGGGTTGTCGACGATGTCAGCGACCGTCGCATCGACCGTTTTGCCTTCCGCAAGCGTGATGAGACCTTCTGACTGGAGCATCGTAAGGATTCGTCCGTGGTCAGCGACCGATGAGCTCATGATGATTTCCGCACCTTCAGGAAGCTCGTCGAGCGATTTGTATTTTTGTGAGTAGACACCGATTGGCTCGATGTGGACGCCACCCGCTGATGCGAATTTGTAGTCTTTGTTTTCAGCCATTTGTGACTTGAGGTATGGTTCGTGTTGGAAGTAGTTCGCATCGAGTTCTCCACTTGCGAGCGTCTTGTTCGGAAGCACGTAGTCTTGGAACTTCTTGATTTCGAGTTTATAGCCCTTTGCTTCATATTCTTCTTGTACGTGCTCTAAAATCTCAGCGTGCGGTACGTTTGACGCACCGACGATCAATGTTTTGTCATCGCCAGAACCTGTTTCTGCCTCTTCCCCGCCGCAAGCCGCGAGAACTGTGAATGCTGATAATGCCGTCAATCCGAGTACTGTTTTCCAAGTTTTCATAATGAATCCCTCCAAATAGTATATGTGTGATTATGCTGAACGTTTATCAATTTTCGTGACGAGTCGGTCACCGATGAATTGGATGACGAACACGATGATCAAGATGAGCACCGTCGCCACGAACGTGACGTCGTTTTGTGAGCGTTGGAATCCTTCCAAGAAAGCCAAGTTCCCGAGTCCGCCGCCCCCAACGACCCCCGCCATTGCCGTATAACCGACGATGGCTACGATGGTCACCGTGAGTCCCGACACGATTGCCGGAAGAGCTTCCGGAATCAAGACTTTATAGATGATTTGCCATTTCGTCGCCCCCATCGATTCGGCCGCCTCGATGACCCCACGGTCGACTTCACGAAGCGCAAGTTCGACCATCCGAGCGTAGAACGGTGCCGCTCCGATGATGAGCGCCGGAAGCGCCGCCGTCGAACCGAGCATCGTCCCGAGTAGGAACAACGTGAACGGGATGAGTAAGATAATTAAGATGATGAACGGAATCGAACGGAACACGTTGACGATCGCGCTGACGAAGACGTAAATCGGACGATTCTTCAATAAAAGTGATTCGTTTGTAATGTAGAGAATCAAACCTAAAGCGAGTCCGATCACAAACGTCGCCACACCTGCGACGAGCGTCATGTATAACGTCTCCCAAGTCTGCTCCATCATAATTTGCCAATCTACGTTAGGAAACATCGCTTTCCACCTCCACTTCTACGGATTGCGAACGAATCGACGTGATGGCACGTTCGATTTCACTTGCTTCCCCAATCAGTTGGATGAATAGCGTACCGAGCGCACCGACTTGTGACTGGGTCACGTTCCCGCCGATGATGTTGAATCCGATATCATGCGTCTTGAGGACGTCAGACAAAATCGGTTGTTCTGCCGTCTCGTTCAAGAATTTCAATTTGACGATTTGACCGCTCGGATACCGTTCTTTAAGGTGTTCGAACGTGAGCGACAGATCGTCGACCGCCCCGATTTGCTTGACGAATTCTTTCGTAATCGGTTGCTCCGGATGTTGGAACACGTCCGAGACTTGACCCGTCTCGACGACTTTTCCGGCCTCCATCACGGCGACACGGTGACAAATC
This sequence comes from Exiguobacterium sp. s131, assembly GCF_018617345.1. Lineage (GTDB taxonomy): Bacteria > Bacillota > Bacilli > Exiguobacteriales > Exiguobacteriaceae > Exiguobacterium > Exiguobacterium profundum. Next base: position 687,473 of record NZ_JACSJX010000001.1, on the reverse strand, counting down.
TTTTGGATGACGTGCATCTCATGCGTGATGAGGACAATCGTCAATCCGAGCTTTTTATTGATGCTGACGAGCAGTTCGAGAATCGAATCCGTCGTCTTCGGGTCGAGCGCGCTTGTCGCTTCATCACAGAGGAGAACCTCAGGATTGGTAGCGAGCGCGCGGGCAATCCCGACTCGCTGTTTTTGACCGCCCGACAGTTGCGATGGATAGCTATCCTCGCGACCAGCCAAGCCTACGAGTTCGACGAGTTCCTGGACGCGTCGTTTCCGTTCACTTGCCGGAACCCCAATCAGTTCGAGTGGGAAGCTGATGTTTTCTGCGACCGTGCGCGACCACAGAAGATTAAAGTGCTGGAAGACCATCGAGACGTTCTTGCGAACTCCCCGTAGTTCTTTCGGGCTGAGCTTCGTGAGCTCACTCCCGGCGACCTCGATTTCACCGCTTGACGGAGACTCGAGACGGTTGAGCAATCGGATGAGCGTCGACTTCCCCGCCCCCGAATATCCGATTATTCCAAAAATTTCACCGCGATCAATCGTTAGTGACACATCATCGACCGCCTGGACACGACCATTCTTCGTATCGAACCATTTGGCGACGTTTCGTAATTGAATCAATACCTTTCCCTCCTGACAACAAAAAAAGCGCGCACGTTTGAGCAAACGTGCGCACTTTATCGTACGGACAACGATTGCTCTCATCTGTCAAGGTTTCTCACCTTGCTGGAATTAGCACCATTTCGGATTGCTCCGCGGTTGCTGGGCGTCATAGGGCCAGTCCCTCAGCCTCTCTTGATAAGAGTGTTGTGTATTCGATTAGCTTTATCATAGCGACAGCTTTTTCTGCTGTCAAATCCTTTTTTCAAAAAAAAATTAAAAAAAGGTGCCGTCCGAGGACGACACAGAACGTAGCACCTTGAGTCACGGAAGGACAGCCCATAGATGAAAATCTTTTGCCCGTTCAAGATTTACATCCTTATATGGGGGAGATTCACCAATCATCACTCGATCTTAGCTTGGACCGTGCGATTATACGGAACGTCTGTCTTCGCTTGATTTTTTTGGGGGACAATCGAAGGGAAGACTGACGTGTATTCGTATAAAGGTAGCAGCGGCTTCGCCAAAACGTCTTGATATCGGGAATATCGCGTCCTATTTTGTGTTCAAGTAAGATGTTGTAATGAATATACCATTCGTGAACTTTCTGTGTCAACTGATTATTTAAAATTTTCAGATTATTCTAATGTTCCTCTCTCACTTCACGAAAGAGAGGACATGTTGCACATTTTGAAACGCGTACAATCGATCTTGAACCTCGCCATTTTCAAGCTTCAACAGGGCGGGTACGCTCATCACTTGGTAGGCTTCTAGCTCTTTTGGGATATAGTTCGCATCTCGCTTTTCGATTTTAATTTCAGGGTCGACCGCTTCGACGACCGTCAACATTTTTTCCGCCACAGCGCATGTACCACACATCGGGGCGTATATATATAAGAATCCGTCTGTAATCATTCTTCTCACCTCTCTTGTCATTATAAGGGGCGATGGATTCCCATTCAAAAATCGTGCTTTGATGAAATTTCAGAATTTTTCAATGATTCTCTTGACTCTTTCTGGTGAGAGGAATAATATGGGTTCTAACTTTATCGCTTTTGTACATAACAGCAAAGAAGAAGGACAGGTGAATGAATGATGACGGAACCAACAACAGGTACGATGAAACAGTTCACGATGAACGTCTTAAACGGTCTCAGCATGGCGATTCTGATCGCCCTTATCCCGAGCGCACTACTCGGTGAATTAACGAAAGCCATACTTCCGTATTTTCCGTCTCTTCAATTCATATTGGATGCGACGACGATTGCGATGCGGCTTCTGCCAGCCATTATCGGGCTAGCGGTCGCCATGCAGTTCGGACGATCGATTCTCGAAGCCGGGACGATCGCGATTGCAACGTATGTCGGTAGCGGTGCCGTTCGAATCGACGAAGGTGCGTTCGTGATGGCGGGCATCGGGGATGTGATCACAGCCGGTGTGACCGCTGCAATCGCTACACTTCTAGTCATGAAGCTCGCTCCCCACTTGAAGACGTATACGGTCATTGTTATGCCGATGACCATCATTGTCGTCGCAGGAGGCATCGGTACCTTCTTGTTGACGTACATTTCCCAAATCACGACGTATATCGGTCTACTCATCATGACCATGACTGACCTGCAACCGGTCCTCATGGGGATCCTGATCGCCATGGCGTTCTCGCTCATCATCGTTTCGCCGATCTCGACCGTCGGGATTGCGACGGCCATCAGCCTGTCCGGTGTCGCGGCGGGTGCGGCGAACCTCGGAGTCGTTGCAGCCGGATTCGGTCTCGCGATCGCCGGATGGCAGGCGAACGCGACCGGCACATCGATTGCCCATTTCCTCGGTTCTCCGAAGATTCAGATGGCGAACTTTGTCCGACGCCCCATCATGATGCTTCCCATTTTGGCAAATGCGGCGATTCTCGGTGCGCTCGCTGGAATCCTAAAAATTGAGGGAACGCCAATCAGCGCCGGGTTCGGGGTGTCAGGACTCATCGGTCCAGTGAACGCCCTTCATCTCATGCCGGGTGGATTCGCTCTCTTCAACGTCCTGCTCGTCATCGTCTTGTTCGGTCTGATTCCCGTCGCACTCGGAATCTTCTTCTATCGCGTGTTTGAACGGGCGACTCTCGTCAAATCCGATCATTACCGACTCGATTTCGAGTAAAAAAAAGCCGGCTTCTCCATTGGAGAGGCCGGTTTTGATTATCCTTGAATCATCGCTTCGTATTCTTCTGCAGACATGAGCTTGTCGAGGTCTGACTCTTCCGTCAACTCGACTTCGATCATCCATGCGTTTTCAAACGGTGACTCGTTGACGAGTTCTGGAGAATCCGCGAGGTCCTCGTTCACTGCTGTGATGCGACCTGATACTGGTGCATACAACTCAGAGACCGTCTTCACTGATTCGACTGAACCGAATGGCTCGTCGAGCAAAATCGTACCATCGACTTCTGGGAGTTCGACAAACACGATATCCCCTAGTTCGCTTTGTGCGAAATCCGTGATGCCGATGCGGGCTTTCGTTCCGTTTACTTCTACCCACTCATGTTCTTTTGAATAACGTAAATTTGCTGGTACTTTGCTCATCCTAACTTCCCCCTCAAATAAATTAGACTCACATCTGTATTATAGCACTTAGCCCCAAACGTCCGTAAAGGACTTTTCTGAAAATCCGATGGTCGTTTTTTCACCATTTGTGACGATTGGTCGCTTCAAAAGCATACCATTGCTCGCTAATAGCTCAAGTTGTTCGTCTTCTGATAGATTTGGCAGCTTGTCCTTGATGCCTTCGTTCCGATAGACTTGCCCGCTCGTATTGAAGAACTTCTTGAGTGGTAGACCTGATTGTTTCCACAGTTCGGCGAGTTCCGCTTTCGTCGGTGTCGATTCAACGATATGAGCGTATGTATACGCGATGCCTTGGTCCTTCAACCATTTTTCTGCTTTTTTACATGTACTGCATGGTGGATAGCCGTATAGTGTCACCATCTGTTCATCACCTCTATTCTCAATGTAGCATATTCCGAGAAATCAATTCACGTCTCAAGCAACCGTTCAATCTCTCGCTTCATCGTCGGGTTCACTTCGTGCCTCGCTTCAATCAACCGTAAGATCGCCGCTGCCGCCTCGATTGACCTGCCGTATCCTTTTACCCCATCTGACAAGAAGGGAATCATCTCCGGCTGTCTTGACTCGACCCGGCGTGTCGGATTGAACGGATCTCCTTGTCCGCCGAGCGCCTTCAAGACGTTTTGAACGGCCGCGACTTGGACGAGTTCGAATCCGGCGAGCATCTCGCCCCGACGTTCCCGAAGTAAGCCGACATATAGGTTCGTCAACGCCTCTTCATAATAATAATCCGCTGATTCACGTGTGATTTCGAGGCGTGGTGTCGCAAATACTTCGAGCGCCTCGTCCCGTCGCCAGACGACACGTCCTGGCGTATAGGCGATGGTCGCCAGTTCATGCAGTTCAAAGACGGCGAACTCACCATAAATGCCATCTTGATACATGATTTTATGCCCGTCCTTCGTGTTTTGGAACTGATAGTGAAGCGGTTCGACCTCGAGCCAGTCGAGTCGGTCGATAAAGCGCGCCTTCTGCCCATCTTCGACAATCAAAAAGAAATCGAGGTCCGAATACTCATCCAACCGCTCCGTCTCTTGTCCAATCGAACCCAATGCGAGCAGCATGAGCGTCCCGTCCTTTTCGGCAACGGACCGTCCAATGCGTTCCATCCGGTCGAGTAATACATCTCGTTTTGTCATCGTCTCTCCCCCTCGTCTCTATTGTACGTGGCAGAGCTCAAAAAAAGAAAGGGTCGACCGCGTCCGGTCCACCCTTTCTGTCCATTTGATTAGACGATAAACTTGTTCGCTTTGATGAGGCTCGCTGCGACTTCGCGCTTCGTGCCGATCACATTAATCGGTTGATAGCGGCTGAACTTCTTCATTGCCGAGAGAAGCATACGTTGCTCGTCACCAGACGCCGCTGCGTACAACACTTCTTTCGCCATGAGTTCGACTTGCTTGAACACTTGCTCCGCAAAGATTTCTGTGTAGCGGACTTTGAGCGTGTTCTTCTCTTCGCCTGAACGGGCAATCGCTTTGTCTGTACGAGCGATGGCTGCTTCAAGCGCATAGATGGCACTGATCATGTCTGCGATCTTCGCCAAGATTTCTTGTTCGTTTTGAAGGTCTTGTTGATACTTCTGGACAGCTGTACCCGCGACCATCAAGTTGATCTTCTTCATGTTCGAAAGGAGCATCTTCTCGCGAGCGAGTGGTGAGCCGTCCAATTCTTGTGGCATGTAGCTCATGAGCTCTTTTTGAAGTTTTTGCGCTTCTGCGAGGAGCGGCAATTCACCTTTCATCGCTTTCTTGAGGAGCGTACCTGGGACGATCAAACGGTTGATCTCGTTCGTTCCTTCGAAGATGCGGTTGATTCGCGAGTCACGATAGAGGTTCTCGACTTCATATTCTGCCATGAATCCGTATCCACCGTGAATCTGGACCGCTTCGTCGACAACGTAGTCGAACGTTTCAGAAGCGAATACTTTGTTGAGTGAGCATTCGATCGCATATTCTGCGATTGCTTGTGCGACTTTTGATCCGTCGCGCATGTTCTCATCACCGAGTGCGTCCAAGCTGTCCTGGAACAAACCACCTGTACGATAGACTGAACTTTCCATCGCATAGATGTTCGCTGCCATCGTCGCCAATTTCTCTTGGATGAGTGGGAATTGGCTGATCGGTGTCTTGAACTGTTTACGCTCGTTCGCGTATTGAACCGAGAGGTCGAATGCACGTTTTGAAGAACCGACTGCTCCGACTGCGAGTTTGTAACGACCGACGTTCAAGATGTTGAAGGCGATGACGTGACCTTTTCCGATTTCACCGAGAAGGTTGTCGACTGGTACTTCGACGTCTTCAAGGATGAGCGTACGTGTCGACGAGCCCTTGATTCCCATCTTCTGTTCTTCTGCGCCTGTTGAGACTCCTTTGAAGTCACGCTCGACGATGAAGGCACTGAACTTGTCGCCATCGATTTTTGCGTATACGACGAACACGTTCGCGAAGCCGGCGTTTGTGATCCATTGTTTCTCACCGTTCAAGACGTAGTGCGTGCCCGCCTCGTTCAAGACAGCTGTCGTTTTCGCACCGAGGGCGTCAGAACCTGAGCCTGGCTCCGTGAGGGCGTAAGCCGCGATCCATTCACCTGTCGCGAGTTTTGGCAAATACTTGTGTTTTTGCTCTTCTGATCCGAAGAAGACGATTGGAAGCGTCCCGATCCCGACGTGTGCGCCGTAGCTGAGCGCGAACGAACGTGCTTTCGCGAAGCGCTCCGTGATGATCGAAGATGAGATTTTATCGAGTTGGTAACCGCCGTACTCTTCTGGAACGTCTGCTCCGAGAAGACCGAGCTCGCCCGCTTCTTTCAACAATTCGACAGAGAGGTCGAACTCGTGTTTCTCGATGCGCTCGAGGACTGGCATGACGCGGTCATCGACGAATCCTGCCGTCGTGTCCCCAATCATCTTATGCTCATCTGAGAAATCCTCTGGTGTGAAGAGACGCTCTGCGTCGAGTGCGTCAATGACAAAGCTACCGCCTTTAATCAATTCATGTTCTGTACGTTCCATATCCGATTCCCCCTTATAGTAATTCGAAGACACCAGCCGCGCCCATTCCGCCGCCGATACACATCGTGACAACCCCATACTTCTCATTGCGTCGTTTCATTTCGTGCAAGATCGAGACTGAAAGTTTTGCTCCCGTACATCCGAGTGGGTGACCGAGGGCGATAGCGCCGCCGTTCACGTTCACTTTCGATGGATCGATGCCGAGTTCACGGATGACACCGAGTGACTGGCTCGCGAACGCTTCGTTCAACTCGAACAATCCGACTTCTTCTAACTTCACGCCAGCCATCTCGAGTGCTTTCGGAATGGCGACGACTGGTCCGATTCCCATCACTTCCGGACGGACACCGCCGACCGCGAACGAGAGGAACTTGGCCATCGGTTGCAATCCTTGGCGTTCTGCTTCTTCACGGTCCATGACGAGAACTGCTGCTGCTCCGTCGGATACTTGTGAAGCGTTACCCGCCGTGACCGATCCTTTGATTTTGAAAGCCGGGCGAAGTTTACCGAGCGCTTCGATTGTTGAATCGGCACGGACACCTTCGTCATGCTTGACGACTTTCTCCACTTCCGCGACTTTCCCGTCTTCACCGAGTACGTGCTCGATGACCGTCACAGGAACGATTTCTTCCTGGAACTTGCCACCTGCGATGGCTGCCGCCGCCTTTTGGTGACTGTTGATAGCAAATGCATCTTGGTCTTCGCGCGAGATGTTGTATTCAGCTGCGACACGTTCTGCCGTATGTCCCATGCTCATGTAGTACTCTGGTGCCGTCTCCATGATGTGTGGGTTTGGACGGATGACGTGACCACCCATCGGCACTTGGCTCATCGACTCCATACCGCCGGCGATGATGGCCGTCGCTTGACCGATCATGATTTTCGCCGCCGCATCCGCGATGGCTTGAAGACCTGACGAGCAGTAGCGGTTGATGGTGATCGCTGGAACTTCGTGCGACAGTCCCCCCCGGACCGCCGCATAGCGAGCGATGTTCATCCCTTGCTCCGCTTCTGGCATCGCACAACCCATGATGACGTCATCAATCGGGCCTTTATATCCTGAACGCTCAAGCGTTGCCTTGATGGCATATCCCGCGAGCTCGTCCGAACGTACGTTACGGAACGAACCGCGTTTTGCTTTTCCGACCGGCGTCCGTGCGCCGGCTACGATGACTGCTTCCCTCATCTGTTTTGTCCCCCTTTATCAGTTCCGTAGTGGTTTGCCTTTCACGAGCATATGTTGCATCCGTTGTTGTGACTTCGGCTCCCCGATGAGGCTCAAGAAGGCTTCACGCTCGATGTCGAGGAAATACTGTTCATCGACGAGCGTACCGTATGCCAAATCGCCACCACTGATGACGTGCGCGAGTTTCTTCGCAATCTTCAAATCATGCTCTGAAATATAACCGCCGTAGAACATTTCATACGCCGCGAGTTCGAGCGTCGCTTTCCCTGTTTGACCGACGACCGGTAACTTTTCACGAACCGGTGCCGTGTACCCGTCAGCCAGTTCAAGGACCGTCTGTTTCGCATCGAACGTCAAGTGGTCACGGTTCATCGAGATGCCATCGACCGCACGGTGGTAACCGAGTGTCTTCGCATCAAATGCCGACTTCGATACTTTCGCCATCGCAATGTTCTCAAATGTCTGTTGCGCAGCCTTCTCGATGTTTTGCATCGATTTTGGTGTCTGCTCAAGGAGACGACGGTACGTGTTGACGTTTCCGCCTCCACCAGGGATGAGGCCGACACCGACTTCGACGAGACCCATATATGTCTCAAGCGCGGCTTGCATACGGGCTGCCGGTAAGCTGATTTCCGTACCACCACCGAGCGTCATGCCGTATGGTGCGGCAACGACCGGGCGACTTGAATAACGAATCTTTTGAACGACTTGTTGGAACTTGTTGATGATCCAATCGAGTTCGAACCAGTTCTCGTCTTCTGCTTCCATGAGCATCATCGCAAGGTTGGCTCCGACACAGAAGTTCTTGCCATCGTTGGCGAGGACCATTCCTTTGAAGTCTTGCTCGACGCGGTCGATCGACTGTTCGATCATCTGCATGATGTCGACACCGATCGCGTTGTTTGGTGATGTGAATTCGAGTGCGACGACGTCATCGCCGATATCGACGAGGCGTGCCCCACCGTTCTCTAGGATGATGCCGTTTGATTTTGCGAGCGGCTTGAGTTTCAATTCTTTCGGGTTGACGGTCTTCTCGACATACGCCTTCGACGCTTTATCGTAATACTGGTCTCCCTTATAGAATGACGTGTTGCCTGCAGCAAGCATCTCATCGATCCATGCCGGGACGTCATAGCCTTCCGCTTTCATACGCTCGACTGATTTCTCCACACCGAGGGCATCCCACATCTCGAACGGTCCAAACTTCCAACCGAAGCCCCACTTCATCGCATCGTCAATCGCAACGATCGTATCGGCAATCTCACCAGTGAGACGTGCCGAGTAAGCGAGCGTCTTCGCCGTGATTGGCCAGAGCAATTGTCCGACGCGACCTTTGTTCAAGATGGCACCTTTCAATTTCGCTTTTGAGCCTGGAAGTGACTTGATTTGATCGAGCTCAGGACCTGTAATCGCTTTCAATTGTTCGTATTCGAACGTCTGAAGGTTCAACTCCTGGATGACCTTGCCTTCTTTCTTATAGAAGCCTTGACCGGCCTTTTGTCCGATCCAGCCTTTTTCGACGAGTTGCTTCATTTCTGAAGGGACGTCGAACGCGTCCTTCTCTTCCCCAGCTTCGAGCGTCTCGTAGACGTTACCCGCCACGTGGACGAACGTGTCGATTCCGACGACATCGAGTGTGCGGAATGTCGCCGATTTCGGACGACCGATGAGTGGACCTGTGATCGAGTCCATCTCTCCGATTGAAGCGTTTTGTTTGAGCATCTCTTCAAACGTGACGAGAAGACCATATGTCCCAATCCGGTTCCCGATGAAGTT